>NZ_JBHUSG010000005.1:0-201565 GCF_042673745.1 Kitasatospora sp. NPDC057015
GCGGCGGCCCGCACCCCGCGGGCGGCCGCGGGCGCCGCCGCCGGTGCCGCAGCCCCGGCCGCGGCCGAGGGCGGGCCCGCGATCCGGGCCGACCGGCCCCGGCGCACCCGCTCGATCACCGAGGGCTCGGCCAGCCAGACCGCCGCCGTCCCGGCGGTCACCCCGACCGAGACACCGGCCGAGGCGCCGGCGGTCACCCCGGCCGAGGCGCCCGCCGAGAAGTCGGCGCCGACGCCGCCCGCCCGGACGCGGTCCTCCGACGCGCCCTGGCACGCACCGGTGCCCGCGCACGGGCCCGCGGCGGAGCCGGCGGGGGAGCCCGCCGCACCGGCGGCCACCCCGGCACCGGAGCCCGCGAAGCCCGAGCCGGCGAAGCCGGAGGCCACGAAGCCCGAGTCCGCGAAGCCGGATGCCCCGCAGCCCGAGACCGGGACGCCCGAAGCCCCCGCAGCCGGACCCGAGAAGCCCACCCAGGAAGGAGACAGCGCGTGAACCTGCTCGACACGCTGTTGCGCTGCGCCGCCGCGCTCGTCGTCTTCCTCACCTTCCCGCTGATCATCGGTCAGACCGAGCACAAGGTGATGGCCCACATGCAGGGCCGGCTCGGCCCGATGTACGCCGGCGGGTTCCACGGCTGGGCGCAGCTGGTCGCCGACGGCGTCAAGTTCGTCCAGAAGGAGGACATCGTCCCGGCCGGGGCGGACCGCCGGGTGTTCCAGCTGGCGCCGGCCGTCTCGCTGCTGCCGTACCTGATCGTGCTGCTGGCGATCCCGGTGGGCCCGGACGGCTTCGTCGGGCAGGCCGTCGACGCCGGGTTGTTCTTCGTGCTGGCCGTGATGGGCGTCGGCGTGATCGGCAAGCTGATGGCCGGCTGGGCCTCGGCGAACAAGTTCTCGCTGCTCGGCGGCCTGCGCACGGCCGCCCAGCTGATGTCGTACGAGCTGCCGATGGTGCTCGCCGCGGCCTCCGTCGCGATGGCCGCGGGCACCCTGTCGCTGCCCGGCATCGTGGACGCCTTCGAGTGGTACTGGATCCCGTGGCAGGCGATCGGCGCGTTCGTGTTCTTCACGGCGGGCCTGGCCGAGCTGCAGCGTCCGCCCTTCGACATGCCGGTCGCCGACTCCGAGATCATCTTCGGCGCGTACACCGAGTACACCGGCCTGCGCTTCGCGTTCTTCCTGCTCTCCGAGTACGCGGGCATCCTGGTGGTCTCCGCGCTCACCGCCGTGCTCTTCCTGGGCGGCTGGCACGGGCCGCTGCCCGACGAGCTCGGCTGGCTCTGGACGATCCTCAAGACCTTCGCGCTGGCCTTCGTGGTGATCTGGCTGCGGGTCACCTACCCGCGGCTGCGCGAGGACCAGCTGATGCGGTTCGCGTGGACCGTCCTGATCCCGCTCGCCCTCGTCCAGCTCGCCCTGACCGGCGTCATCAAGGTGGCGATCTCCTGATGAGCTTCCCCGGCTCCGGCCTGGCCAAGGGCCTGGCCGTCACCCTGCGGACGATGACGAAGAAGACCGTCACCGCGCAGTACCCCGACGTGCAGCCCGAGCTCCCGCCGCGCACCCGCGGCGTGATCGCGCTGCTGGAGGAGAACTGCACCGTCTGCATGCTGTGCGCCCGCGAGTGCCCGGACTGGTGCATCTACATCGACTCCCACAAGGAGACGCTGCCCGCCGCCGACCCGAACGCCCGGGCCCGCACCCGCAACGTGCTGGACCGGTTCGCGATCGACTTCTCGCTCTGCATGTACTGCGGGATCTGCATCGAGGTCTGCCCCTTCGACGCGCTCTTCTGGTCGCCGGAGTTCGAGTACGCGGAGACCGACATCCTGGAGCTGACGCACGAGCGGGACAAGCTCCGCGAGTGGATGTGGACCGTCCCGGCGCCGCCCGCGCTGGACCCGGCGGCCGAGGAGCCCAAGGAGATCGCCACCGCCCGCAAGGCGGCCGAGAAGCTGGCGGCGGCCGCCGCCAGCGCAGCCGCCGAAGCCGAGGAGTCCGAGTGAGCGCGCTGCTGGCCGCGGCCGGTCCACTGGAACCGGCCGCCCGCTCCTTCCTCTCCCCGACCGGCGTCGAGATCGTCTTCCTGCTGGTCGGCGTCGCCGTGCTCGGCTCCGCGCTGATCACCGTCACCACCAGGCAGCTGGTGCACGCGGCGCTCTGGCTGGTCGTCGCGCTCGGCGGGCTGGCCGTGGAGTTCCTGCTGCTGACCGCCGAGTTCATCGCCTGGGTCCAGGTGCTGATCTACCTCGGCTCGGTCGTGGTGCTGGTGCTGTTCGGTCTGATGCTGACCAGGGCCCCGATCGGGCGCTCGCCCGACGCGGACTCCGGCAACCGCTGGGTGGCGCTGGTGGTGGCCCTCGCCGCCGCCGGCACCCTGGTGACCCTGACGGTCGACGGCTTCCGCAGCGCCTGGATCGACCTCGGCGCCGGCGGCGGCTCCGCCCGGGCCACCGGCGCCAGCCTGTTCCGGCACTGGGTGCTGCCCTTCGAGGCGCTGTCCGTCCTGCTGCTCGCGGCGCTGGTCGGCGCCATCGTGCTGTCCCGCACCGGCAAGGGCCGCGTCCCGGCGCCCCGGGCCGGCAGGCTGCGGGCCGGCAAGCCGGTCGGCACCCCCGGCCGCGCCGCCGGCGCGCCGACGCCCGCCGCGGCCCCGACCGCACCCACCACGACACCCCCCGCCGGGGCGCCCGACGCCCCGACGCCCCCTCCGCAGGAGCGCTGACCGCCGATGCACCTCGCCTACCCAGCCGTCCTCGCCGCGCTGCTGTTCAGCGTCGGCGTGTACGGCGTGCTCGCCCGGCGCAACGTCGTCCTGGTGCTGATGTCGGTCGAGCTGATGCTCAACGCCGTCAACCTCAACCTGGTCGCCTTCGACACCTGGCTGCGCGACTCGCTGCACGCAGGACAGGCCCTCACGCTCTTCGTCATCACCCTCGCCGCCGCCGAGATCGGTCTCGGCCTGGCGATCGTCCTGCTGGTCTTCCGGACCAGGGGCACCGCCGACATCGACCGCATCACCGCGCTCGGCGACCGGGCCGAGGCCGCCGCCGGGGCGCTCGCCGGTGCCGAAGCGCCGAAGGGCCGGGCCACCGCATGAACCTCGCCCTCCCGGCGCTCGTCCCCGCGCTGCCCGCGCTCGGCGCCGCCGCCACCCTGGCCACCGGCCGCCGCGCCCCCGGCTTCGCCCGGCCGCTGGCGATCCTCCCGGTCGCCGCCTCCGCCGTGCTCGCCCTGGTCGTCGCCCTCCAGCTCGGCACCGGCCAGTCCCTGGACGCCGCCACCCGGCTCGCCCCCACCGGCGGCCCCGGCATCGCGATCTCCATCCACCTGGACGGCTACACCTCGCTGATCTCCGTCCTGGTCGGCCTGGTCGCCACCTGCGTGCAGGTCTACTCGACCGCCTACCTCAAGGACGACCCGCGCTACCCGTCGTACGCGGCGCTGGTCTCGCTGTTCACCGCGGCGATGCTGCTGGTCGTCTACTCCGGCGACCTGATCGTGCTGCTGGTCGGCTGGGAGGTCATGGGCATCTGCTCGTACTTCCTGATCGGCCACCACTGGGAGACCGCCGACGCCCGCTCGGCCTCGCTGAAGGCCTTCCTGGTCACCAAGCTCGGCGACGTCCCGTTCGTGTTCGGGATCTTCCTGCTCGGCGCCGACGCCGGCAGCTTCCGGATCACCGACGTGCTGGCCGCGGCCGGCGACGGCCGGATCGGCCACCCCACGCTGACCGCCCTGCTGCTGCTCGCCGGCGTGGCCGGCAAGAGCGCGCAGTTCCCGCTGCACACCTGGCTCCCGGACGCGATGGCCGGCCCGACGCCGGTCTCCGCGCTGATCCACGCCGCCACCATGGTCGCGGCCGGCATCTACCTGGTGGCCCGGCTGCTGCCGGTCTTCCTGCTCTCCGGCGCCGCCCTGGTCGTCCTCGCGGTGATGGCCGCCGTCACGATGATCGGCTCCGCGCTCTGCGCGCTCGCCCAGGACGACCTCAAGCGCGTCCTCGCCTACTCGACGGTCGGCCAGCTCGGCTACATGGCCGGCGCCCTGGCCGCCGGCGACCGCGAGGCCTCGGTCTTCCACCTGGTCAGCCACGGCGCCTTCAAGGCCCTGCTGTTCCTCGCCGCCGGTGTGGTCATCCACGCCGCGCACACCAACTCGATCTCCGCGATGTCCCGGATGCCGGGGCTGCGCCGCCGGGTGCCGGACGCCTACTGGACGACCGGGATCGCGCTGGTCGCCCTGGTCGGCCTGCCGCCGTTCTCCGGCTTCTTCAGCAAGGAGGCGGTGCTCACCGCCGCCGAGCACGCCGCCACCGGAGAGGCCGTCACCAACGGTGTCGGCCCGGCCTCCGCGGTGCCCGCCGCGGCGGGGTGGATCGTCCTGGTCGCCGCCGGCCTCACCGCGCTGATCACCGCCGCGTACGCCACCCGGCTCTGGCTGGTGGCCTTCCACACCCCGGCCTCCGCCGTCCCCGCCGCACCGGCACCCGCCGGCGCCGAGCCGGACGCCCCCTACTCGCCCGAGATCGACGAGGCCGACCCGGGCACCGCCGAGCCGTCCGCGATGCGCTGGCCGCTCTGGGTGCTCGCCGTGCCCACCATGGGCTTCGGCATCGCCGGCGTGCGCTCCGACTGGCTGCCCACCCTGCTCGACGGCGGCTCGCTGCGGCCCTCCCCGGCCACCGCCGTGATCGGCACCGGCATGGCCGTGATCGGCATCCTGATCGCGTACGCCGCCTGGCGCTCCGCCACCGCGCGGATCACCGCGGCCCGCCCGCGGCCCGCCGCCGAGGGCATGGTGCCCGAGCAGGCCGGCGCCCCCGCGGCGGAGCACTTCCCGGCCGATCCCGGCCGCACCCTGCTCGGCCCGCTGTTCACCCCCGCCCGGCACGGCTTCGGCGTCGACCGGCTGTACAGCGCCCTGGTCGTCCGCCCGGTCGGCGGCGCCGCGAAGCTCGTCCGCTTCCTCGACCGCGAGGTCGTCGAGACGTACGTGCGCGGCGGCGGGATCGGTGCCAACCTGCTCGGCCGGGCCGTGCGCCTGGCGCAGACCGGCAACGCGCAGACCTACCTCAGCGCACTGCTCGCCGGGGTCGTCCTGCTCGCCGTCTGGGTGGCGGTGTAGCGGATGATCCACCCGACCGGCCCCGCCGCCGCACCCCGCCGCCCCGCCCCGCCCGCCGCAGCACCCCTTTGGAGCCCCCGATGAACGCGGTCCTCATCGCCCTCCTGCTGCTGCCGCTGCTCGGCGCGGCCGTCACCCTGGCCCCCGTCTTCGGCGCCGACCCGGCCGCCGCCGACCGGCGCGCGCTGCGCTTCAACACCGCCGTCACCGGTGCCGTCCTGCTGCTCACCGTCGTGCTCGCGGCCGGCTTCGACCACGACGAGCCCGCCCGGATGCAGGCCACCACCGACCTGGCCTGGATCCCGGCGCTCGACGTGCGCCTGCACCTCGGCGTCGACGGCGTCTCGCTGCCGCTGATCGTGCTGACCTCGCTGCTGACCTTCCTCTGCGCCCTCTACTCCGCCAAGCGGCTGCCCGCCGGCGAGGGCGTGCCCTCCGCGCGGGCCTTCGTCGGGCTGTTCCTGCTGCTCGAAGTGGGCATGCTCGCCACCTTCGCCGTGCTCGACCTGATCCTCTTCTTCCTGGCCTTCGAGATCGTGCTGATCCCGATGTACTTCCTGATCGCCCGCTGGGGCAGCGGACGCAAGGTCCCGGCCGCCAACCGCTTCATCCTCTACACCCTGCTCGGCTCCGCCGTGATGCTGCTCGGCTTCCTGCTGGTCGGCACCGAGGCCGGCACCTTCGACATGCAGGCGCTGGCCGCCGCCCGGGGCAGCGGCCTCAGCCACACCACCCAGGTCACCGCCGCACTCGCGATCATGGTCGGTCTGGCCGTCAAGGCCCCGGCCTGGCCCCTGCACAGCTGGCTCCCGGACGCCCACACGGCGGCCCCCACCGTCGGCTCGGTGCTGCTCGCCGGCGTCCTGCTGAAGATGGGCACCTACGGCCTGGTCCGGGTCCTGCTCCCGGTCGTCCCGGACGGCACCGCCACCCTCGCCCCCTACCTCGGGGCGTTCGCCGCGGTCGGCATCGTCTACGGCTCGCTCGCCTGCCTGGCCCTCGCCCGGCCCGGCGCCAAGGGCGACCTCAAGCGCCTGATCGCCTTCTCCTCCGTCGGCCACATGGGCTTCGTCCTGCTCGGCATCGCCTCGCTCACCCAGGTGGGCGTCAACGGCGCGCTCTTCGCCAACATCGCCCACGGCCTGATCACCGGCCTGCTCTTCTTCGTCGTCGGCGCCCTCAAGGACCGCTACGGCACCGCGGACCTCGACACCCTCGCCGGGGCCACCGGCGCCGCGCTGTACGGGCGGGCGCCACGCCTCGGCGCCCTGCTGGCCTTCGCCGCCGTCGCCAGCCTCGGACTGCCCGGACTCGCCGGCTTCTGGGGCGAGCTGCTCGCCATGTACGGCGCCTTCGACCCGGCCGCCGGGCTCTCCCGGCCCGCCTTCGTCACCTACATGGTGCTGGCTGGCCTCGGCACCCTGCTCACCGCCGCCTACCTGCTGATCGTGGTCCGGCGGGTCTGCATGGGCGACCCGGAGCAGCCCGCGGCCACCGCCGTCGTCCCGGACCTGCGCCGCTACGAGGCCGTCAGCTGGACCCCGCTCGCCGCGCTCACCCTGCTCGCGGGCCTGTGGCCCGCCCTCCTGCTCAGCCTCTCCGACCCGGCCGTCAAGTACCTGCTCGGAGGTGGCTGAACCATGGCCACCGCCCAGCTCGCCGGCCTGATCGGTCCGCAGCTCAGCACTCACCTCACGGGGCAGCCCACTGTGACCTCCCTCGCCGTAGCCGACCCCGGCGGCCTCATCCAGTCCGTCGACTGGGTGGCCGTCGCGCCGCCGCTGATCGCCGCCGCCGCCGGCCTGGCCGTCCTGGTCGCCGACCTCTTCCTGCCCGAGCGCCGCAAGCGACTGCTCGGCTGGTTCTCCGTCGCCGGCCTCGCCCTCGCCGTCCTCGCACTGCTGCCGCTCACCGGCGGCGCCCCCCGCGCCACCTTCTGCCTGCAGGACGTCCCGGCCGCCGCCGGCGGCTGCAGCTACGTGGCCGACCACTTCGCGCTGGTCTTCCAGCTGCTCGCGCTCGGCGGGGCGCTGATCGCCGCCCTGCTCTCCGTGCACACCGTGGACGCGGAGGCCCCGACCGGCGGCCCCGCCACCGGGCTGCCCCGCGGCGAGTACTGGTTCCTGCTGCTCAGCAGCGCCGCCGGCGCCGCCCTGCTGCCCGCCGCCCGCGACCTGGCCACCCTGGTGGTCGCGCTGGAGGTCGCCTCGCTGCCCGCCTTCGCCCTGGTGGCCCTGCGCCGCGACGGCCGGGGCGCCGAGGCCGCGCTGAAGTTCTTCCTGTCGTCCGTCACCGCGACCGCCGTGATGCTGATGGGCGTCGGCTTCGTCTACGCCGCGACCGGCAGCCTGCACCTGGGCGTGATCGCGGACGCCCTGCCGCAGGCGCCCGGACAGCTGAAGCCGATGGCCGAGGCCGGTGCGGTGCTCGTCCTGGTCGGCTTCGCCTTCAAGGTCGCCGTCGTCCCCTTCCACTTCTGGGTGCCCGACACCTACGTGGGCGCCCCGCTGCCGGTGGCCGGCTACCTCTCGGTGGTCGGCAAGGCCGCCGGCCTCTCCGGGCTGGCGCTCGTCACCAGCGTCGGCTTCCGCCCGTACGGCCACAGCTGGGGCCTGGTCCTGGCGGTGCTGGCCGCGCTCACCATGACGGCCGGCAACGTCGCGGCGCTGCGCCAGCGCTCCGACACCGAGTACGGCGCCGTCCGCCTGCTCGCCTGGTCCTCGGTCGCGCAGGCCGGCTACCTGCTGGTGCCGATCGCCGCCGCCGGGTACACCGAGGGCGCCGGACCGCTGGGCGCCACCGCCGCGTACGGCCTGATCTACGGGGTGGTGAACCTCGGTGCGTTCGCCGTGGCCGCCGTCGTCTCCCGCTCGGGAGGGCGGCTGGACGACTACCGCGGGCTGTACGCCCGCCGCCGCTGGACGGCGCTCGCGCTGGCCTTCTTCCTGCTCTGCCTGGCGGGGCTGCCGCCCGGCGTGATCGGCCTCTTCGGCAAGGTCGTGGTGTTCCGGGCCGCCGTCGACGCCGGCCTCGGCTGGCTGGCCGTGGTGATGGCGGTCAACGTGGTGATCGCGCTGTTCTACTACCTGCTCTGGACGGCGAAGCTGTTCCTCCCCGGGCCGCAGGAGGCCGAGCAGGCCCCGCGGGCCCGCCGGCTGCCCGCCCCGCTCACGGCCACCCTCGCGCTCACCGCCTCGGTCGCCGTGGTCCTCTCGGTGGCCCCGCAGCTGGTGCTCCAGGTGGCGGGCGGCAGCCTCTTCTGAGCCCGGCCGGCCGCCGGCCGCGCCGACCTCGTTCGTCGCCGCTCCGCCCGCCCGCGGGCCGGTCGGGGCGCAGGTCGGGCGCGGCCCCGGCCCGGCCTGCGCGCCGGAAGGCGGGAGGCACGGCGGCGGAACGCGGAAGCACAAGGGAACAAGGCCCCCGCATCCGTCCGTTGATCCGGCACGGGGACTAGACAGAAGGCTTCCCACCGCACCACCTGGAGGGCCTGCCGTGCATCGCCGGCACAACGGACTGCGGACCGCCGTACTGCTCG
Organism: Kitasatospora sp. NPDC057015; assembly: GCF_042673745.1. Lineage (NCBI taxonomy): Bacteria > Bacillati > Actinomycetota > Actinomycetes > Kitasatosporales > Streptomycetaceae > Kitasatospora > Kitasatospora sp. NPDC057015. The sequence goes on from NZ_JBHUSG010000005.1 coordinate 8,662, forward strand.
GCGGTCTTTCCGCGCTGATCCTGGTGATCGGCAGCTTCTTCGGCCGCACCGGCTTCGTCCTGGCGCTGCTGGTCGCGATCGGCACCAACGCCTACGCGTTCTGGAACAGCGACAAGCTGGCCCTGCGCGCCATGCGGGCCCGCCCGGTGAGCGAGATCGAGGCGCCCGGTCTGTACCGGATCGTCCGGGAGCTCTCCACCTCGGCCCGCCAGCCGATGCCCCGCCTCTACATCTCGCCGACACCGGCCCCGAACGCCTTCGCCACCGGTCGCAGCCCCCGCAACGCGGCCGTCTGCTGCACCGACGGCATCCTGCGGATCCTGGACGAACGCGAGCTGCGCGGGGTGCTCGGGCACGAGCTGAGCCACGTCTACAACCGCGACATCCTGATCTCCTCGGTGGCCGGGGCGCTCGCCTCGGCGGTGATGTTCCTGGTCCACTTCGCCTGGCTGGTGCCCTTCGGCCGCGGTGACGACGACGACGGACCGGGACTCTTCGGCATCCTGGCGATCATGATCCTCGGGCCGCTCGCGGCCGGCCTGATCCAGCTGGCCGTCAGCCGCTCCCGCGAGTACCAGGCCGACGCCGACGGTGCCCGGATCACCGGCGATCCGCTCGCCCTGGCGAGCGCCCTGCGCAAGCTGGACGCCGGCACCAGGCAGTTGCCGCTGCCGCCCGAGCCGCAGCTCCAGACCGCCAGCCACATGATGATCGCCAGTCCGTTCCGGCCGGGCGAGGCCGGTGCCCGGCTGTTCTCCACCCACCCGCCGATGGCCGAGCGGATCGCCCGCCTGGAGCGGATGGCCGGCCACCGGGCCTGACGCCGGTGGCGGGCCGTCCGCTCTTGGGAGCCGGCCGCAGCCGGGCCCGTCAGCGGGCTCCGTCAGCCGGCCAGGTCAGTCGGTGCGGCCGGCCGGGGCGTACGCCCGGCGCAGCCGCTCCACCCCCTCGGCCACCTGGGCGACGCTCTCCGCCGCCGCGTAGCTCAGCCGCAGGTGCGGCCCCGGGGCCTCGGCCGCGAAGTACGGCCGGCCGGGCGTCACCCCGACACCGGCGCGCAGCGCGGCGGCGACGACGGCCGCCTCGTCCTCGCCGTCCGGCAGCCGGAGCCACAGGTGGTAGCCCCCGGCCGGCACCGACGCCCCCAGCAGGCCCGGCAGCCCCCGGCGCAGCGCGCTCACCGCGGCCTCCCGGCGGCTGCGCAGTTCGGCCGCCAGCACCCTCAGGTGCCGGGCCCAGCCCGGGTCCCCGACGAGTTCCAGGGTGGCCTCCTGGAGCGGGCGCGGGACGAAGAAGCTGTCGACCACCTGGACGGCGCGCAGGCGCTCCATGGCCGGCCCGCGCGCGGTGAGCGCCGCCACCCGCAGGCTCGGCGAGGCCGCCTTGGTCAGCGAGCGGACGTGGACCACCACGCCGTCCGGGTCGTCGGCCGCCAGCGGCCGGGGCAGGGCGGCGGCGTCCGCGTGCACCAGCCGGCGGGCGAAGTCGTCCTCGATCACGAAGGCGCCCGCCGCCCGGGCGATCCGCAGCACCTCGGCCCGGCGCGGGGTGCTGAGCACGGCGCCGGTGGGGTTCTGGAACAGCGGCTGGCAGACGAAGGCGCGGGCCTTCGTGGCCTCGAACGCGTCGGCCAGCAGGTCGGTCCGGACGCCCTCCGCGTCCACCGGCACCGGCACTGGTCGCAACCCGGCGGCCCGCGCGACCGCCAGCGTCCCCGGGTACCCCGGGGACTCGACCAGGACGGGCGCGCCCGGGCTCACCAGCGAGCGCAGCGCCGTGGTCAGCGCGCTCTGCCCGCCCGCCGTCACCAGGACGTCGCTGGCGCCCAGCGAGCCGCCCGGCCCGCCGATGTCCCGGGCGAACCAGGCCCGCAACTCGGTCAGCCCGTCCACCGGCGGGCGCCCCCAGGCGCCGGGCCGGCGTCCGGCCCGGGCCAGCGCGCCGGCGAGCGTGCGTTCGGGCAGCAGCGAGGAGTGCGGGTAGCCGCCGTTCAGGTCGATCACGTCGGGCGGCGGGACGGTGAGCGTGGCCAGCAGGCCGGCCGCACCGGGGACGTGCGTGCCCGCCTCCGCGCTCAGCGTCACCTCCTGCCAGGAGACGTCCCCCGGCTTCACCGCGCTCCCGGGGCCGGAGCCCGGCCGGGGCGCCCGGAACACGCCGGAGCCGGGCCGTGAGACCACCAGGCCCTCCGTGACCAGCAGCGCGATCGCCCGGGACACCGTCACCGGGCTCACCTGGTGGCGTTCCACCAGGGCCCGGCTCGACGGCAGCTTCTCGCCTTCGGAGTAGCGGTCGAGATCGCGCCGGAGACTGTCGGCCAGTTCGGTGACGCTGCTAGGCTCGTTCATGACGGCACAAGATAGCGCTACTCGACCGATCACGATAGCGGTGGGCCGCCGCACCGGCGGCGCCGCCGGCCGGGGCACCCTGCTCGCGGCCCTCGGCGTCCTCTGCTTCTCCTTCAGCTTCCCCGCCACCGCCGGCGCCCTGACCGGCTTCGGGCCCTGGACGGCGACCGGCCTGCGCGGGGTGCTGGCGGGCGTCCTCGCGCTGGGCTGCCTGGCCGCCGCCCGGGTCCGCGTCCCCGACCGCCGGTACTGGCCCGGGCTGCTCGTGGTGGCGGCCGGCTGCGTGCTCGGCTTCCCGCTGCTGACCACCCTGGCCCTGCAGACCTCCTCGACCGCCCACACGGCCGTCGTCGTCGGCATCCTGCCGCTGGCCACCGCCGCGGTCTCGGCGGCCCGTACCGGTGCCCGGCCCTCCCGCGCCTTCTGGTGCGCCGCGCTGGCCGGCGCGGCCGCCGTGCTCGGCTTCACCCTCCAGCAGAGCCACGGCCGCCTGGCCCTGGCGGACCTCTACCTGTTCGGGGCCCTGCTGGTCTGCGCCGCCGGGTACGCGGAGGGCGGGCGGCTCTCCCGGGAGATGCCGGGCTGGCAGGTGATCGGCTGGGCGGTGGTGGCCTCGCTGCCCGTCACGGTGCCCGCCGCGGCGCTGGCCCTGGCGGCCGAACCCGTCCACCTGTCCGCGGGGGCGGTCGGCGGGCTGGCGTACACGGCGGCGGTCTCGCAGTTCGGCGGATTCGTGGTCTGGTACCGGGGGATGGCCGAGGTCGGTGTGCCGAAGGCCAGTCAGCTGCAGCTCGCCCAGCCGGGTCTGACCCTGGTGTGGGCCGTCCTGCTGCTGGGGGAGGAGCTGCCGCCGGCCGCTCCGGTCACCGCGCTCGCCGTCCTGCTGTGCATCGCGGCGACGCAGCGGGCCCGGGGCTGAGGTGCCCGTCGCGGCCGGCCGGGGCCGGGGGGCGTCCCTCGCGGCCGGGTACGGCCGGGTGGGTCCCGCCCCGGCGCGCCGCGGGGGGCGTCCGGGCCCGGCCGGGGGCGCGGGCCCGGCGTGCGTCCGCGTTCGGCTGACGCCGCCCCGGCCCGACCCGGCGTGCCGCACGCTCCCGGCAATCGCGACTGGTAGTGCTTGACGGACCACTCGTGACGGTGCCCAGGGAAGGTGCGGAGCCATGACCCTTCTGCCGAGAACCGAGACCCCCGGGCGCGGCCCGCAGCGGCCGCCCCGCCCCCGCCGGGGCGGTCGCCGGCGAGGGCCCCGGGGGCAGGTGCTGGTGTCCTGGCTGACCACCACCGACCACAAGCGCATCGGCACCCTCTACATGACCACCGCCTTCGGGTTCTTCCTGGTCGGCGGGGTGATGGCGCTGCTGATGCGGGCGGAGCTGGCCCGGCCTGGCACCCAGATCCTGTCGAACGAGCAGTACAACCAGCTGTTCACCATGCACGGCACGATCATGCTGCTGATGTTCGCGACCCCGCTCTTCGCCGGGTTCGCGAACTGGATCATGCCGCTGCAGATCGGCGCCCCCGACGTGGCGTTCCCGCGGCTCAACATGGTCGCCTACTGGCTGTACCTGTTCGGCTCGCTGATCGTGGTGGCCGGCTTCGCCACCCCCGACGGCGCCGCGGACTTCGGTTGGTTCGCCTACGCGCCGCTGAACAGCGCGGTCCACTCGCCGGGGATCGGCGGGGACATGTGGATCATGGGTCTGGCGCTCTCCGGCTTCGGGACCATCATGGGCGCGGTCAACTTCATCACCACGATCGTCTGCTTCCGGGCGCCGGGGCTGACCATGTTCCGGATGCCGATCTTCGTCTGGAACATCCTGCTCACCGCCGTGCTGGTGCTGTTCGCGTTCCCCGTGCTGGCGGCCGCACTGCTCGCGCTGGAGGCCGACCGCAAGTTCGGCGCGCACGTCTTCGACCCGGCGAACGGCGGCGCGATGCTCTGGCAGCACCTGTTCTGGTTCTTCGGCCACCCCGAGGTGTACATCATCGCGCTGCCGTTCTTCGGCATCGTCACGGAGATCATCCCGGTCTTCAGCCGCAAGCCGATCTTCGGCTACAGCGGCCTGATCGCCGCGACCGTCGCCATCACCGGCCTGTCCATCACCGTCTGGGCGCACCACATGTTCGTGACCGGCCAGGTGCTGCTGCCGTTCTTCTCGATCATGACGCTGCTCATCGCGGTGCCCACCGGGGTGAAGTTCTTCAACTGGATCGGCACCATGTGGAAGGGCTCGCTGAGCTTCGAGACCCCGATGCTCTGGACGGTCGGCTTCCTGGTCACCTTCCTCTTCGGCGGTCTCACCGGCGTCCTGCTGGCCTCCCCGCCGATCGACTTCCACGTCTCGGACTCGTACTTCGTCGTCGCCCACTTCCACTACGTGGTCTTCGGCACCGTCGTCTTCGCGATGTTCGCCGGCTTCCACTTCTGGTGGCCGAAGATGACCGGCAGGATGCTCGACGAGCGCCTCGGGAAGATCCACTTCTGGACGCTGTTCATCGGCTTCCACGCGACCTTCCTGGTCCAGCACTGGCTCGGCGCCGAGGGCATGCCCCGCCGCTACGCCGACTACCTGGTCTCGGACGGCTTCACCACCCTGAACACCGTCTCCACCATCGGCTCCTTCCTGCTCGGCCTCTCCACCCTGCCGTTCCTCTACAACGTCTGGAAGACCGCGAAGTACGGGGAGAAGGTCGAGGTCGACGACCCGTGGGGCTACGGCCGGTCACTGGAGTGGGCGACCTCCTGCCCGCCGCCGCGGCACAACTTCGTCACCCTCCCGCGCATCCGCTCCGAGTCTCCGGCCTTCGACCTGCACCACCCCGACATCGCCGAGCTCGACCGCCTGCAGAACGCCCGCGAGCCGCTCGGCTGACGGCCCGCGAGCGGAGCGGCCCCGGCCCCCGGGTTTCCGGTGGCCCCCCGGCGGGGACTCGCCGGGTACGCACCGAAGAGCCTCGGGGGACGGCTCGTGGGAGGGTGGATTCCATGAAGGTGATCGGCTTTATCCTCAACGTGATCTGGTTGATCTTCTGCGGCATCTGGATGGCCATCGGCTACGCCATCGCGGGGATCATCTGCTGCATCCTGATCATCACCATTCCCTTCGGCATCGCCTCGTTCCGCATCGCGGGCTACGTCCTGTGGCCCTTCGGCCGGACGACCGTCCAGCGGGACGACGCCGGCGCGCCGTCCCTGGTGGGCAACGTCATCTGGGTGATCTTCGCCGGCATCTGGCTCGCGATCGGGCATGTGATCACCAGCATCCCGCTGTTCCTGTCGATCATCGGGATCCCGTTCGGCTGGGCGAACCTGAAGATGATCCCGATCTCGTTGATGCCGCTGGGCCGCGAGATCGTCCCCACGGACGAGAAGTTCGGCGGTCGCTGAGCGGTCGGAGCCGCCCCGCTCACCCGATCGGGCGTTCTCCTTGCCCCGTTCGTGGCGGGGGAGGAGACTGCGGAGCCGATCGGCGACGTCGACCCGGTCCGGCCGTGGCGGGCGCTGCCGCCCCCGGCCGGGGCCGGGGATCCGGAGGGCTTGATGAGCGACCAGCAGGCCGAGGCGCTGTCCGCGCTGTCGGCACTGTCCACCCCGCATCTCGCGGACGCGTGCCTGCGCCTCGGCCTCCCGGTGCGGTGCGGCCCGGCGGGGCTGGTGGCGCTGTCCGGCGGGATGCGCTGCGCGGGCCGGGTGCTGCCGGTGCGTCACGTCGGCAGCGTGGACGTCTTCTTCGAGGCGCTGGAGTACTCCCGGCCGGGTGACGTGATGGTCGTCGACAACGGCGGCCGGCTCGACGAGGCGTGCGTCGGCGACCTGGCGGTGCTGGAGCTCCAGCGGGCCGGTCTGGCCGGGGCGGTCGTCTGGGGCCTGCACCGCGACACCGGCGAGCTGCTGCGGATCGGGCTGCCGCTGTTCAGCCTCGGCGCCACGCCCGCGGGGCCGCTCGGGGTCGGCGTGCGGCACCCGGACGGGCTGGAGCTCGCGCACGTCGGACCGTGGGTGGTCACGGCCGCCGACGTGGCGGTCGGCGACCGCGACGGTGTGATCTTCCTGCCGGCGGCGAGGCTGCCCGAGATCGCGGCGGCCGCCGACGCCGTCCGGGTGACCGAGGAGCGGCAGGCGGAGGCGATGCGGGCCGGGACGTCGCTGCGCGAACAGACCCGCTTCGACCGCTATCTGGCGGCCCGTGAGGCGAATCCGGCGCTCACGTTCCGTGAGCACCTGCGGGCGGTCGGCGGGGCGATCGAGGAGTGAGCCGCGGGCCGGTTCCGGGCGCCCGCGGGGTGCGGCGGACAGGCCCTAGGGGGCCACGGCGGTCACCAGTCGCGCCGAGCCGCGCAGTCGTACGCCGTCGGGCCCGGCGTGGGGGCGCAGGGCGGCCGTGAGGGCCTCCTCGGCCCGCCGGGCGGTGGCCGCGTCGACCCGGGCGAGCAGGTGGTGCGCCGGGCCGGATCCGAGCAGGAACCGGGCGGCGTCCGCGGCGTCCCGGCCCCAGTGCATCGGGGCCTCGACGGCGGTGGAGTCGATCTGCGAGTAGCCGGCCCCGGAGAGCACCTCGCGGATGCGGGCGGGGTCGGCGAGCGAGAACATGCCGGGGTCGCCGAGGGAGGGGAGGGGCGGCAGCGGCAGGTGCGGACGCAGCGCGAACAGGGCCCGCAGCCAGTCGTTGCGGTCCGGGTCGCCCATGCAGACCAGCGCGAGCCGCCCGCCGGGGCGCAGCGCGGTGCGGACGTTGGTGAAGGCGGCGACCGGGTCGGAGAAGAACATCGTCGCGAACCGGCTGACCACGACGTCGAAGGAGGCCGGGGGGAAGGCGAACACCTGCGCGTCGCCCTGGACGAACGCGACGTCGGCCGGATCGTCGTCCGCGGTGGCGGCGCGGGCCCGGGCGAGCATCGGGGCGGACAGGTCGAGCCCCAGCGCGCGGACCCCGGGGGCGCGGCGGGCGGCCGATCGGGTGGTCCGGCCGGTGCCGCAGCCGATGTCGAGCACCCGGTCGTCCGGGCCGATCGCGGCGGCGGTGAACAGGTGCTCGTCGAAGCCCTCGTTGACGGCCTGCCAGCGGTCGTGGTGGTCGGCCCAGTGCTGCCCCTCGTAGCCGTTCCACGCCTGGGCCTGCTCGGTGTTGACGACCTGGTGCATCGGGAGATCCCTCCGGTCGGGTGCGGCGCCGCCCCCTAGAATGGGCGCCTGCCCATATAGTATGGGCGAGCGCCCATACCTGCAAGGGGTATCGGTGGGAGGCGGTCGCCCCCGGGCGGCGGCGGAGGAGGACGATGTCACCCCGAGGAGTGCCGATCACCGATGTCCGGGAGCGGCTGTTCGCCGCCGCGGAGCGGGTGCTCGCCAGGGAGGGGCCGGGCGGGTTGTCGAACCGGTCGGTCACCGGCGAGGCGGGCTGCGCGAAGGGCGTCCTGTACAGCCACTTCGCCGACCTGGACGAGTTCGTCGCGGAGCTGGTCCTGGACCGCTTCGGCGCGGTCGCGCAGGGCGCCGCGGCCCTCCCCGGCCGGGCCGGACAGGGCACGGTGGCCGGGAACCTGACCGCGACGGCGCTCGCGCTGCTGGCCTCCAGCGGCCCCGCCGTCGCCTCGCTGGCGCTGACCCGGGCGGGGGTGTCGGCCCGGGTGCGCGCGGCGATGGCGGCCGGCGCGCCGGGGATGCCGCAGGTCGAGCGCGCGCTGGCCGACTACCTGGAGGCGGAGCGGGAGCTCGGACGGGTCGGGTCGGGGACGGACTGCGGCGCGCTGGCGCTCGTCGTCGTGGGCACCGTCCACCACCTGCTGATGACCGGCTGGACGGGCGCGGCGGACCCGGCCGGCCAGGTGCACAGGTTCGTCGCGGAACTGGCTCGCGGGGCCGGCGCGGCGGGCTCCGAGGTGCCCGGCTAGGGCCGGGCACCGGCCGGGCGGGCAGGCCCCCGGGCCCGCCCGCCCGGGGCCGGACAAGCCGAAAGGCCCGGCGGCCCTGCGGGCCTGGCCGGGCGTGGTTCACGCGGGCTGTCGGAGGTGGGCGGGGGCCCGTCCTCGTCCGGCCGGAGCGTGGTCAGAACCCCAGCGGGTCGGTGGACTCCGTGCCGGCGGTGGGCTCGGTGGGCTCGGGCGTCTCCGCGACCGGCGGGGCGGTCCGGCAGGTGAAGCCGAGTCGCTCCATCGCGCGGTAGACCTCGGCGGCGCTGAAGTCGCGACGGTCCTGGCGGGTGATGACGGCGCCGACCTGCTTGACGGGGTACCAGCGGCGTCCGATGCGGACGGCCTCGGCCAGGGCGGGTTCCGGCTTGATGCCGGCCATGGCCTTCTCCACCTCGTTCGCCTCCAGGTAGAACGAGCGGCCGGCGATGGTGGAGCGCATGTTGCCTCACGGGTGTGGTCGGGGGATGGACTGGTCCTCTAGGTCGAGAGTCGCACATCGGAGCCTGCCGGCGCGAGGCCTGAATTTTCTGCCGGCCCCGGGTCATTCGACCCTCCGGCCGTGGTACTGTCGGTATCAGTTGCAGTTTTGGTTCCCATGAACTTATGTGTGCGCCTGCTGGTTTCGACCCGGGGCGCACTTTTTGTTTTTTGCCCGGATTCTTTTCCGGACGGGGCAATCAGCGCGACGACAAGGTGGTCCGCGAGGTGTGGATCGCCGGTTCAGCCCCGAAGGAGAATGAATATGGCTACTGGCACCGTGAAGTGGTTCAACGCCGAGAAGGGCTTCGGCTTCATCGAGCAGGACGGTGGCGGCGCCGACGTCTTCGCCCACTACTCGAACATCAGCGCCCAGGGCTTCCGCGAGCTCGTCGAGGGCCAGAAGGTCGAGTTCGACGTCACGCAGGGCCAGAAGGGCCCGCAGGCGGAGAACATCACCGTCATCTGATGGTTGTGTCGAAGTACGCGGCTTGAGTCGCAGACCGTGGGGCCCGCAGATTTTCTGCGGGCCCCACGGCCGTTGTGCGCGGTTTTCCGTCCCGGCGGCCCGGGCCGTACATCGGCCGACCGGGCTTCGGGGCTGGGACGATCTTCCTTTCCGACGCCGTGCCACCCGCCGTGTCGCGGGAATTGCCGGGTCGGGGATCGGCCGTCCGGCCCAATCCGCCGGCCGCCGGCACGATTTTGATCTTGATCGGGTATCCGGCCGGGGCGCGGTGACGGCAACAGGAATTCACCCGGTCCTTCCTCCCCGTTCCGGCCGCCGTGGGGCCCGGGTCGTCGGCGTCGAGGTGCGGGTGCGGTCCGGTCGCGCCGATCCGTGTCCGCCACGCCGTGTTCGCCACGCCGAGCCGATCGCCCGTGTTCCGCCGCCGGTGTTCCGCCGCACGTGTCCACCGATCGGGCGAAGCCGGCCGGCCGGACCACACGCTTCCGGGGGAACGCCGCCACGGGTGACAGCGGTCGGCGCCGTACGCCCGACCCGCGGCGCGCAGGCGTTCCTCGGCCGCCGTCCGGTCGGCGCCGGGACGCAGCCGGACGTCGATCCCGGCCCGAACCGCGGCCCGAACCCCGCTCGAACCCGGCCCGGCGGGCGGCCGGCGGCCGTGGCCGGGGCGGCACCGGGCACTACCGGCCGACGGCCTCCCGGAGCCGGCCGAACTCCTCCGCGAGCGCGTCCAGGGTGTAGTGCGCGTTCAGGCCGCTCGGGTTGGGCAGGACCCACACCTCGCTGTCGCCGAGCCCGTCCGGCTGGCGCCCGACCGTCGCGCGCGGCCTGCCGAAGGCCGTCCGGTAGGCGCCGATGCCCAGGACGGCGAGCGCGCGCGGACGCAGCCGGGCCACCCGCTCCGCGAGCGCGGCGCCGCCCGCGCGCAGCTCGTCCCGGGTCAGTTCGTCGGCCTTCGCGGTGGTGCGGGGGGCCACGTTGGTGATGCCCAGCCCCAGGTCGAGCAGTTGCTCCTGCTCGTCGGGGCGCAGCTGGCGGGGGGTGAAGCCGGAGCGGTGCAGGGCCGGCCAGAAGCGGTTGCCGGGGCGGGCGAAGTGCCGGCCGGTCGCGCCGGACCACAGGCCCGGGTTGATGCCGCAGAAGAGCACGGTGAGCCCGGGCGCTGCGATGTCCGGGATGGTCGCGTCCTGGGCGGCGGCGAGCTGTTCGGCGGTGGGGCGGGTCGAAGTCTGCACCCGCCCAGTCTGCCCGCCCGCGCCGGCCCGGCGGGCGCCGAACCGGCCGGCCGGACCGCGCTCAGCGCCCGCCGTCCGCCGGCCGCTCGCCCGGCAGCCAGTGCAGCGCGAACCAGAGCTCCATCCGGACGTCCGGATCCTGCAGGTCCACGCCGAGCAGCTCGGCCACCCGGGCGATCCGCTGGCGCACGGTGTTGCGGTGCAGCTGGAGGGCGGTGGCGGTGCGGTCCCAGCTGCCGTGCAGGGAGAGCCAGGCCCGCAGGGTCTCCAGCAGGACGGCCGCCCCCGGGGCGCCGGCCGTCTCCAGCGGGGCGAACCGCAGCCGGGCGAGCTCGGTGGCGTCGGAGCCGGAGACCAGGCCGTGCACGCTCCGCTCCTCGGTGCGGTGGTGCACCACCTCCTCACCGGTGGCCAGCGCGCGGCGCAGGGCCCGCCGGGCCTGGGTGTCGGCGATCGGCAGGTCGGCGGTGGCCGCCGGGGCGCTCAGGCCGAGGGTCCAGCCGAGCCGGGCGGCGGAGCCCGGCTCGGGCGGCCGGTCGCCGGGGACGAGCGCCCGCAGCGTGTCGCCTTCGAGGTCCAGGTAGGGCGTGCCGAGCACGGTGCCGAGGGCGGCGAGGCGGACGGCGTCGCCGCCCGGGTCGACGGCGGGGCCGGTGCCCGGGCGGCCGCGCCGGCCGTGCACCACCACCCAGCGCCCGGCGGGCGGGGCGCCGGCCGGCAGCAGCGCCGGCGCCACCTCGGCGGGGGTGGCCCCGAGCAGCAGCCGGACCAGGGCGCCCGCACCGGCGGCGTCCGCGCCGAGGGCGTGCCGGGGGCTGGTGAGCAGCGAGAGCAGCACGGTGGCGACGCCGGTCACCGAGCGGTGCACCACGGTGGGCGGCGCGGTGGCGGCGACGCCGAGCGCCAGCGGGCCGCCGGACCGATCGCCGCCGGGGAGGCTGTGCACGGTGAGGTACGTCCCGGCGTGGTGCTCGGCGGCGGCGGTCGGCGGGCGGACCCGCCCGGGCCCGGCCGGGCGGGCCCGGGCGGCGGTGCGGACGGCCAGCTCGGACAGCTGCCGCTGGACGGCCGGGCCGGGCCGCCGGCCGGCGCCGAACAGCTCGCCGCCCCGGCCGTCGAGCAGGGCCGTCCAGGCGCCGAGGTGCACCGAGAGCTGGTGCAGCACCGCGCGCAGCGCGTCCGGGCGGGCGGCGGCGGAGGCGAGCGCGGACTGCGCCTCGGAGATCTGCCGCAGGTCGCGGTTGCGGGCCTCCGCCATCGCGCCGTAGGCGGCCCGGCCGACGGCGACGAAGGGGGTGGCGACCGGCACCCGCAGCAGCGGCAGGCCGTGCCGCTCGCAGGCGGCGACCAGCTCCGGTGGCACCTCCTGGTAGACGGGCGCGACGCCGAAGCCCAGGGCGGCGGCGCCGGCCCCGACCACGCCGCGGACGTACCCGTCGATGCCCTCGGCGCTCTGCGGGAGCCGTACGCCGGCGGTGAGTAGCAGTTCGCCGCCGAGCAGGTAGGGCGCCGGGTCCTCGACCTCGGTGGTGCCGACGGTGCCGATCAGCCGGTCGTCGACGGGCCCGGCGATCCGCTCCAGGCCCAGGGCCGGGTCGGCGAGCAGCACCGAGAGCGGTACGGCGGGCGTGCCGGGGGCCGGCGCGTACGGGGGTGCGGCGGGCTGGTCGGGGGTGGTCACGGGGCGCCTTCCGAGGATGTTTCATCCATTGTCGTCCACCAGGTTGGACGAAACCGGCACTTCTTCTCCGGGGCCGGGCCCGGATAGCGTCACTGCATCGCCGCGGGGCCGGCCTCCGGCCCACCGGCCCCCACCACGCCGGCTCCGGGCCACCCGCCCGCCCGGGCCCGACCCCGGAACGGCGGCCCTCGTACGGCAGCCCCCGGAGCACGCGGGCCCCGGGCATCCGGACCCCGCGACCGTACGACCCCCGCGGCCGTACGACCGTCCGACCCCGAGAGCGCACGAACCCGTCACCTCCCCCGCCACCAGCCGCTGCCGCCGCCACCCCCGCTCCCCGACGGCGCGCAGCGGTCGCCCCCACGAACAGCCACCTGGGCGGCCCCCGCGTCCCACCGCGCGGGCCGCACCGGATCGGAGGACCCCATGGCCGTCGACTACGTCGTGATGATCGGATACCTGCTGGGCATCGTCGGAGTCGGATGGTGGGGCAAGAGACGCGCGGCCTCCAAGAGCGACTTCCTGGTCGCCGGCCGCCGCCTCGGCCCGCTGATGTACACCGGCACCATGGCCGCCGTCGTCCTCGGCGGCGCCTCCACCATCGGCGGGGTGCGGCTCGGGTACACCTACGGCCTGTCCGGCGCCTGGATGGTCTTCGCGATCGGCCTCGGCCTGCTGGCGCTGAGCGTCTTCTTCTCCGCCCGGATCGCCCGGCTGCGCGTCTACACCGTCGCCGAGATGCTCTCGCTGCGCTACGGCGGCGCCGCCAGCATCATCTCCGGGGTGGTGATGTGGATCTACACCCTGATGCTGGCCGTCACCTCCACCATCGCCTACGCCACCGTCTTCGACGTGCTGTTCGACGTGCCGCGCTGGGTGGCCGTGGTGATCGGCGGCAGCATCGTGGTCGGCTACTCGGCCCTCGGCGGGATGTGGTCGATCACCCTCACCGACATGGTGCAGTTCGTGGTGAAGAGCGTCGGCGTGCTGGTGCTGCTGCTGCCGATCGCCGTGATCCGGGCCGGCGGCTTCGCCGAGATGAAGGACAAGCTGCCCACCGGGTACTTCTCGTTCACCTCGATCGGCGGCGAGACCATCTTCACCTTCGTGCTGATCTACACCTTCGGGATGCTGATCGGCCAGGACATCTGGCAGCGGGTGTTCACCGCCCGCACCGACAGGGTCGCCTCGTACGGCGGCACCGTCGCCGGCGTCTACTGCCTGGTCTACGCGCTGGCCGGGGCCGTCATCGGGATGGCCACCAAGGCGCTCTACCCGACGCTGCCCAGCGCGGACGGCGCGTTCGCGACGATCGTCAAGAACGTCCTGCCGACCGGCGTCAAGGGCCTGGTGCTGGCGGCGGCGCTGTCCGCGATGATGTCCACCGCGAGCGGCGCCCTGATCGCCTCCGCCACGGTGGCCAACAACGACATCTGGGCCCGGCTGCGCACCCTCGGCGGACGGCCCGCGCCGGCCCTCGCCGACGACCACGACGAGGTCCGCTCCAACCGGCTGGCCATCGTGGCCCTCGGCGCCGTCTCGATCCTGGTCGCCTGCCTGCTGGACGACGTCATCTCCGCCCTCACGGTGGCCTACAACCTGCTGGTCGGCGGCCTGCTGGTGCCGATCCTGGGCGGCCTGCTCTGGCGCCGCGGCAACCTGCAGGGCGCGCTCGCCTCGATGGTCACGGGCGGCCTCACCGTGATCGTCCTGATGGTCACCGAGGGCGTCCTCGCGAACGAGCCGATCTACTACGGCCTCGCCGTCAGCCTGGTCGCCTACCTGGCCGCCAGCCTCGCCACCCGGCCCACCGACGCCGTCGTCCTGGAGCAGTGGCGCCGCCGCCTGGCCGGCCAGGACGCCCCCGAGCGGGCCGCCGCCGAGTCCGCCGCGCCCGTGGCCGCCTGAGGAGACCCCGATGACCGAGAGGGCCCCGATGACCACCGAGGAGCTCCGGCTGCGCCGTGAACTCGCCGCCGTCTACCGCCTGGTCGCGCACTTCCGGATGACGGACCTGATCTTCACCCACATCTCGGCCCGGCTGCCCGGCCCCGAGCAGCACTTCCTGATCAACCCGTACGGGCTGCTGTTCGAGGAGATCACCGCCTCGAACCTGGTGAAGATCGACCTGGACGGCAACGCGGTCGAGGAGGGCCCGCACCCCGTCAACCCGGCCGGCTTCGTGATCCACAGCGCCGTCCACGCCGCCCGCGAGGACGCGCACTGCGTCCTGCACACCCACACCCGGGCCGGCTGCGCCGTCGCTGCCCAGCAGGGCGGGCTGTTGCCGCTGAACCAGATGTCGATGGAGTTCCACAACCGGCTCGGCCACCACGACTACGAGGGCGTCGCGCTCAACCTCGACGAGCGCCGGCGCCTGGTCGAGGACCTCGGCGGTCACCCCGCGATGCTCCTGCGCAACCACGGACTGCTCACCGTCGGGCAGACCCCCGGCCAGGCCTTCCTGCGGATGTACTACCTGGAGCAGGCCTGCCAGATCCAGACCACCGCCCAGGCCGCCGGCGCCCCGCTGATCCTGCCGCCCGAGGACGTCTGCGAACTCGCCGCCCGCCAGCTCACCGGCGAGGAGCACGGCGGCGACCTCCAGGACGACCAGGCGTACGAGCTCGCCTGGGCCGCGCTGCTGCGACTGGCCGCCCGGATCGCCCCCGACCACACCGACTGACCCACCCCGAGGAAACCCCATGAGCAACCCCGCCCCCCGCGGCCCCGTCGACTCCTCCCGCGTCCCCCGCTACGCCGGCCCCGCCACCTTCGCCCGGCTGCCCCGGCTGGACGAGGTGGGCCGCACCGACATCGCCGTCGTCGGCGTCCCCTTCGACACCGGCGTCTCCTACCGCCCCGGCGCCCGCTTCGGCGGCAACGCGATCCGGGAGGCCAGCCGGCTGCTGCGCCCCTACAACCCGGCCCAGGACGCCTCGCCGTTCGCGCTCGCCCAGGTCGCCGACGCCGGCGACATCGCGGCCAACCCGTTCGACATCCACGAGGCGGTGGAGACCGTGGAGGCCGCCGCCGACGAGCTGCTCGCGACCGGCGCCCGCCTGATGACCCTCGGCGGCGACCACACCATCGCGCTGCCGCTGCTGCGCGCGGTCGCCCGGCGGCACGGCCCCGTCGCACTGCTGCACTTCGACGCCCACCTGGACACCTGGGACACCTACTTCGGCGCCGAGTACACCCACGGCACGCCCTTCCGGCGCGCCGTCGAGGAGGGCCTGCTCGACACCGAGGCGCTCTCCCACGTCGGCACCCGCGGCCCGCTCTACGGCAAGCAGGACCTCACCGACGACGAGAAGCTCGGCTTCGGCATCGTCACCTCCGCCGACGTGATGCGCCGCGGCGTCGACGAGGTCGCCCAGCAGCTGCGCGAGCGGATCGGCGACCGGCCGCTGTACGTCTCCATCGACATCGACGTGCTCGACCCCGCCCACGCCCCCGGCACCGGCACCCCCGAGGCCGGCGGCCTCACCTCCCGCGAGCTGCTGGAGATCCTCCGCGGCCTGGCCGGCTGCCGGCTGGTCTCCGCCGACCTGGTCGAGGTCGCCCCCGCGTACGACCACGCGGAGATCACCGCCGTCGCCGCCTCGCACACCGCCTACGAGCTGACCACCCTGATGGCCCGCCAGATCGCCGGAGAACGCGCATGAACCACGTCCGCAACGGCGGTGACCTGGTGGTCGAGTCGCTGACCACGCTCGGCGCCGAGTGCGTCTTCGGCCTCCCCGGCCAGCACGCGCTGGGCCTGTTCGACGCGCTCCGCCGCTCCCCGCTGCGCTACGTCGGCCTGCGGGTGGAGAACAACGCCGGCTTCGCCGCCGACGGCTACGCCAGGACGGCCGGTACGGTCGCCCCGCTGCTACTCTCCACCGGCCCCGGCGCGCTGACCTCGCTCGCCGCCCTCCAGGAGGCCGCCGCCGCCTCCGTCCCGGTGCTGGCCGTCTCCAGCCAGATCCCCTCGGCCGGCCTCGGCGGGCACCGGCGCGGCTACCTGCACGAACTCCGGGACCAGCAGGCCAGCTTCCGCGACGTGGTGAAGTCCGTGCACACCGCGCGCACCGCCTCGCAGATCCCCTCCGCGCTGGCCGCCGCCTGGGAGTCCGCGCTCACCGCGCCGTACGGGCCGGTCTGGGTGGAGATCCCGCAGGACGTGCTGCTCGCCCCCACCACCGTGCCCCGGGTGACCGGGCTGCGCGCCGAGCCGCGCGCGCTGGTGCCCCGGCCGGAGCTGATCGCGGAGGCGGCGGTGCTGCTGGCCGAGGCCGAGCGCCCGGTGATCCTGGCCGGCGGCGGCGTGGTGCGCTCCGGCGCGACCGCCGAGCTGCTGCGCCTGGCCGAGCTGCTGCGCGCCCCGGTGGCGTCGACCTTCGGCGCGAAGGGCGCCTTCCCCTGGGAGCATCCGCTGTCGCTGCGGTCCTGGCTGGAGGACCGGCACACCACCGACCTGCTGGAGGACGCGGACGTCCTGCTGGTGGTCGGCTCCGGCCTCGGCGAGCTCTCCAGCAACTACCACACGCTGGCGCCGCGCGGCCGGGTGATCCAGATCGAGGCGGACCTCGGCAAGCTGGAGTCCAACCACCCGGCCTTCGGCATCCACGCCGACGCCCGCCGGGCGCTGGCGGCCCTCGCCGACTCGGTGCCCGCGAACGCCCCGGACGGCCGGGCCGAGGCCGCCGCCGCCGACCTGCTGAAGAAGGTCCGGGCCCGGATCGACGAGCAGGGGCTCGACCTGGAGCAGGACCTGCTGGCGGCCGTCCGGCGCGCCCTGCCGGACGACTCGCCGGTCTTCTTCGACATGACGATCCTCGGCTACTGGGCCTGGTCGGCCTTCGACGCCCGCCGGCCGAACGCCATGCACTCCGCCCAGGGCGCCGGCGGCCTCGGCTACGGGTTCCCGGCGGCGCTCGGCGCGGCCGCCGCCACCGGGGGCCCGGTGCTCGCGGTCTCCGGCGACGGCGGCGCGATGTACTCGGTGGCCGAGCTCGCCACCGCCCGCCAGCTCGGCCTGGACGTCACCTGGCTGATCGTCGACGACGGCGGGTACGGCATCCTGCGCGAGTACATGGCGGAGGCCTTCGGCGAGGCGACGGCCACCGAGCTGGCCCGCCCGGACTTCGTCCGGCTGGCCGAGTCCTTCGGCGTGCCGGCCGTCCGCAGCACGCCCGAGAACCTGGAGCGCGACCTCGCGGCGGCGCTGGCGGCCCCGGGCCCGAGCGTCGTGGTGCTGCCGGCGCTGCTGCGGATGTTCGCCCCGACCCACCTGGACCCGACCCACCTGGACCCGACCCAGCCGGCCGGGGAACGTGCCGCGTGAGCGTCCGCGCGGGCCTCAGGCCCGCGCGGGCACCCCGGCGCGCAGCCGCCGCTTCGCCCGCCGGGCCTTCAGGAAGCGGTCGAGGCCGTACCAGAGCCCGGCGGCGTAGGCCCAGCCCACCAGGATGTCGATGATGAAGTGCTCGGCGCCGTAGACCAGGATGAACGCCATGGCCAGCGGATAGGCCACCAGCAGCACCCGGACCGGCCGGTTCGCGGTCCGCCAGAAGAACACCGCGAGCAGCATCGGGTAGGCCGCGTGCAGCGAGGGCATCGCCGCCACGTCGTTGGCGAACTGGCTGCCGTTCTCGAAGATCGACCCGGCCCGGGGCATCCCGCTGGAGCTCAGCAGGTCCTGCACGACCCGGGTGGCGGCCGGCATGTGGCCCTCCAGCGAGGTCAGCCACGGCGGGTCCGCCGGGTACAGGATGTACGTGGCGAAGCCGACGTAGGTGAGCAGGACGTACGCCGCCAGCAGGTGCCGGAAGCGGCCGTAGTCGCGCCGCCAGAGCACCGCGAGGGTCACGAAGATCACGAAGAAGTGCGACATGTAGACGGTGACGCCGGCGTAGTCGTACCAGCGCGGCCGGCCCGGGTGGTACAGCCAGCCCTGCAGCCGCACCGTCCAGGTCTCCCCGCCGCCGAGGAAGGTGTCGATGCTCAGCTGCGGTTCGAAGCGCACCGGCCACGGGGTGTGCGCCCCGTAACCGCGCAGCAGCGAGTAGACCCAGACGACCGCCATCACCGGCACCCAGTCGCGCAGCACCAGCAGGGAGCCGCGCAGGCCGCGCCCGCTGTGCACGGAGGCCGCGAGCAGGGCGCCGATGAGGCAGCAGAACACCACGTCGTTGGAGTAGGGGAGCCCGTTCTCGTCCACGTACCAGGCCAGCACCCCGAAGTAGACCGGCCACGCCAGCAGGCAGAGCCTGGAGGCGCCGCGCCGGGCGCGTAGCGCCCTGTCGGTCTTCTTGTCGGGCGGCGCGGGGCGGAGCAAGTCGGTCATACAGGGTGAAGTTAGCAACGCTTCCTTGGAGAATTCTTGGGATCGCCGGTCATGTCACCCAGCTAGCGGTCAGCTGACGCACTGAAGTTCGTGCGGGGTGTTGTTGAACCGCCGGCCGGCCCGGTCGGTGACGGTGACGATGTCCTCGATCCGCACGCCGAAGCGCCCGGGCAGGTAGATCCCCGGTTCGATGGAGAAGCACATGCCCGGCACCAGCCGCTGCCGTTCGCCCTCGACCATGTACGGCGGCTCGTGCGTGGTGATGCCGATGCCGTGGCCGGTGCGGTGGATGAAGTACTCGCCGTAGCCGGCGTCGGTGATCACCCGGCGGGCGACCCGGTCGATCTCCTGGCACTCCACACCGGGCCGGACGGCCTCGAAGGCCAGCTGCTGGGCCCGGCGCACCACCTCGTGCACCTCCCGGACCACGTCGGGCACCTCGGTGCCGACGTGCACCGTGCGGGTGGTGTCGGAGCCGTAGCCGTCCTTGAGCCCGCCGAAGTCGAGCACCACCGTGTCACCCGTACGGATGACCCGGTCGCCGGCCTCGTGGTGCGGGTTCGCGCCGTTGGGGCCGGAGCCGACCACGGTGAAGTCGACCTGGCTGTGCCCGTACTGGATGAGCAGCGCGCTGAGGTCGGCGGCGACGTCGCACTCCCGGCGCCCGGCGAACTCCACCTCCAGGATCCGCCGGTACGCGGCGTCGGCGGCGCCCCCGGCGGCGGCCAGGCGCGCCAGCTCGTCGGTGTCCTTGACGGCGCGCAGCATCGGCAGGGCCGAGGTCAGCGCGGTCCAGCCGCTGCGCGGCAGGGCGGACTGCAGGCCCAGCAGGTGCATCGCCCAGGCGGAGTCCGAGACGCCGTACCGCCCCTCCGTCGCCAGCAGCGGCGCGGCGGTCGCGTACGGGTCGTCGCCGTCGGCCCAGTCGAACAGGCGCAGCCCCGGTGCACCGGGGGCCTGCTCGGCGTCCGGGCGCTCCAGCCGGGGCACCACCAGGGCCGGCTCGCGCCCGGCGGTGAGGACGAGGGCGGTGAGCCGCTCGGTGATCGCGGTCGGCTGGTAGCCGCACAGGTAGACCAGGTCGGGCCCGGGGGCGATGACCAGCCCCGCGAGCCCGGCGGCGGTCGCGTCGGCGGTGGCGCGGGTCATCCGGGCCCGGTAGTCCTCGTCGGTGAACGGCCGGGGTACCTGCGTCCCGCCGTCCAGCGGGCCCGTCACGACCGGGCCGCCTTCGCGTAGTTCTGCAGGAACAGGGCCTCGACGTGGGCCATGTGCCGGATCTCCTCCGGGTCGACGCTCTCGTTGGGCGCGTGGATCAGGCAGCGCGGCTCCTCGACGCCCATCAGGATGATCTCGGCGGAGGGGAAGGTCCGGGCCAGGACGTTGCACAGCGGGATCGAGCCGCCCTGCCCGAGGAAGGACATCGGCTTGCCGTAGACCTCCCGCATCGCGGTGTCGAGCGCGCCGTAGGCGGGCCCGCCGGTGGCGGCCTCGAAGGGGGATCCGGTGCTCTCGGTCTCGACCTCGACCTGGACGCCCCACGGCGCGGCGGCCCGCAGGTGGGCGCTCAGGGCGTCGCGGGCCGCCCCGGGCTCGGTGCCCGGCGGCACCCGCAGGCTGACCCGGGCCCGGGCGGCGCCGGGGACGGCGGCGGCCGAGCCGACCACCGGCGGGCAGTCGATGCCCAGCACGGTCACCGCGGGCCGGGCCCACAGCCGGTCGGCCACGCTGCCGGTGCCGGTCAGCGCGACGCCGTCCAGCACCCCGGCGTCGGTGCGGAACTGCGCCTCGTCGTAGCCCACGCCGGCCCAGGTGCCCTCGCAGTCCAGGCCGTCGATCCGGGTGCCGCCGGCCTCGTCGCGCAGCGAGTCGAGGATCCGGACCAGCGCGGCCAGCGCGTCGGGCGCCGGTCCGCCGAACATCCCGGAGTGCACGTCCCCCTTCAGCGCCCGGACGGAGACCACCACGTTGGCCAGGCCGCGCAGCGTGGTGGTGGCGGTCGGCACGCCGACGGCGGCGTTGCCGGTGTCGCAGACCAGCAGCGCGTCCGCGTGCAGCTCCCCGGCGTGCGGCGGGACGTACTGCTCCAGCCCGCCGGTGCCCTGCTCCTCCGAGCCCTCGGCGACCAGCTTCAGCCCCACCGGGATGTCCTCGCCGAGCGCCCGCAGCGCGGTGAGGTGCATGACGATGTTGCCCTTGCAGTCCGCCGTCCCGCGCCCGTACCAGCGGCCGTCCCGCTCGGTCAGTTCGAAGGGCGGGGAGGTCCAGGCCTCGTCGTCGAGCGGCGGCTGCACGTCGTAGTGGCAGTAGAGCAGTACGGTCGGCGCGCCGGGCGGCGGCGGGCGGTGCCCGATCACCGCGTGACTGCCGTCGGGCGTCTCCTCCAGGTGGACGTCGTGCAGGCCCGCCTCGGTGAAGGCCGCGGCGACCCACTCGGCGGCCTCGCGGCACCGCTCCGGCGGGTACTGTCGGGGGTCGGCCACGGACGGTATCGCCACCAGCGCCGCCAGGTCGCTCTTCGCCCGCGGCATCAGTTCCTCGATGCGCCCTGCCAGTGCGTCGGTCATGCGTACTCCTCTGGTCTGGTCCGGTCTGGTCCGGTCGGTCCGGGGGCGTGCGGGGGGTGGGTGCCCGAGGGGGTGAGGCGACCCGGGCGGCGCGGGTCGGGCGCGGGACGTGCCGTGCGGGGGCCGGCTCAGTCCCGGACGGTGTCGCGGAGGTCGAAGTCGTCGATCTTGTCCTGGATGTCCGCCAGCTTGTCCGGGCAGTAGACCGAGAGCACGATGGCCTCGCCCTGCACCACCTGGCGGTCCGACAGCACCGGGCGCTGGCCCGGGCCGGCCGCGCCGTTGGACATCCCGTACTTCCACTGGGCCTGGACCAGCGCGTTCGCCGGGTCCGAGCAGACGGCTCCGCCGTCGCTGCCCAGGGTGCGGACGATCTGGTCCTGCGAGGGCACCGGGTAGCCGGCCGCCTGCAGGGCGTCGGACAGCTGGGAGGCCTTGCGGTAGGCCTCGTTGGTGGCGTGGACCTGGGTGAACGACAGCAGGCCGATCACCAGCATGGCCACCAGCACCACGATCGAACCGATGTAGATCCACCGGTGCTGCGAGGCCATCAGCCCGCCGCGGGTGCGCTCCTCCGGCTCGCCGGCCGGCTCCGGAGCGCCCGGTCCGGGCCCGGCGCCCAGGCTGCTGCTCATGCGGGGGCTCCCTCGGTGCCGGTCTCCTCGGGCATGCGCCAGCTGGGCTTGCGCAGCCGCAGGAAGAGATAGGGGATGATCACGCCGAGCAGCAGCAGGCCGCCGCCGACGATGGCGATGTAGACCCAGACGCTGCCGTTGCCGAACTGCGAGGACGGGACGAAGCCGATCACCATCGCCGCGGCGGAGGACAGGAACCCGACCACACAGGTCAGGACCAGCGCCGGAGCCCGGTAGCCGCGCGGGTGGTCCGGCTGGGTGCGGCGCAGCCGGATCGCGGCGACGAACATCAGCAGGTAGACGATCAGGTACACCTGCGTGGTGATCACTGAGAAGATCCAGTAGGCGCTGGAGACGTTCGGCAGCAGCGCGTAGGCCAGCGCGATGATCGTGGTGACCACCCCCTGGGTGACCAGGATGTTCTGCTGGATGCCGTGCTTGTTCAGCCGCTGCAGGAACGGCGGCAGGTAGCCCTCCTGGCGGGAGATCAGCAGCAGGCCCTTGGACGGGCCGGCGAGCCAGGTGAGCATGCCGCCGAGCGAGGCGGTGACCAGGGCGACCGCGATCACCGGCGTCAGCCAGCCGATGCCGAAGTACTGGAAGAAGGAGTCGAAGGCCTGCATCACGCCGGCCGTCAGGCTCAGCTGGCTGGACGGCACCACCCAGCTGATCGCCAGCGCGGGCAGGATGAAGATCAGCAGCACCAGCCCGGACGCCGTGAACATCGAGCGGGGGAACTCCCGCGCGGGGTTGCGCAGCGAGGAGACGTGCACCGCGTTCATCTCCATGCCGGAGTAGCTCAGGAAGTTGTTGACGATCAGGACGAGGCTGGCCAGGCCGGTCCACTGGGGGAGGAGGTTGCTCGCGGTCATCGGCGCCGCCGAGGGGTTGCCCTGGCCGAGGAAGACCATGCCGAGCACCACCAGCAACGTGCCCGGGACGAGCGTGCCGATCACCAGCCCCCACGAGGAGAGGCCGGCCACGGCGCCGGTGCCGCGGGACGAGACCCACACCCCGGACCAGTACAGCACCATGATCACGATCGCGGTGTACGGGCCGTTGCTCGCCAGGCTCGGATTGATGACGTACGCGATGGTGGACGCCACGTACGCCAGCAGGCTCGGGTAGTAGAAGATCGTCATCGCGAACTGGCACCACACGGCCAGGAAGCCGAGCGGCTTGGACAGGCCCTCGGAGACCCAGCGGTACACCCCGCCGTTCCAGCCCGAGGCCAGCTCCGCCGAGACCAGCGCGGTCGGCAGCAGGAACACGATCGCCGGGACGACGTACAGGAAGACGGCCGCGAGCCCGTACACCGCCATGGTCGGGGCGGCCCGCAGGCTGGCCACCGAACTCGTGGTCATCAGGGCCAGCGTCACCCAGGACATCTTCGGCGCGTTGGCGATCACCTTGGCCGTCGCCGAGCCGGTGCGCCGTGTCGTCGCCGGGGTGCCGCCCCGGTCGTCCGCCGGCACGTCCATGGAACTCATCAGGCCTCCTGCCCCGCGGCCCGTTCGGACCGCACGAGGCCCAGTTCACCCGGATGCGCGCCGGCCCGCACCCGGCGCGCACCCGCACGGGTGATCGACTGTCAGGCGGGGCGGGTGGCCGTGGCGGCGGGGCGACCGCTCGGCGACGGCCCGGTGTCCGTCCGGTGTCCGGTCCGGTGCCTGCCCGGCGTCCGGTCCGGTGCCCGCCCGTGTCCCGTCCGGGGTCAGGTCCGGTGTGCGCCCGGGGGTCAGGCGGGCCAGTCGGCGCGGCGCAGGGTCCGGTCGAAGGTCGCCGGCAGCAGGCCGAGGGCGAGCAGGGCCGCCAAGGCGACCAGCGCGGTCGCCGGTGAGACCTGGTCGAGCAGGACGCCGCTGCCGAACAGCCCGGCCGGCATGCCGACGGTGAACAGGGTCATGGTCGCGGCGATCACCCGCCCACGGAGCTCCTCGGCGACCTGCTGGAACACCAGGATGTCGATCATCACCCGCAGGGCCGGCACACCCAGGCCCATCAGGAAGAGCGCGCCGAACACCGTGACCGCGCCGCCCGGCAGCAGCGGCAGGAGGAACAGCGGGACGACGCACCAGGCCACGGCCAGCAGCAGGGAGCCCGGGCCGGTCAGCCGGTGCAGACGGGAGACCAGCAGCGCGCCGACGATCGCGCCCACCGCCTCGCCGGCCAGCGCCACGCCGATGCCGCCGCTGGAGGCGCCCCGCTCGCGGAGCAGGACGATGACCGGCAGCACCACCGCCGAGCCGACCAGGTTGATGCCGAACACGACGGCCAGGGTGGCGCGCAGCGTCCGGTCCGCCAGCAGGTACCGGAACCCCGCGAGGGCACCGCCGCGCTCGGTCTCGCCGCCGGCTGCCGGGTCGGCTTCGCGGGCCGGTGCGGCAGGTCGGGTCTGGTCGGTGCCGGTGCCGGTGCCGGTGTCGGTGCTGGTGCTCGGGTCGGCACCGGCACCGGCGCCGCCGCGGGCTGCGGCACCGGCGGGGAACCGCACCAGGCAGGCGGTCGCGAGGGAGAGCAGGGAGGCCAGCGCCGCGCCGAGGAACGGCACCGCCCGTCCCGCCCCCAGCAGCAGCCCGGCCAGCGGCGGTCCGGCCAGACCCGCTCCGCTCATCCGCGCCTCGTCCTGCGCGAGGGCCTGGCGCAGCTGCTCCGGCGGCACCACCGAACGGACGGCGAGCAGCCGCACCGGCCCGCTGTACGCGAGGGTCGCCCCGATCACCACCGCGGACAGCAGCGCGTGGGCGACGGTGAACAGGTCCAGCGCCATCGCGAGCGGCACGCTCAGGGCGGCCGACAGGCGGACGGAGTCCGCCACGATCAGCACCCGTCGCCGGTCGCACCGGTCGGCGACCGCACCGCCGTGCACGCCGAACAGCACCGAGGCGGCGATCTGGAGTGCCCCGAAGGCGCCGGCCAGGGTGGACGACCCGGTCATCGCGAGCAGCAGCAGCGGGTACGCGGTGTCCGACACCTGGAGCCCGAGCGTGGAGCTCGCCGCCCCGCCCCACAGCAGCTGGAAGCGGAGGTTGCGGTGGAGCGGCACCGGCGGGCGCACCGCCGGCTCCATCCGTACCGCCTCCGGTCCCCGTCCGTCCTGGGCGGATACCCGCCCGTCCTGGGCGGACTCCCGGGTCGTCGAAGCCGAGATTCCCGTCATGGTCGTTCCCCCACCTATTGCGCTTGCGGAACCATTCACGTTGAAGTGAATGATTGCGCTCTGGTGATTGATTGCGCAAGGGTGGACGGGCTGCGAAAGTTGCCTCGTGGTCGACAGAGTCAAAGAACGCCAGGTGGAAGACGTCGCGACGCTGAAAGCGCTCGCCGACCCGATCCGGCTGGGCATCATCGGCGCCCTGATGTCAGCGGGCGAGGACGCGCCCCAGACGGTCAAGGAGCTCTCCGCCGCGCTCAAGGAACCGCAGACCAAGCTCTACCGGCACATCAAGCAGCTGGAGAAGGCCGGGCTGATCACCGTCGCCGGCACCCGCCTGGTGTCCGGCATCGTCGAGAGCCGGTACGTGGCAGCGCAGGAGTCGCTCAGGCTGTCCCACGAGCTCTTCTCGGCCGACTCCGGCACCCGCACCGAGGCGCTGGACGCGGTGCTCGCCGCGGTCGACCTGGTCCGTGACGAGTTCCGTGCCCAAGTCCTCGACGGCAGGCTCGACTTCAGCGCGCCCGGGGACGGCACGGACGGCCCGCCCTCGCTCTTCGCGCACTTCGCCGTGCGGCTGGCACCGGACCGACTGGTGCGCCTGCGGGCGGAGTTGCACGCGATCTTCGACGAACTCGCCACCGAGGAGCGGAGCACCGACCCCGACGCCGTCGACGTCACCGCCTTCACCCTGCTCTACGGCGTGCCGGTCGGCGGCGGCGCGGTGGCCGGCGAACCCCCCACCGCCGGCGGCGCGTTGGAGTCCTCGCCCTAGGGCCTGTCGGCGGTGGTCCCAGGCCGGCTCCGGGGCCGTTCCCGACGTCCCGGCGCCGGCCCCGGGAGCGGGCGGGGTCCGGCGCCTCGACGGTCCGGCCGGTCGGTCCGCCGCCGCTCCGGCCGGCGGGCCGGGGTCACCGCCCATGGATCACCAACTCCGTTGAAGTCACTGCACGGTGGCGCTTCGGTCGGCGTCCGGCATGGCCCCGCGGTGCCCGACGCCGGCGCGCTCCGACTCCGGCCTCCGGTGCGGGCACGGGCGGTGAATCATTCGGCGTAGGAGGGGTGGCTGGCTCAACTGCCTTGGCTCAACGTGTGGAACAGGCACATCGCCTGAACCACACCGAGAGGATGCGTTTCCTATGCGTGCCATCTGGATGGCCGCCGCGCTGACCACAGCCATCGGGCTGACCACGGTCACCACGGCGTCCGCCACCGCTTCCGGCCCCGTCAGCGCCACCGGCCGGAGCGCCCGGCAGCCCGTCGCGGCCGCGACGACTGCCTCCCTCCTGTCGGCCCGCACCGCCGTCGCGCCCCCGGCCGACGACGCGCCCGTCGCCGACATACCCGCCGCCGACCCACCCGCCGCGGCCGCACCGGCCGTGGCGCCGCCGGCCGTCGCCGTACCGCCCGTGTCGCTGCCGCCGGTGGACCTGCCGGCCGTACCGGATCTGTCGGCCCTGCCCCAACTGCCGGACCTCTCCTCGCTGCTCACCCTCCCCGAGCTGCCGGCGACCCCAGGCCTGCCGGCGACCCCCGACCTGCCGGACCTCACCTCCGCCCTCGGCGGCCTCGGCGACGTCCTCGGCCTGCTCACCGGGCTGATCGGGACGGTCCTCGGCTCGGCCGGCACGCCCGACCTGGGCGCCCTTCAGCAGCTGCTCGCTGATCTCGACTCGACCGTGCAGTCCCTGCTGGGGCAGCTGCCCGCCGCGCCGGTCCCGGCGCCCGCCAAGCAGCAGCCGAACGCCTCGACTCCCGAGGCGCCCCAGCCCAAGGCCGGCCGGCCGAGCACCGTGCAGCCCAAGGTCGTTCAGCCGAAGGTCGTACCGCCCAAGGCCGGTGTGCCGGCCAGGCCCCCGACCGGTACCCAGGCCGGGACGTCGCCCCAGGGCCGGCCGTCGGCCCTGCAGGAGCAGCTGGACCGGTTGAACCAGTTGAAGACCCGGGCCCGGGCTCTGACCGATGCCGCGGCCGCCGCCAGGGCGGGGTCGACCGGTCCGGCCGTCGCTGCCAAGTCCGCTCCGGCGCCCGCCCGGTAGTCCCGGGCCCACGATCGCCGTGGATGCCGCGGCCGGTGCTCGGACCCGGTCGCGGTGTCCGTCACGCCGATCCGCACGGAGGGCCCCGACTTCAGTCGGGGCCCTCCTCGCCGGCGTTGCTCCCCGACGCGGGCCGGGGCGGGCGCTCAGACGGCGCCGGCACCCTCGCGCTCGAAGACGGCCCCGTCCGCCACCTTGCCGGCGTGCCCGGCCGGCTTCGGTCGCAGTGCGCCGGCGCTGAGGACGAGCGCGGCGGCGAGTGCGGTGACCATCCCGAAGGAGACGGTGAGTGAGGTGGTCTGGGCGATCAGGCCGATGACGGCGGGAGCGATCAGGCCGGCGGTGTAGGTGATGGTGGCGACACCGGCGATGGCCCGGCTCGGGGTGGCCGTGCGTCCGGCGGCGGCGAAGGAGAGGGGGACGACGACGGCGACGCCGATGCCGATCAGGCCGAAGCCCGGGATGGCGAGGTAGGGGTTGTCGGAGCCGACGACGAACAGCCCGCCGAGGGCGGCGACGGAGCCGCCGGTGCGGACGGTGCGGACGGGGCCGAGCCGGCGGACGACCAGGTCGCCGGCCAGGCGGGCGGCGGTCATGGTGGCGGCGAAGGCGGTGAAGCTGACGGCGGCCGTGCCGGGTGAGGCGCCGGTGACGTCCCGGAGGTAGACGCCCGCCCAGTCCATGCTGGCGCCCTCGACGAAGACGGCGCAGAAGCCGACCAGTCCGATGGCGAGGGCCGAGCGCGGCGGGAGGGCGAAGCGCGGCGGGGCGTCCTCCCCGGCGGTGGGCCGTACGTCGGGCAGGCCGTTGCAGGCCAGGGTGGCCAGTGCGGTGAGGATCAGTGCGGTGACGGTCAGCTGCACCCGGGCGTCGTACTGCCGTTGGGCCGCCAGCACGCCGAAGCCGGAGGCGATCAGCCCGCCGGCGCTCCACATCCCGTGCAGACCCGACATGATCGACTGTCCGAGTCCGCGCTCCACCTCCACGCCCTGGGCGTTCAGCAGGACGGACGCCATTCCCGCGGTGGCGCCGTAGACCAGCAGCGCCGTCCACAGCACCGCGAGGTTCGGGGCGAGGGCGGGCAGCGCCAGCGCGAGGCACCACAGCGCCATCAACGTCCGCACCGCCACCCTGGATCCGTACCGGTGGGAGAGCCGGCCGGCCAGCGGCATCGCCAGCGAGGCGCCGATGGCGGGGGCGATCAGCGCCAGGCCGAGCCGGCCCGCGCTCAGGTCCAGATGGTGCTGGATCCACGGGATGCGGGTCACGAAGCTGCCGGTGACGGCTCCGTGCACCGCGAACACCACGCTGAACCGCGCTCTGGCCCGTCGGGCCTCCTGACGGCTGTTCACAGCCCCCCACTCTCCTTCTGCACGACCGCCTCGGTAATCATCAGGAAGGGACCCTGATGATTAGACCTCGCAGGGGCCCCCTGTCCGTACGGACCATAAGTTATCAGGAAGGGTTCCTGATAGATAGGCGATTCGCGGGCCGCGAGAGCGTGGGCGTCGCGGGCGGGGTCTTCGCGGCGTGATCGACGGCTCGGTGTGGCCGAGCCGTCGATCACGCGGGCGGAGCAAGGGGTGCGACCGGGGTCGCCCTCGCTGTCGCGCGTGCCCCGATCCGTCCTCCCGGGCCGAGGGTCCGGGGGCGTCCTCGCAGGCCGGGGCCTACTAGCGGTAGTTCACGAACTGGATCGCGAAGTCCAGGTCCTTGCCCTTGAGCAGGGCCTGGATGGCCTGCAGGTCGTCGCGGCTCTTCGAGCTGACGCGCAGTTCGTCGCCCTGGACCTGGGCCTTCACGCCCTTGGGGCCCTCATCGCGGATGATCTTCGCGACCTTCTTGGCATCGTCCTGGGAGATGCCCTCCTTCACGTCCGCGAAGATCTTGTACTCCTTGCCGGACAGCTGCGGCTCGGCCGCGTCCAGCGCCTTGAGGGACAGGCCCCGCTTGATGAACTTGTCCTTCAGCACGTCCAGGATCGCCTTGACGCGCTCCTCGCCGTTGGCCTTCATCTCGATCTTCTCGCCCGACCGCTTGACCTCGCCGCCGACGTTCTTGAAGTCGAAGCGGGTGGCGATCTCGCGGGAGGTCTGGTTGATCGCGTTGTCGACCTCCTGCCACTCGACCTTCGAGACGATGTCGAAACTGGAGTCGGCCATGGTGTCTTGGTCTCCTTGATGCTCTGGCTTCACTGTCAGGGGCCCGCCCCTGGAGGCAGGCCGCGCCCCCAGCCTATCCAGCGCAGCCCCGTCGCGACCCCCGACAGCCGGGGGGAGCCCTTGATCATCACGTGACCCATCGAGTGGCGGAGCACCCCCCGTCATCAGGTATCGTTTACCGAGTCGAACGGGGCACGCCCCGCGAAACACATCCCAGGCTGGTTGCCCGAGCGGCCAAAGGGAGCAGACTGTAAATCTGTCGCGCAAGCTACGCAGGTTCGAACCCTGCACCAGCCACAGGATAGAAGAACGGCCCTGATCAGCGGAAACGCTGACCGGGGCCGTTCTTCTTTGGTTCGGCGGAGCGCCGACTCCGACGAACGGGTCGGCGGCGGGGGCGCGGAGAAGCTGCGGCCGGGAGCCGCTGACCGTGGCCCGCCGGCGCCCGGCGTGCGCCCCCCGGGTGCCCGGGCGGCGGGGGACGCACGCCGGGGAGGGGTCAGGCCTGTGCCGCGGCGAGGCGGGCCGAGACGTCGGACCAGTTGACGACGTCCCACAGCTTGGTGACGTAGTCGGGGCGGACGTTGCGGTACTGCAGGTAGTAGGCGTGCTCCCAGGCGTCGAAGGCGAGCAGCGGGGTGGTGCCCTGGCCGACGTTGCCGTGGTGGTCGTAGACCTGCTCGACGATCAGGCGCCGGCCGAGCGGCTCCCAGGAGAGGATGCCCCAACCCGAGCCCTGGACGCCGACGGTGGCCGCGGTGAGCTGCTTCCTGAACGCGTCGAAGCCGCCGAGGTGTTCGTCGATGGCGTCGGCGAGGGCGCCGTCGGGGCGGTCGCCGCCGTCGGGCGAGAGGTTCTCCCAGAAGAGGGAGTGCAGCACGTGGCCGGAGAGGTGGAAGGCGAGGGTCTTCTGGAGGCCCACCAGGCCGCCGAACTGCTCCTTCTCGCGGGCCTCGGCGATCTGGTCGAGGGTGTCGTTCGCGCCCTTCACGTAGGCGGCGTGGTGCTTGGAGTGGTGCAGCTCCAGGATCTCGCCCGTCATCGCCCGCTCCAGGGCGGAGTAGTCGTAGGCGAGGTCGGGGAGGGTGTACTGGCCCATGGGATGGGGCTCCTAGTCCGTGTGGTGGCGAGTGGACGGCCATGCCCTGGCAACACTATTGCGAATGGCTTGCAATTACATCCGAATGGCATCAGAGTGTTTCGACAGGGGCGGGTAGGGCCTGTGAGCCTCCCCGCTGTGACAGTCCCGGACGCGCCCCGGTGCGAGCTGGGGTCCTCCGTGCGAGCTGATCGTCTTCCCAACCGGCGCCCGCCGGGACGTCAGGCCCCCCGCCCCGCAATCCCCCCCACGCGCGCCTCTCGCCCGGCCTACTCCGGGGCGCTCTGGCGCGGCAGCGCGAGGGCGACCGTGTCGGCGAACTCCCGCACCGCGCTCGTCCTGCTGACGATCCGTCCGCTGTGCACCACCAGACGACTGTGGCCGCCGGCGAGCGCGCCGGCCAGGCTGTCGCCGCGGACGGCGAGGAGCTCGGCGGGGAACCCCGCGTCCACCCGTACGGGAGGCAGGCCGATGGCGGCCCTGGCCTGGTTGGCGACGGCGTCGTACGCGGCCTCCACACCGATCCCGCCGCCCGCGGCCAGCAGGTAGGCGGCCTCCAGCGGATCGGCCCGGCCGACCGGGTTGGCGCCGTCGCGCAGCGAGCCGCCGCCGGCCGCCACCGGGATGCCGGCCTTCGCCAACTCGGCCACCAGCAGCGGACGCAGGCCGCTCGGGCGGCCCTCGACGCCGGTGCACCAGCCGTTGTGCGGCAGACAGACCACCCGGATGCCGGCGTGCGCCAGTACGCCCGGCCCGTCCGGGCCCAGGGCGCTGCACGGGCCGAGCGTGACGCGCGGTCGGTGCGGGGCGAGCGCCGTCGCCAGCCGGGCGAGGGCGGCCGGGTCGGCGGCGGTGGTGTGCAGGTCGACCGGGCAGTCCGCCTCGCGGGCGGCGTCCAGCAGGATCTGGACGTAGCCGACCGGGTCGGGGTCGAGGTCGGGGCAGCCGCCGGCGGCGGTGGCACCCAGCTTGAGCGCGTCGCGCAGCTGGGCGCGGCCGTCCGCGCCGGCCGCTCCGGTGAGCAGTCGCGGCATCGCGACCGCCTGGAGTTCGGCGAGGCCGCGCAGCGACTGCCGGGCGGTGAGCACGGCCTCCAGCCGCCGCAGCCCGTGCTCGTCGCCGATCCGGACGTGGGTGCGCTGGGCGGTGGCGCCGTAGCCCAGTGAGGTGAGGGCGGCCTCGGTGACGCGGCGGGTGACCTCGGCGGCGGTCTCCGGCGCGGGGGCCGGCAGCGCGGCGGAGAAGGCCAGGTCGTAGTGGGCGTGCGGCTCGGCGGGGGCGGGCAGCAGCAGGTAGCCGGCCAGGTCGATCCGGGCTCCGGTGGTGGAGGTGGGGCCGCCGGGCAGGGCGGGCAGCGGCCCGAGGCTGCCGGCCGTGCCGACGGCCTGGATCCGGTCGCCGCTGATCCGGACGTCGACGACGCGCCCGTCGGCGAGGCGGGCGCCGGCGAGCAGCAGGACGGGGCCGTGCCCGAGCGGGTTGGCCGCCGGGCCCCGGCCCGTCGGCGGCCCGTCGGCGGGTGTGCTGTCCGCGGCCATCGGCAGACTCCTTCCCGCGTCCTCTCGGGCCCGCCGACGAGGTCGGGAGGGGTTCGTGGCAGGCGAGATCGCTGGGTGCCGAGCCTATGGCGCCGCCGGGTGGGGCGCAGGGAGGCGGGCGGCGGCCGTGTCGGACCGGCCCGTGGGCTTCGCAGGCCGCACGAACGCGGGGTCGTCGATCGGGCGGGTGTACGAGCCGCCCACCTGCGATCTTCCGGGCCGGATACGGATTTCACCTCTGGCCGGGAACCGTGTAATCTCTTCCTCGTTCGCCCCTATAGCTCAGTCGGTAGAGCGTCTCCATGGTAAGGAGAAGGTCTGCGGTTCGATTCCGCATGGGGGCTCTGGTGAACGATTGTCAGCCTCGGCTGTCATGAAGGTCACCGTGGCGGTGTAGCTCAGTTGGTAGAGCAAGCGGCTCATAATCGCTGTGTCACCGGTTCAAGTCCGGTCACCGCTACCCCGCGTAGTCGGTCGGGAGATCGAACTCCCGGTCGGCTACTCTTGTTGTGTTCTCACCCATTGTTCAAGGAAGGCACTCCCGTGGCTGCCACCGATGTCCGCCCGAAGATCACGCTGGCCTGCGTGGAGTGCAAGGAGCGGAACTACATCACCAAGAAGAACCGGCGTAACGACCCGGACCGTCTTGAGATGAAGAAGCACTGCCCCCGCTGCAACTCGCACACCGCGCACCGCGAGACCCGCTGACCCCGTAAAGGTGTCGCCGGGCCTGTGTGACTCAGGTCTCTGACTCCGGGCCGCACCCCTTCGCAGGGGTGCGGCCCGGAGTTTTTTCCGTATCGACTGGATTCCGGAGAAGTTGCCCATGCCGCTCGACCCCGCCTTCATCGGGCGGACCTACCCGCCCACCGAGCCCTACGAGGTCGGCCGCGAGAAGATCCGCGAGTTCGCCGTCGCCGTGGGCGACGACAACCCCGCCTACACTGACCCGGAGGCCGCCAAGGCGCTGGGCCATCCGGATGTGATCGCCCCGCCGACCTTCCCGTTCGTGATCACCTACCGGGCGGCCGCCCAGGTGGTCGAGGACCCGGAGCTCGGCCTGGACTTCACCCGGGTGGTCCACGGCGACCAGAAGTTCGCCTACACCCGCCCGGTACGGGCCGGCGACCGGCTCTCGGTCGTGGTGAGCATCGACGCCATCAAGTCGCTGGCCGGCAACGACGTGCTGACGGTGCGTGGCGAGGTTTCCGACGGGAGTGGCGAGCACGTGGTCACGTCCTTGATGACCCTGGTGGCCCGGGCCGCCGACGAGGCGGGGGAGTAGCACGATGGCGATCAGCTTCGACGAGGTCGAGGTCGGCACCGAGCTGCCGGCCCGTTCCTTCCCCGTGACCCGCGACACGCTGGTGAAGTACGCGGGCGCCTCCGGCGACTTCAACCCGATCCACTGGAACGAGAAGTTCGCGCTGGAGGTGGGCCTGCCGGACGTCATCGCGCACGGCATGTTCACCATGGCCGAGGCCATCCGGGTGGTCACCGACTGGCTGGGCGACCCCGGCGCGGTGGTCGAGTACGGCGTGCGGTTCACCCGTCCGGTGCCCGTGCCCAACGACGGCACCGGCGCCGTGATCGACGTCACCGCCAAGGTCGCGGCCCTGCTGGACGACCGCAGGGTCCGGGTCGACCTCCTGGCCACCACCGGCGGCCAGAAGGTGCTGGGCATGTCCCGCGCCGTCGTGCAGCTGGCCTGACGGGTCCGCGGACGAGGGCCGGGCCCGGGGCGAACGCCCCGGGCCCGGCCCTTTCTGCCGAGCGGTGCTGAGCGGCGGTCAGCCGGCCGGCGGTGCGGTGCTGCCGATGGTGCGGACCGCGTCCTCGAAGGTGAAGCCGGGTGCGGCCGGGCCGCCGGTGCGGTGCCCGGCACGGACCTGGACCTCGCCGGCGGCGGTGACGCCCCACAGGGCGGGGCTGCCGTTCCCGGTGAGGTCGCCCTCGGAGCCGATCAGCGACCACTGCGAGACCGGGACGTTGCCGATCACGGTGTCACTGGCGAGGGCGGTGAGGGCCGTGACCTCGGTCGGGTCGCCGAACGGGTCGGACGACTCGATGGTGCCCACGGTGAAGGTGAGGGCGTGCACGTCCCCGGTGAGGCGGTCGCGCGTCCACAGCCCGGGACGGCCCTGCCCGGCCCAGTCGCCCGGGGTGATCAGCTCGGTGTCCTTCCAGCCGGTGGCGGCGAGCCGCACCGGCCGGTCGAAGCCGTTGAAGCCCCCGGCGGGGTAGAACCAGAGGGCGGCGTCGGTGCCGTCGGCGTTCGCCTCGACGGTCAGCAGGCCCGGCCGGTTCAGGTTGCGGGCGCTCTGCGTGTAGTCCGGCAGGGTGATCCCGCCGGTGGCGGCGATCCGCAGGGTGCGGCTGAAGTCCGTGAGGTAGTCGGCGCACTGGTCGGGGTCGCTCGCGGGCGCCACGCACTCCGGCTTGTCGACGGTGGTCGCCAGGCCCCTGTTGTACGTCCCGGGGGCGCTGAAGTTGCTCGTGTACAGGTTCAGGGTGTCGGAGCCGGCCCGGTGGGCGTAGACGTTGTCGGCGGGTGGTCCGCTGTTGTTCGAGCGGTGCGTCACCTGCACGCCGCCCCAGGTGCTGCCGGGGCCCTGGCCGGCCGGTGAGGCGACCGTGCCGGTCGGGCCGACCGCGCTGTACGTCCGGAGGTTGCCCGCGGTGTCGGCGGTGAGCACGTCGGGGACGCCGTCGCCCGTCACGTCGCCGTACACCCAGCCGGGCGCGGGGCGGTCGGGGACGTAGTAGCCGTAGGCGGCGGGCTGCGAGTGGTTGCCCGCGTTGTCGGCCACCTGGATGTAGGTGGTGTTGGTTCCCCAGTGCGCCGGGGTGACGGTGAGCGAGCCGGCGGGCAGTTCGCTCCCGCACTTCCAGGAGGCGTCGGCGAACTGGGGGTCGAAGCCCCAGCGGACGCAGGCCACGCCGGAGGCGCCCAGTCCGGACGGGTCCGCGTCGGCGACCGTGAACGGGATGGTGCCGCTCTGGCCCAGGTGCAGTCCGGTGCTCTGGCCGTTGCCGGAGGGCGGGAACTGGTGCGCCGGGTCGGTGACCTCGGTCGGGAGGGTGACGGTGGGCGGCGTCAGGTCCACCCGGAAGTGGCAGGACGGTGAGGCCGCCGACCGGTGGGCCGCGCCGGTGAGGCCGGTGGCGCGGACGGTCCAGCCGTAGGCGTGCCCGTCCTTGATCAGACCGGACGGCACGGTGAAGGAGGCGACTGACCCGCTCGCGGTGGCGGCCGAGTGGCCGGTGGCCACCACCGGGCTGTGCGGGAGGCTGTAGTCCGTCAGCCGGTTCGAGGAGCGCAGGGGCGTTCCGGCCGGGTCGGCCACGGTGGCGTCCAGGGTGACCGCACCCGGGGCGTCCGAGCCCGCGCCGATCCAGCCCCAGGTCGCCGGGTCGGGCCGGCCGCAGGACTCCAGGTCCTCGACCGCCGGGCTGAGCGTGTGGGGGTGGATCGGTCCGAGGTGCGGATCCGCGACGGTGGCGCGGTGCGGGTCGCCCTTCGCCGCCGCGTCGGCGGGTGCGGCCGTCTCGGCGGAGTCGGAAGCGGAGGCGGAGTCGGAAGCGGCGACCGAGGCGGCGCTCGGACCGGCGGCCGCCGTGCCGTCCGGACCGGCGGCGACGGCGGCCGGGGCGGCGAGGGCCGAGACGACGAGGAACGCCGCCGCCAGGGCGGCGGCGCGGGCTGTGCGGTGCTCGTACGGACGGTTGGGCAACGTGCTCCCCCCAGTGGTGTCCCCGGCGTCCATCACGCGGAGATCACCAGCAAGTTGGCAGGCGCACGAAGCCGCGGCAACCGGATTCCCGACCGGTGGGCGCCGGATCCGGGAGCTACCGACTCATTTGGGTGATGTGAGGTGCGTCACGTGACGCCCCGGTTCGCGGTCCCGCGACCGCGCCGCCGGAGCGGGCCGGAGGTCACCGCCCCCGTACGCTGGTGGCGTGCTGGTACAACACGACGCCCCCCTCGCCCCGCTGACCACCCTCCGGCTCGGCGGCCCCGCCCGGCGGCTGGTCACCGCGACCACCGACGCCGAGGTGGTCTCGGCCGTCCGGGAGGCCGACGCCGCGGGTGAGCCCCTGCTGGTCATCGGCGGCGGCAGCAACCTGGTGATCGGCGACGCCGGCTTCGACGGGACGGTGCTGCGGATCGCCACCACCGGCTTCGAGCTGGACGGCACGGTGCTGGAGCTGGCGGCCGGCGAGGTCTGGGCCGAGGCGGTCGCCAGGACGGTGGACAAGGGTCTGGCCGGGATCGAGTTCCTCGCCGGTATCCCCGGCTCGGCCGGCGCCACGCCGGTGCAGAACGTCGGTGCGTACGGCCAGGAGGTGTCCACCGGCATCACCGAGGTGGTCGCCTACGACCGCCGGGCCGGCGAGAGCGTCACGCTGACCGGCGAGGAGTGCGGCTTCTCCTACCGGCACAGCCGCTTCAAGGCCGACCCGGAGCGCTACGTGGTGCTGCGGGTGCGCTTCCGGCTGGAGGACAACGGCGGGCTCTCCACCCCGGTCAGGTATGCGGAGACGGCCAGGTACCTGGGGGTGGAGGTCGGCGAGCGGGTGGACCTCGCCGCCGCCCGGGACGCCGTGCTGCGGCTGCGCGCGGGCAAGGGCATGGTGCTGGACGCGGCCGACCACGACACCTGGTCGGCGGGCTCCTTCTTCACCAACCCGATCCTGACGGCGGACCAGTACGCGGACTTCCGGGCCAGGCTGGACGGTCGCACCGCCCCCGCCTACCCGGCGCCGGACGGGTGCACCAAGACCTCCGCCGCCTGGCTGATCGACCAGGCCGGCTTCGGCAAGGGCTACGGCGCGGGCCCGGCCACCCTCTCCACCAAGCACACCCTGGCGCTCACCAACCGGGGCGCCGCCACCGCCGGCGACCTGCTGGCACTGGCCCGGGAGATCCGGGACGGCGTGCGGGCGGCCTTCGGGGTGGAGCTCGTCAACGAGCCGGTGATGGTCGGCGTCGAGCTGTAGGCGACCCGGGCACCCCTCCCTCGCCCCGGCCGTCAGGACGCCCCGGCGGGGGTCAGCCGGCCAGCCAGCCGTCGATGTCCGCGAGCAGCACCTTGCGGACGTCCTCCGGCGCGCGCGAGCCCCGTACCGACTGCCGGGCGAGCTCGGCCAATTCGGCGTCGTTGAACTCCAGCACGTCCCGGGCCAGCTCGTACTGAGCCGCGAGCCGCGAGCCGAACAGCAGCGGGTCGTCCGCGCCGAGCGCGAGCGGGACGCCGTTGTCGAAGAGCCTGCGCAGCGGGACGTCCTCGGGTCGCTCGTAGACGCCGAGCGAGACGTTCGAGGAGGGGCAGACCTCGCAGGTGACCTGGCGGTCGGCCAGCCGCTGCATCAGCCGCGGGTCCTCCGCGGCCCGGACGCCGTGACCGATCCGCCCGGCGCCCAGGTCGTCCAGGCAGTCCCGGACGGACTCGGGGCCGGCGAGTTCCCCGCCGTGCGGGGCGGCCAGCAGGCCGCCGCCGCGGGCGATGGCGAAGGCCCGGTCGAAGTCGCGGGCGAGGCCGCGCCGTTCGTCGTTGGAGAGGCCGAAGCCGACCACGCCCTGGTCGGCGTACCGGACGGCGAGCCGGGCCAGCGTCCGGGCGTCCATCGGGGACTTCATCCGGTTGGCCGCGACCAGCACCCGGATGCCCACCCCGGTGGCCTCGGAGGCGTGCCGCACGGCGTCGAGGATCAGCTCCAGGGCCGGGATCAGCCCGCCGAGCAGCGGGGCGTAGGAGGTCGGGTCGACCTGGATCTCCAGCCAGCGCGAGCCGTCCCGCCGCTCGTCCTCGGCGGTCTCCAGCACCAGCCGCCGGATGTCCTCCTCGTCGCGCAGGACGGAGCGGGCGGTGTCGTACAGCCGCTGGAAGCGGAACCAGCCGCGTTCGTCGGTGGCGCGCAGCTGCGGCGGCTCGCCGGAGCTCAGCGCCTCGGGCAGGCGCAGCCCGTGCTTGTCGGCGAGCTCCAGAAGGGTGGCCGGGCGCATCGAGCCGGTGAAGTGCAGGTGGAGATGGGCCTTCGGCAGG
Source organism: Kitasatospora sp. NPDC057015 (assembly GCF_042673745.1). Taxonomy (NCBI): domain Bacteria; kingdom Bacillati; phylum Actinomycetota; class Actinomycetes; order Kitasatosporales; family Streptomycetaceae; genus Kitasatospora; species Kitasatospora sp. NPDC057015. The sequence continues at coordinate 46,360 of NZ_JBHUSG010000005.1, forward strand.
TCCCTCACGTCGCGGGGTACAGGCAGGCGTTCCATTCGCCGATACTGCCGTATCCGGGCCGTGGACGGGAACCGCCCCCGTCACATCCCTCGAAGGGGTGAAGGGGGCGGTTCGGGCCGGCCGGGCGCCGGCCGGGCCGGGAGGTCAGTCGCGGGCCTCGCCGAGCAGCTTCTGCAGGCGGCCGACGCCCTCCGCGAGGTCGGCGTCGCCGAGCGCGTAGGACAGCCGCAGGTAGCCCGGGGTGCCGAAGGCCTCGCCGGGGACGACCGCGACCTCGGCCTCGTCCAGGATCAGGCCCGCCAGCTCGGCGGAGGTCTGCGGGCGCTTGCCGCGGATCTCCTTGCCCAGCAGGCCCTTGACCGACGGGTAGGCGTAGAAGGCGCCCTCGGGCTCGGGGCAGACGACGCCGTCGATCTCGTTGAGCAGCCGCACGATGGTCTGGCGGCGGCGGTCGAAGGCGACGCGCATCTCGTGCACGGCGGAGAGGTCGCCGGAGACGGCCGCGATCGCGGCGCGCTGCGCCACGTTGGAGACGTTCGAGGTGGCGTGCGACTGGAGGTTGGTCGCGGCCTTGATGACGTCCTTGGGGCCGATCACCCAGCCCACCCGCCAGCCGGTCATGGCGTAGGTCTTCGCCACGCCGTTGACCACGACGGTCTTGTCGGCCAGCTCGGGCAGCAGGGCCGGCAGCGAGACGAACTCGGCGTCGCCGTAGACCAGGTGCTCGTAGATCTCGTCGGTGAGGACCCACAGGCCGTGCTCCAGCGCCCAGCGGCCGACCGCCTCGACCTCGGCGCGGGTGTACACCGCGCCGGTCGGGTTGGAGGGCGAGACGAAGAGCAGCACCTTGGTGTTCTCGGTGCGCGCGGCCTCCAGCTGCTCCACCGAGACCTTGTAGCCGGTGGTCTCGTCGGCCACGACCTCGACCGGGACGCCGCCCGCGAGCTGGATCGACTCGGGGTAGGTGGTCCAGTACGGCGCCGGGACGATGACCTCGTCACCCGGGTCGAGGATGGCGGCGAAGGCCTCGTAGATGGCCTGCTTGCCGCCGTTGGTCACCAGCACCTGCGAGGCGTCCACCTCGTAGCCGGAGTCCCGCAGCGTCTTGGCGGCGATGGCGGCCTTGAGCTCGGGCAGGCCGCCGGCGGGGGTGTAGCGGTGGTTCCTCGGGTCGCGGCAGGCCTCGACGGCCGCTTCGACGATGTAGTCCGGGGTGGGGAAGTCGGGCTCGCCGGCGCCGAAACCGATGACCGGCCGGCCGGCCGCCTTGAGGGCCTTGGCCTTGGCGTCCACCGCGAGGGTGGCGGACTCGGCGATCGCGCCGATCCGGGCGGACACCCGGCGGTCGGCGGGACGGACGGAACTGTCGGGCTGCGGGGTGGAAGCGCTCATGCCTGCATGGTCGCAGAACGGGCGCTGACGGGGCATGGCGGTTTCACCATCCGTACGCGCGCGTCCACCATGTGACCGGCCCCGGCGGGGGCCGGACCGGTGACGGTCCGGCGTGTCCCCGGGACGCCGCCGGTGAGAGGTTCGACCAATCGCCCCGGAACACGTACACTCACTGCTCGATGGCTCCCGAAGTGCAGCATCCACCGCCTGTGTATACAGCGGCCCCGGATGCGGTAGGTTGGGGGACACTGCAGGCGCCGCGAGGCGTCGTAGGGCAATAGCTCAATTGGTAGAGCACCGGTCTCCAAAACCGGCGGTTGGGGGTTCAAGTCCCTCTTGCCCTGCTGCTTGATCCGTACCGAGCCCGTTCGCTCTTGCAGAGCGAGCGGGCTTGATGCGGAGAGGGCCTCATTCAGCACTGCTTTCGCCGGATCGCTCGTGCTCCTGGTGCGCGCGACACTCGGCAGGACCCGGATTCAGGTGAGGACGAGTGACGGAGACCACGGGCTCCACCGCAACGCCTGAGAGCGGCAACCCCGAGGGTGCCGAAGGCGCTGACGGGACCACGCCTGTCGACGGCGAGGACAAGGCGCTCTCGCGCCGCGACCGCAAGCGCGCCAAGCGCTCGGGCGCCGATGGCGAGAAGAAGTCCGGCAAGCGGGCCAAGAAGGGCGTGTTCGCCCGGCTGGCGCTGTTCTACCGGCAGATCATCGCGGAACTGCGCAAGGTCGTCTGGCCGAGCCGCAGCGACCTGATCAACTACACCACCGTCGTGGTCGTCTTCGTTGTCGTGATCATGGGCCTGGTGGCCTCCCTCGACTTCGGCTTCGCCAAGCTCAGCCTGTGGATCTTCGGCTGACCGAGCTGACCCATAGCACCTCGAACAAGCACTCCGACCCGGGCCGATTCATTGGTCCGGGTCGAGCTGTCGGCGCCGATCGTACGAGCCCGCTACCGTTGACTCGGTACTGTTGAAGTCTCTGAGTCGTTTGTCCTGGGCGCCCGCGAGAGCAGCGCGGCGCCGGAGCGGCCCGGAGCGCGCCATCTTCACCATCTCCAGGAAAGAAGCAGCCACCGTGTCTGAGTCCCCCCTGTACGACGCCGACGAGACCGTCCGCGAGGCGGATGTCGCCGCCGAGCTGGACGCGGCTGCGCTGGCTGACAGTGCCGCCGACTCCGAGTCCGCCGAGCAGATCGTGGACGCCGTGGACAGCGACGAGGACGAGGCCGAGGCGTACGACGAGGCCGAGGCCGACGTGCCCGCCGAGGTCGCCGCGCTGCACGAGGACACCGACGAGGCCGACACCGACGAGGACGACGCGACCGGCGAGGTCGAGGCCGACGAGGACGCGACCGCCGAGGACGCCGCCGAGGAGGAGCCCGAGGTCGAGGTCGACCCGGTCGCCGAGTTCCGCGAGAAGCTCCGCACCGCCCCCGGCGAGTGGTACGTGATCCACACCTACGCGGGTTACGAGAACCGCGTGAAGCAGAACCTGGAGCAGCGCTCCGTCTCCCTGAACGTCGAGGACTACATCTTCCAGTCCGAGGTGCCGCAGGAGGAGGTCGTCCAGATCAAGAACGGCGACCGCAAGACCATCCGCCAGAACAAGCTCCCCGGCTACGTCCTGGTCCGGATGGACCTCACCCCGGAGTCCTGGGGCGTCGTGCGCAACACCCCCGGCGTCACCGGCTTCGTGGGCAACGCCTACGACCCGTACCCGCTGACCCTGGACGAGGTCGTCAAGATGCTCGCTCCCGACGTGGAGCGCCAGGCGGCCAAGGAGGCCGGCCGGCCGGTTCCCGGCAAGCCGGTCGAGGTCCAGGTGCTCGACTTCGAGGTCGGCGACTCGGTCACCGTCACCGACGGTCCGTTCGCCACCCTGCAGGCGACGATCAACGAGATCAACCCGGACTCCAAGAAGGTCAAGGGCCTGGTCGAGATCTTCGGCCGGGAGACCCCGGTCGAGCTGTCGTTCGACCAGATCCAGAAGAACTAGCCGACGGTTTCGGTGCGGGGGGCGGGCCTTCGGCCCGCCCCCTTTATCGTTTTGGTCCAGCGACGCATCCGCGTTAGCCTGGTCCGATGTGTGTGGTGCCCTCCGGGTGTCGCCCCGGTTGCCGCACACGCCGACCATCCCCTCTCAGAAGGACCCGGAGAGACATGCCTCCCAAGAAGAAGAAGATCACGGGGCTCATCAAGCTCCAGATCAAGGCCGGTGCGGCCAACCCGGCTCCGCCGGTCGGCCCCGCGCTGGGCCAGCACGGCGTGAACATCATGGAGTTCTGCAAGGCCTACAACGCCGCGACCGAGTCGCAGCGCGGCATGATCGTGCCGGTGGAGATCACGGTCTACGACGACCGCTCCTTCACCTTCATCACGAAGACCCCGCCGGCCGCGCGCCTCATCCTGAAGGCCGCCGGCATCGAGAAGGGCTCGGCCGAGCCGCACAAGACCAAGGTCGCCAAGCTCACCGGCGCCCAGGTCCGCGAGATCGCCACCGTGAAGCTCCCCGACCTGAACGCCAACGACCTGGACGCCGCCGCGAAGATCATCGCCGGCACCGCCCGGTCGATGGGCGTCACGGTCGAGGGCTGATCAGCCCCTCTCGTCCCTGTGGTAGGGCCTGCGCGGCCCGACACACCACAACTCCGCTATCTATTCAGGAGCAGCAGTGAAGCGCAGCAAGGCTCTGACGGCCGCGGCCGCCAAGGTTGACCGCGACCGTCTCTACGCACCCCTCGAGGCCATCCGCCTCGCCCGCGAGACGTCGACCACCAAGTTCGACTCGACCGTCGAGGTCGCCATGCGTCTGGGCGTCGACCCGCGCAAGGCCGACCAGATGGTCCGCAGCACCGTGATCCTCCCGCACGGCACCGGTAAGACCGCTCGGGTCCTGGTCTTCGCGACCGGCGAGCGTGCCGAGGCCGCGCGTGCTGCGGGCGCCGACATCGTGGGCTCGGACGAGCTCATCGACGAGGTCGCCAAGGGCCGTCTGGACTTCGACGCCGTCGTCGCCACCCCGGACCTCATGGGCAAGGTCGGCCGCCTCGGCCGCGTGCTCGGCCCGCGTGGTCTGATGCCGAACCCGAAGACCGGCACCGTCACCCCCGATGTCGCCAAGGCTGTCAACGACATCAAGGGCGGCAAGATCGAGTTCCGCGTCGACAAGCACTCGAACCTGCACTTCATCATCGGTAAGGCCTCCTTCACCGACGAGCAGCTGGTCGAGAACTACGGCGCCGCGCTGGACGAGGTCCTCCGGGCCAAGCCGTCCGCCGCCAAGGGCCGCTACATCAAGAAGACCGCGGTCAGCACCACCATGGGCCCCGGCATCCAGGTGGACCCGAACCGCACCCGCAACCTCCTCGTCGAGGAGGACCCGGCCGCCGTCTGAGCACCCGTGCTCCGACCGTAGCCGCGTCCTGGGCGCAGCTCAGTTCGTACGAAGGGCCCGTACCCCCAGGGGGGTGCGGGCCCTTCGGCGTTCCCGCCGGCACGGGTGGGCACAGGTGTTCCCGGATCGAGACGCCCCCGGCGGCCGACCGCGCCGCCGGCCGGATTACGCTCGGCTGACCCGTGCCCGCGTCCGTCCTCCGGGGAGAGTGCCGTGCCGTCCGATCGAATAGTGGCCCTCGGGGTGGTGGCCACGCTGGTGGTCTTCGGCGCGGCGGTGGCCACGCTGGACGTCCGCGCCGACCCCGCCCCGCAGGCCAGGCCCGGATCGGTGGCGCCGGCGACCACCGCCTCCCGACCGGCCCGTCAGGTGCTGCTCAGCGCGGCCCAGCACCTGGACGACGCGGGCAGCGCGCGCCTGCACGCCGACCGGGAGGGTCCGGCCGGGCGGGGCGGGGCCGACGGCACGGTCTCCTGGGGTGCGGCGGACACGGCCGACCTGCGGCTGACCGACCCCCGGGGCGCCGGCCGGCTCCTGATGGTGGACAGCGTCTGCTACCTCAGCCGGGACCCGGCGGCGGACCCGGCGGCCGGCGGCGCGTGGGCGCGGGCCGACCGCGCCGAGGTGGAGTCGCTGGAGCCCGGCGGCGCCGGGGCCGGCGGCTACGCGGGCGGCTGGCTCACCGCCCTGGTCTCCAACCCGGGCGGCCGGCTGCGCCTGGTGGCCCTGGCCGGCCGGGTCACCGAGGACGGCCCGGTGACCGAGGGCGCCGCGGTGGCCACGCACTACCGGGGCAGCGCACCGGTCGAGGCGCTCTTCGGCGCCGACCAGAACCTCGACCCGGAGCGGCTGGCGGTCGTCCTGGCGCACTACCGGGCCCAGGGGGTGGAGGCCCTCGACTACGACGTCTGGATCGGCGAGGGGGACCGGCTGCTCAGGCTGCGGGAGAGCGCCTCCGGCCGGGCGGGGACGGAGACGACCACCGTCGAGGTGTCCGACCCGGGGGTCGCCTTCGAGGTCCGGGCCCCCGGCCCGGCCGGGGCGCCGGGCGGAGTGCGGGCGGGATAGCCCCCCGGCCCGGGCCCGCCCTCGCGGCGTCAGGTCGCTCGGGGCCGGGAGGGACGGGCCGCCGCCGCGCGGCGGTCGGGGGCGTGACATGGTGGGCTGGCAGGGGGAGACGTGCGGGGCCGGCCGGGAGGATCCGTCCGGGGCCCCGGGCGGGGGCGGTCGGTGTGACCGGCGGCTGACCCGGCGGCCGGGGCGGACCCGGGTGAGCGGCCCGGGCGACGGCCGGACGGCGGACCAGGAGGAGGCGGCGATGGGGGCTCGGCGGCGGATGACGGCCGGAGTGGCCGTCGTGCTGCTCGCGAGCGTGTTGGCCGGCTGCGGCGGCGGCCCCGCGCAGCCGCCCGGCCCCGCGGCCTCGGACCCGCCGAGCAGTGCCAGCGCCTCGCCGAGCGACGCCGACAAGCCGACCGACCGCTCGCCGCACGGGGTGTTGCTCTCCGCCCAGCTGGCCATGCAGACCGCGCGGCGGGCGAAGATCACCTACCGGCTGGGCGCCGACAGCGCCTCGGGCCTGCTGTTCTGGCAGCCGAAGACCGCCCTGCAGATCAAGCGCTCCACGCCGGGCGCGGCCGAGCAGCTGATCGTCATGGACACCACCGCCTACCAGGGCGGGGACGAGGCCACCGCGGCCCGCCTCGGCGGCCGGCACTGGGAGAAGTTCACCGGCGCCACCGGCGCGGACGGCCACCGGGAGGTTCCGTACGCGGGGCTGGTCGACCTGCTCAGCCCGGTCGCGGCGCTGGCCGCCGCGACGGCGGTGGGCGACCCGAGGCTGGTCGGCGAGGAGAAGCTCGACGACAGCACCGTCCAGCACTACCAGGTGACCACCACGGCGGAGCGCTACGCGGCGGCCCAGACCCAGCTGAGCGAGGCCCGGCGGGCCGGGCTGCGGACGGCGCTGGCCCCGGGCGGCTCCACCGTGCTCACCCTCGACCTGTGGCTGAACGACAAGGACCAGCTCGTCGAGCTGCGCCGGACCGGCACCGGCACGGAGGGCGGCGCCGACGACACGGTGCTGTACTCCGACTTCGGCGGCGCCCTGTCGGTGCAGGCGCCGGCCGAGGCCGACACCTCCGACACCGGCACCCGCAGCGTTCCGCCGCTCGCCCGCTGACCGGCTCGGGTACGCGCCCGCCCGGGCGGCGGCGCACGGTCCGTCCGGGCCGGCCGCGCCGGGCGGTGCGCACGGATTTGTCGTTCCGGGGGGATCCGGGCTACCTTGGTGCAAGCCAAAGACCGCTGGTTGTTGCCGTGTGCCCGTGAGGGTGCGGGGTGACCGAAGGATCTGCGATTTTCCGCAGACAGCCCGCGCAGGAGTGTTTGGAGCTTGGACTTCCGGTTCGTTCGGTTCGCCGTTCGGCCGTCGAGGTCTTACTGAGCCCCGTGCGCCTGCGCACCGGGGCTCTCACTGTTTTGCAGGGTGTCTCCTTCTGACCAGACCGGTGTGTCCGAGGCGCAGATGGTCGACTTTCGCAGGTCGGCCCGACTTCGACATCACGGAAGGAGGCGTAAGCCTATGGCAAGGCCCGACAAGGCCGCTGCCGTCGCCGAGATCACGGACAAGTTCCGTGCCTCGAACGCGGCCGTGCTGACCGAGTACCGCGGTCTGACGGTGAAGCAGGTGAAGAACCTGCGTCGCTCGCTGGGTGAGAACGCCCAGTACGCCGTGGTGAAGAACACGCTGACCAAGATCGCTGCCAATGAGGCCGGGATCACGGAGCTCGACGACCTGTTCGCGGGTCCGACGGCTGTCGCCTTCGTCACCGGTGACCCGGTGGAGTCGGCGAAGGCTCTGCGTGACTTCGCCAAGGAAAACCCCGCTCTCATCATCAAGGGCGGTGTCCTTGACGGCAAGGCGCTGTCCGCCGATGAGATCAAGAAGCTCGCGGACCTCGAGTCCCGCGAGGTGCTGCTCGCCAAGCTGGCCGGCGGTCTGAAGGCGTCCATGGCGAAGGCCGCGGCCACCTTCCAGGCTCCGCTGGTCGAGTTCGCCCGCACTGCCGAGGCACTGCGCGCGAAGGTCGAGCAGGGCGGTGCCGGTACGCCGGCTCCCGCCGAGGCCGAGGACACCACCGAGGCTGCCGAGTAATTCACGCTCACGCGTGAGGCACTCAGCGTCCGGTACCTCCGGCCGCAGCGGGCCCGTACGCCCGCCATCCCGTACATCCGGCACCTGCCGATTGAGTGGAAGGACGCCATCATGGCGAAGCTGTCCCAGGACGAGCTGCTCGAGCAGTTCGAGACCCTGACCCTGATCGAGCTCTCCGAGTTCGTCAAGGCGTTCGAGGAGAAGTTCGACGTCAAGGCTGCCGCCCCGGTCGCCGTTGCCGCCGTCGGTGGCCCCGCCGCCGTCGAGGCCGTCGAGGAGCAGGACGAGTTCGACGTCATCCTCGAGTCGGCCGGCGACAAGAAGATCCAGGTCATCAAGGAGGTGCGCGCCCTGACCTCCCTCGGCCTGAAGGAGGCCAAGGACCTCGTTGACGGCACCCCGAAGCCGGTCCTGGAGAAGGTCGCCAAGGACGCTGCCGAGAAGGCCAAGGCCCAGCTCGAGGCCGCCGGCGCCAAGGTCACCGTCAAGTGACTTCCCTCCGACCCTGAGGGTCGGAAGGTGCCCCCGCGCCCCCTCTGAGGGGGACGGGGCTCCGAGGCCGGGCCGATCACCCCTGCGGGTGGTCGGCCCGGCCTTTTTGCGTACGCCCGTCCGAGTCGCGGCCGGGCCCCGCGCGGCGCCGGGCGGGCCGCGGCCGGGCTCCGCGGCGGCGCGGGCCGATCGGCCCCTCGGCACTGCCGGTCCGGGCGGGTAGGGTGATCGCTGTCGCCCGGAACAGCCCTCACCACGGGTTCTGTAACGCCGGAGGGGTCTCGGGCGATAGGTAGGACGAGGTCCGCACTGCGGTGTGGGCCTTGACGAACCGAACGTGGCGCGCGATTCTCAAGGCGCGCGCCGTGAACGTGGAGTGCGCCGACGGTTGGCGAGGCCCCGGATGCATATTCGGCGGTCCCAGCGGGAAGTGACTCCATGTGAGGCGCGGTGGCCCGCAGTGCGCGGGCCGGCGGCAGTTCGTGAGGGCAGGGACCACCCTGCGGCCCGGCCCCGGGAGGGGCTCCGGAGCCGCCCGGGTGGCGACAGGGAGGAGTCTCCGATTCGGTCTCCGAATCAGAGCTGGACAGCAGTGTGCCTATTGGCTACACTGTCCCTTTGCGCTGCCTGTTAGCTGCTCCGTGACTCGTCGCCCGGAGTGTGCGCTGCCCTGAAGGGGCCTGGCACCGCCTCCGCGAAGCGGCTCTGACCTGGGGTTTCCACTCCGGCTGAGACCCACGGCGCCGGGGGTGGGACCAAGCCCGTCGAGGCCGGCCGGTACGCGCGCAGTGAGCTCCGAGCCCTCGGAAGGACCCCCCTCTTGGCCGCGCCGCGCAACGCCTCGAACAACGCTAATTCCACCGCCCCGCTCCGCGTTTCCTTCGCGAAGATCAAGGAGCCCCTCGAGGTCCCGAACCTCCTGGCCCTGCAGACCGAGAGCTTTGACTGGCTCCTCGGCAATGCGGCCTGGAAGTCTCGCGTCGAGGCGGCCCTGGAGAGTGGTCAGGACGTCCCCACGAAGTCCGGTCTGGAGGAGATCTTCGAAGAGATCTCCCCGATCGAGGACTTCAGCGGGTCGATGTCGCTGACCTTCCGCGACCACCGTTTCGAGCCGCCGAAGAACTCCATCGACGAGTGCAAGGACCGCGACTTCACGTTCGCGGCCCCGCTCTTCGTCACCGCCGAGTTCACCAACAACGAGACCGGTGAGATCAAGTCTCAGACGGTCTTCATGGGCGACTTCCCGCTCATGACCCACAAGGGCACGTTCGTGATCAACGGCACCGAGCGTGTCGTGGTCTCGCAGCTGGTCCGCTCCCCGGGCGTGTACTTCGACTCCACCCTGGACAAGGTGTCCGACAAGGACATCTACTCCTGCAAGGTCATCCCCTCGCGTGGTGCCTGGCTGGAGATGGAGATCGACAAGCGCGACATGGTCGGTGTCCGCATCGACCGCAAGCGCAAGCAGTCGGTCACCGTGCTGCTCAAGGCCCTCGGCTGGACCAACGAGATGATTCTCGAGGAGTTCGGCGAGTACGAGTCGATGCGCGCCACCCTGGAGAAGGACCACACCCAGGGCCAGGACGACGCGCTGCTGGACATCTACCGCAAGCTGCGTCCGGGCGAGCCGCCGACGCGCGAGGCCGCGCAGACGCTTCTGGAGAACCTGTACTTCAACCCGAAGCGCTACGACCTCGCGAAGGTCGGCCGTTACAAGGTCAACCGCAAGCTGGGCAACGCCGAGTCGCTGGACTCCGGCGTGCTCACCGAGCCCGACATCATCGGTGCGATCAAGTACCTGGTGAAGCTGCACGCGGGCGAGACCGAGTGGCGTGACACCGAGGGCCGCGACATCGTGGTCGAGGTCGACGACATCGACCACTTCGGCAACCGCCGCCTGCGCAACGTCGGCGAGCTGATCCAGAACCAGGTCCGTACGGGTCTCGCCCGTATGGAGCGCGTCGTGCGCGAGCGCATGACCACCCAGGACGTCGAGGCGATCACGCCGCAGACCCTGATCAACATCCGGCCGGTCGTCGCCTCCATCAAGGAGTTCTTCGGCACCAGCCAGCTGTCCCAGTTCATGGACCAGACGAACCCGCTGTCGGGCCTGACCCACAAGCGCCGTCTGTCCGCGCTGGGCCCCGGTGGTCTGTCCCGTGAGCGCGCCGGCTTCGAGGTCCGTGACGTCCACCCGTCGCACTACGGCCGCATGTGTCCGATCGAGACCCCCGAAGGCCCGAACATCGGTCTGATCGGCTCGCTCGCCTCCTACGGCCGGGTCAACGCGTTCGGTTTCATCGAGACCCCGTACCGCAAGGTCGTCGAGGGTGTCGTCACCGAGCAGGTCGACTACCTGACCGCCGACGAGGAGGACCGCTTCGTCATCGCGCAGGCCAACGCCCCGCTGACGGCGGACCTGCACTTCGCCGAGCCGCGTGTCCTGGTCCGCCGCCGCGGCGGCGAGATCGACTACATCCCGGGCACCGAGATCGACTACATGGACGTCTCGCCGCGCCAGATGGTGTCGGTCGCGACCGCCATGATCCCGTTCCTGGAGCACGACGACGCCAACCGTGCGCTCATGGGCTCCAACATGATGCGCCAGGCGGTGCCGCTGCTGAAGAGCGAGGCACCCGTGGTCGGCACCGGCATGGAGTACCGCTGCGCGGTCGACGCCGCCGACGTCATCACGGCCGAGAAGGCGGGTGTCGTCCAGGAGGTCTCGGCCGACTACGTCACCGTGGCCAACGACGACGGCACGTACACCACGTACCGCGCCGCCAAGTTCACCCGCTCCAACCAGGGCACCTCCTTCAACCAGAAGGTGCTCGTGGACGAGGGCGCCCGGGTCGAGGTCAACCAGGTGCTGGCCGACGGCCCGTGCACCGACCAGGGTGAGATGGCGCTGGGCAAGAACCTGCTCGTGGCGTTCATGTCCTGGGAGGGTCACAACTACGAGGACGCGATCATCCTGTCGCAGCGCCTCGTGCAGGACGACGTCCTCTCCTCGATCCACATCGAGGAGCACGAGGTCGACGCCCGTGACACCAAGCTGGGCCCCGAGGAGATCACCCGGGACATCCCGAACGTCTCCGAGGAGGTCCTCGCCGACCTCGACGAGCGCGGCATCATCCGCATCGGCGCGGACGTCGTCACCGGCGACATCCTGGTCGGCAAGGTCACGCCCAAGGGTGAGACCGAGCTGACCCCGGAGGAGCGCCTGCTCCGCGCGATCTTCGGCGAGAAGGCCCGTGAGGTCCGCGACACCTCGCTGAAGGTGCCGCACGGCGAGTCCGGCAAGGTCATCGGCGTCCGCGTCTTCGACCGCGAAGAGGGCGACGAGCTGCCCCCGGGCGTCAACCAGCTGGTCCGGGTCTACGTGGCCCAGAAGCGCAAGATCACCAACGGTGACAAGCTGGCCGGCCGTCACGGCAACAAGGGTGTCATCTCCAAGATCCTGCCGGTCGAGGACATGCCGTTCCTCGCCGACGGCACCCCGGTCGACATCATCCTCAACCCGCTGGGCGTCCCGTCCCGAATGAACCCGGGACAGGTCCTGGAGATCCACCTCGGGTGGCTCGCCAAGCAGGGCTGGGACGTCTCCGGCCTCGCCGACGAGTGGGCCCAGCGCCTGCAGGCGATCGGCGCCGACACGGTCACGGGTGGCACCAACCTCGCCACCCCGGTCTTCGACGGCGCCCGCGAGGACGAGATCACCGGCCTGCTGGACAACACCACCCTCACCCGTGACGGTGAGCGCCTGGTGAACTCCACCGGCAAGGCCCGGCTGTTCGACGGCCGCTCCGGCGAGCCGTTCCCGATGCCGGTCTCGGTCGGCTACATGTACATCCTCAAGCTGCACCACCTGGTCGACGACAAGCTCCACGCGCGTTCGACCGGCCCGTACTCGATGATCACCCAGCAGCCGCTCGGTGGTAAGGCGCAGTTCGGTGGTCAGCGCTTCGGTGAGATGGAGGTGTGGGCCCTCGAGGCGTACGGCGCGGCCTACGCGCTGCAGGAGCTCCTCACCATCAAGTCCGACGACGTCCTCGGCCGCGTGAAGGTCTACGAGGCCATCGTCAAGGGCGAGAACATCCCCGAGCCCGGCATTCCCGAGTCCTTCAAGGTCCTCATCAAGGAAATGCAGTCGCTCTGCCTCAACGTGGAGGTGCTGTCCTCGGACGGCTCGTCCATCGAGATGCGGGACTCCGACGAGGACGTCTTCCGCGCCGCCGAGGAGCTCGGCATTGACCTGTCCCGGCGCGAGCCGAGCAGCGTCGAAGAGGTCTGACGGAGGTGGGGCCGGCTGCTTCCAGGAGCAGCCGGCCCGCCCCCAGGCCCCCTCAGACCAGATGAACGACTTTCGACTTACGAAAGAGGGCTTGACGACCAGTGCTTGACGTCAACTTCTTCGACGAGCTCCGCATCGGCCTCGCGACCGCCGACGACATCCGCCAGTGGTCGCACGGCGAGGTCAAGAAGCCGGAGACCATCAACTACCGCACCCTGAAGCCGGAAAAGGACGGGCTCTTCTGCGAGAAGATCTTCGGCCCCACCCGGGACTGGGAGTGCTACTGCGGCAAGTACAAGCGCGTCCGCTTCAAGGGCATCATCTGTGAGCGCTGTGGCGTCGAGGTCACTCGCGCCAAGGTGCGTCGTGAGCGGATGGGCCACATCGAGCTGGCCGCGCCGGTCACCCACATCTGGTACTTCAAGGGTGTGCCCAGCCGCCTCGGCTACCTGCTCGACCTGGCGCCGAAGGACCTCGAGAAGGTCATCTACTTCGCCGCCTACATGATCACCTGGGTGGACGACGAGCGTCGCCAGCGCGACCTCCCGTCCCTGGAGGCGCACGTCTCGGTCGAGCGTCAGCAGATCGAGAACCGTCGCGACTCCGACCTCGAAGCCCGTGCCAAGAAGGCCGAGACCGACCTGGCCGAGCTCGAGGCCGAGGGCGCCAAGGCCGACGTGCGCCGCAAGGTGCGCGAGGGTGCCGAGCGCGAGATGAAGCAGCTGCGCGACCGTGCGCAGCGCGAGCTGGACCGTCTGGACGAGGTCTGGGCCCGCTTCAAGAACCTCAAGGTCCAGGACCTCGAGGGCGACGAGCTGCTCTACCGCGAGCTGCGCGACCGCTTCGGCACCTACTTCTCCGGCTCGATGGGCGCGGCGGCCCTCAAGGACCGCCTCGAGACCTTCGACCTGGCGGAGGAGTCCGAGCGCCTGCGCGAGATCATCCGCACCGGCAAGGGCCAGAAGAAGACCCGTGCGCTCAAGCGCCTCAAGGTCGTCTCCGCGTTCCTGCAGACCACCAACAAGCCCAACGGCATGGTGCTGGACTGCGTCCCGGTCATCCCGCCGGACCTGCGTCCGATGGTGCAGCTGGACGGTGGCCGCTTCGCGACCTCCGACCTGAACGACCTGTACCGCCGCGTGATCAACCGCAACAACCGCCTGAAGCGCCTCCTCGACCTCGGTGCCCCCGAGATCATCGTGAACAACGAGAAGCGCATGCTCCAGGAGGCCGTCGACGCGCTGTTCGACAACGGCCGTCGCGGCCGTCCGGTCACCGGCCCGGGCAACCGGCCCCTGAAGTCCCTCAGCGACATGCTGAAGGGTAAGCAGGGTCGTTTCCGTCAGAACCTCCTCGGCAAGCGAGTCGACTACTCGGCCCGTTCGGTCATCGTCGTCGGCCCGCAGCTCAAGCTGCACCAGTGCGGTCTGCCGAAGGCCATGGCGCTGGAGCTCTTCAAGCCGTTCGTGATGAAGCGCCTGGTGGACCTCAACCACGCGCAGAACATCAAGTCGGCCAAGCGCATGGTCGAGCGCGCGCGCCCGGTCGTGTGGGACGTCCTCGAAGAGGTCATCGCCGAGCACCCGGTGCTGCTGAACCGTGCGCCCACCCTGCACCGCCTCGGCATCCAGGCCTTCGAGCCCCAGCTGGTCGAGGGCAAGGCCATCCAGATCCACCCGCTCGTCTGCACCGCGTTCAACGCGGACTTCGACGGTGACCAGATGGCCGTCCACCTGCCGCTCTCCGCGGAGGCGCAGGCCGAGGCCCGCATCCTGATGCTGTCCTCGAACAACATCCTGAAGCCGGCCGACGGTCGCCCCGTCACCATGCCGACCCAGGACATGGTGCTGGGCCTGTTCTTCCTGACCTCGGACCGCGAGCAGGTGAAGGGCGGTGGCCGCGCCTTCTCCTCGACCGCCGAGGCCGTGATGGCGTTCGACGCCAAGGAGCTGGACGTCCAGGCCGTCATCGACGTCCGCCTGCCGATCGGCACCGTCCCGCCGCGCGGCTGGACCCCGCCGGTCGACGAGGACGGCACGCCGACCTGGTTCGAGGGCGAGTCCTTCCGTCTGCGCACCACCCTGGGCCGCGCGCTCTTCAACGAGCTGCTGCCCGAGGACTACCCGTTCGTCGACTACGAGGTGGGCAAGAAGCAGCTCTCCGCGATCGTCAACGACCTGGCGGAGCGCTACCCCAAGGTCGTCGTCGCGGCGACCCTGGACAACCTGAAGGCGGCCGGCTTCCACTGGGCCACCCGCTCGGGTGTCACCGTCTCGATCTCGGACGTCGTCGTCCCGCCGCAGAAGGCCCAGATCCTCGAGGGCTACGAAGCGCAGGCCGAGAAGATCCAGAAGCAGTACGAGCGCGGTCTGATCACCAACGACGAGCGCAAGCAGGAGCTCATCGGCATCTGGACCCGTGCGACCAACGAGGTCGCCGAGGCGATGAACGCCAACTTCGAGAAGACCAACCCCATCTTCATGATGGTGGACTCCGGTGCTCGAGGAAACATGATGCAGATGCGTCAGATCGCCGGTATGCGTGGTCTGGTGTCGAACGCGAAGAACGAGACGATCGCCCGCCCCATCAAGGCGTCGTTCCGTGAGGGCCTCACCGTCCTCGAGTACTTCATCTCCACCCACGGTGCCCGTAAGGGTCTGGCCGACACCGCGCTCCGTACCGCGGACTCCGGCTACCTCACCCGTCGTCTGGTCGACGTCTCCCAGGACGTCATCATCCGCGAGGAGGACTGCGGCACCGAGCGCGGCCTCAAGCTGGCCATCGGCACGGTCGAGAACGGCGTCCTGCGCAAGACGGACGACGTCGAGACCAGCGTCTACGCCCGCATGCTGGCCGAGGACATCACGGTCGACGGCAAGCTCCTCGCCACCGCGAACACCGACCTCGGTGACGTGCTGATCGACGAGCTGATCCGCCACGGCATCGGCGAGGTCAAGACCCGCTCGATCCTGACCTGTGAGTCGGCCGTCGGCACCTGTGCCTTCTGCTACGGCCGCTCGCTGGCCACCGGCAAGCTGGTCGACATCGGTGAGGCGGTCGGCATCATCGCCGCCCAGTCCATCGGTGAGCCCGGTACCCAGCTGACCATGCGTACCTTCCACACCGGTGGTGTGGCCGGTGACGACATCACGCAGGGTCTGCCCCGTGTCGTCGAGCTCTTCGAGGCCCGTACCCCCAAGGGTGTGGCCCCGATCTCGGAGGCGCAGGGCCGGGTCCGCATCGAGGACACCGAGAAGACCCGCAAGCTGGTCGTCACGCCGGACGACGGCACCGACGAGATCGCCTACCCGGTCTCCAAGCGTGTGAAGCTGCTCGTCAGCGAGGGCCAGGCGGTCGAGGTCGGCCAGAAGCTGACCATGGGTGCCACCAACCCGCACGACGTGCTGCGGATCATGGGCCAGCGTGCCGTCCAGATCCACCTGGTCGCCGAGGTCCAGAAGGTCTACAACTCGCAGGGCGTGTCGATCCACGACAAGCACATCGAGATCATCATCCGGCAGATGCTCCGCCGCGTGACGATCATCGAGTCGGGCGACGCCGAGCTGCTCCCGGGCGAGCTCGTCGAGCGCGGCCGCTTCGAGCAGGAGAACCGTCGCGTGGTGTCGGAAGGCGGCCACCCGGCCTCCGGCCGTCCGCAGCTGATGGGTATCACCAAGGCCTCGCTGGCCACCGAGTCCTGGCTGTCGGCCGCCTCCTTCCAGGAGACGACCCGGGTCCTCACCGACGCGGCGATCCACGCCAAGTCGGACCCGCTGCTGGGCCTCAAGGAGAACGTCATCCTCGGTAAGCTCATCCCGGCCGGTACGGGTCTGCCCCGCTACCGCAACATCCGGGTCGAGCCGACCGAGGAGGCCAAGGCCGCGATGTACTCGGCCGTCGGCTACGACGACTACGACCTGTCGCCCTTCGGCGCCGGCTCCGGCCAGGCCGTCCCGCTGGACGACTACGACTACGGCCCGTACACCGGCTGACAGTCCGCACCAGGTACGCCGCAGGGCGGCCGCCCCCTCGGGGGTGGCCGCCCTGCGGCGTTCGCGGTGCCCCGGTCCGGCTCCCCGTCCGCCGGCGGGCCGGCGGGCCGCTCAGGGCACTGCGGGGTGGTTCGCGGGGCCTCGGAGGGCCTCGGGGAGGTCCGCGGGCACTCGGGGCGGAGGGGCGCGCCCGGGGGCCGATCGTCCGTGGGGAAATGGATTAGGCCTGGCGGTGGATGTCCCGTAGAGTCGGGTTTACCGACGCGGGGTGGAGCAGCTCGGTAGCTCGCTGGGCTCATAACCCAGAGGTCGCAGGTTCAAATCCTGTCCCCGCTACTCAGTCGAGAGGCCCGGAAGCAATCAGCTTCCGGGCCTCTCGCGTTGTCGCGCCGCGGCGCCGTCGGTCCGCGTGTCCCGCCCTCGGGCCGGGCCGCCGGGAAATGGATTAGGCCTGGCGGTGGATGTCCCGTAGTGTCGTGTTCACCGACGCGGGGTGGAGCAGCTCGGTAGCTCGCTGGGCTCATAACCCAGAGGTCGCAGGTTCAAATCCTGTCCCCGCTACTTGCAGGTGAAGGGCCCGGAGGCATCAAGCCTCCGGGCCCTTCGTCGTCCGCCCACCCCTCGGGGCCCACCGACCGTCCCGGGCCCGGGAATCCCTCGCGCGGGGGAGGGGAGCTGACCGCCCGCGCGGGGGATCCGGTGGCGCCGTCCGCCGGGGGAGGCTCGGTGCCGCCGCCCCGGGAGCCGGGGCGCTCAGGGAAGCCGAGGGGGACGCATGAGGCGTCGGGTACTGGTGCGGGTCGGGTCGAAGCTGGCGGTCACGGCGGCCGTGGTGGGCGGGATGAGCGGCTGCCTGGTCGGGGACGACCGCGAGCGGGTGGTGGTCTACGGCGTCGCCGAGCCGGTGCGGACCCTGGTGGTCCAGGGCCACACCGGCGACATCAGGGTCACCGGTGGCGGCGCCGCCGTACGGGTCACCGAGCACCGGACGTACCGCGGGGCGGAGCCGGTCACCACCCACGGCACGGCGGACGGCACGCTCACCCTCGGCTACCGCTGCCCGGACGGGGACTGCGGCGTCGGCTACGACGTCGAGGTGCCGGCCGGGACGGTCGTCCGGGTGGAGAACGAGACGGGCACGGTGGTGCTGTCCGGGCTCGGCGCCGAGGTCGACGTGCGGACCGGCACGGGCGATGTGACGGCGAGCGCCCTGACCTCGCCGACCGTCCGGCTGGAGGCGCGGACGGGCGGGATCTCGGCGAGCTTCAGCACCGGGCCCGCGAGCGTACGGGCGAACACCCGCACCGGCGACGTCCGGGTCCGGGTGCCGCGGGAGGGCGCGTACGCGGTCGAGGCGGCGACCCGGACGGGCGACGTGACGGTCGGGGTGGCCAGGGACGACACCGCCGCCCGGCGGATCACCGCCCGGTCGGAGACCGGCAGCGTGACGGTCGGCGGTGCCTGAGGGCGGGGCGCGCCGACCACCGGTAGGGCATGATCGTCCGAACGGGGGAGGCCGGCCCCGGCCCGGGGGAGGGGTGGACGCGATGCTGGCGAACTGGACGGCCGGGGTGGCCGGCTGGAGTGCGGACCGGCGGCGGCGCCTCGCCGGGGTGAACCCGTACGTGCTGGACGCCCTGCTGGCGCTGTTCTCGGCGGCGGTCTCGTTCTGGTCGGTGTGGAACGACTCGGTGGACCGCCCCTGGTGGGTGTACGCGCTGGCGCTCGGCACCGCCCTGCCGCTGCCCT
Source organism: Kitasatospora sp. NPDC057015 (assembly GCF_042673745.1). NCBI lineage: Bacteria > Bacillati > Actinomycetota > Actinomycetes > Kitasatosporales > Streptomycetaceae > Kitasatospora > Kitasatospora sp. NPDC057015. The sequence goes on from NZ_JBHUSG010000005.1 coordinate 64,831, forward strand.
GGCGCCGCCGGCTGCCGATGTCGGTGGCCGCGGCGAGCGGGCTGGTCTCGGTGGGGGTGTCGGTGGGCGCGCACTCGTCGATGCCGCAGATCCCGGTGTACGCCGTCCTGGTCGTCTACACGGTCGCCGACCGTGGCCGGGACTGGCAGCGGATGCTCCTGCTGGCCGTCCTGGTGGTGTCCAACATCGTCGGCACCCACTCCGCCGACGGGATGCTGTTCAGCCTGCTGCTCACCGTCGGCACCTTCGTCTTCGGCTCCCTGGTGCGCGAACTGCGCAGGCTGGCCCGGGTGGAGGCGGAGCGTGCGCACGAGGTGGGGCTGCGGGCGGCCAGCGACGCGGCCCGCGCGGTGGCGGAGGAACGCGGGCGGATCGCCCGCGAGATGCACGACATCCTGGCGCACGCGGTCTCCCTGATGGTGGTCCAGGCGGAGGCCGGGCCCGTGGTGGTCCGCTCCGACCCCGAGCGGGCGATCAGGACCTTCGACACCATCGCCGACTCCGGTCGCGACGCGATGGCCCAGCTCCGGCGGGTCCTGGGCGTCCTGAAGGAGGACGGGGCCGGCCCGCAGCTCGCGCCGCAGCCGCGGCTGGCCGACCTGGCGGCGGTGGCCGAGCGGGTCAGGGAGGCGGGCGTGCGGGTGGGGCTGGAGCTGCCCGGGCCGGGGTTCAGCCTGCCGGCGGACGTGGAGGCCACCGCGTTCCGGATCGTCCAGGAGGCGCTGACGAACGTGGTCAAGCACGCCGGCGCGGGCGCCGCGGAGGTCCGGGTCACCGTTCCGGGGGAGGCGCTGGAGGTGCTGGTCTCCGACGACGGGCGGGGGGTGCGCCCGAAGGCGGACCGGGTGGTGGGCGACCGGTCGGGCGGCCGGGGCCTGGTCGGCATCCGGGAGCGGGCCGCGGCCTGCGGCGGCAGGGCCGAGGCCGGGCCGCGGGCCGACGGTACCGGGTTCGTGGTGAGCGCGCGGCTGCCGCTGGGCGCGGCCCTGGTGGAGCGGGCCTGAGCGTGGAGCGGGCCTGAGCGTGGAGCGGGCCTGAGCGTGGAACGGGCCTGAGGGCGGATCGGGCCCGGGTCGGAGCGGCCCGGGGCACCTACGACGGAGAGGGGAGCGGAGCGATGGCCCCGATACGGGTGGTGGTCGCCGACGACCAGGAGCTGGTCCGGGCCGGGTTCGGGATGATCCTGGACGCCCAGCCGGACATCACGGTGGTGGCCGAGGCGGCGGACGGCGCCCAGGCCGTCGAGGCGGTCCGGGAGCATCGTCCGGACGTGCTGCTGCTGGACGTCCGGATGCCGGTCATGGACGGACTGGAGGCGGCCCGGCAGGTCTGCGCGCGGTACCCGGAGACCAAGGTGATCATGCTGACCACCTTCGACGTGGACGACTACGTCTTCGACGCCCTGTACGCCGGCGCCAGCGGGTTCCTGCTCAAGGACGTCCGCCGGGACGACCTCGCGCACGGCGTCCGGATGGTGGCCTCCGGCGAGGCGCTGCTCGCCCCCTCGGTCACCCGGCGCCTGATCGGCGAGTTCGCCGCCCGCCGTCCGGCCGGCGCCGCCACCGTCGCCCGGGCGCCCTCCCGGCTGCTGGAGCAACTGACCGCCCGCGAGCGGGAGACCCTGCGGCTGCTCGCCCGGGGCCTGTCCAACGCGGAGATCGCGGCCGAACTCGTGGTCAGTGAGCACACGGTGAAGACGCACGTCAGCAACGTGCTGGCCAAGCTGCACCTGCGCGACCGGGTGCACGCGGTGGTGTTCGCGTACGAGGCGGGTGCGGTGGTCGCCGGCGAGGGCTGACTCTCACCCGCGCGGGGGAGGCGGCCGGTTCGCCGGTACGGGCGATCCGCCGACCGGGGGCCGGCGGTCAGGATCTGCGGTGTCGGACCACACCGCCCCGAGAGGATCCCGCCATGAGCGTCGGCACCAACTCCCGTGTCACCAGAGTCGCGTCGATCGCCGCCCCGGCCCTGCTGGGCCTGTACGGCGGGATCCGGCTGCTGGCCGGATCCCGCGCCCCCGGACCGGGCTGGACGGTCGGCCACGCCGCCCTGCTCGCCGGACTGCTGCTGTTCGTCCCGGTGTTCGCCGAGCTGCGCCGGCTGGTCGCCCCGCGCCGCCCGGCCGGCCGGGTCGCCGCCGACCTGCTGGCGGGCCTGGCCCACGCCGGACTGCTGGCCTCGGTCGGACAGACCGTCATCGACCTGTACGTCGGGGCCAGGGCCGCCGACCGGGCCGAACAGAACGTGCTGTTCGACCGGATCCAGGGCCACCCGGGCGTCCTGCCGGCCTTCTACACGGTCGGGCCGGTGCTGTTCTACGTCGGCCTGCTGGCGCTGCTGGTCACCCTGGCGACCGGCCGGGCCCGCCGGGTGCCGGTGTGGAGTCCGGTGCTGGTGCTGGCCGGCACCGTGCTCATGGCGGCCGACCTGGACTTCATCACGATCGGCGCGGCGCTCTGGCTGGCCGCGTTGGCGCCGCTGGCCCGCCGCACCGCCCCGGCCCGCCGCCCGGCGGTCGCGGCGCGCTGACCCCGGGTCGCCGGTGGGGGCGGCCGGTCAACTGTCGGTGGTGGCACATAGGTTCTCCCTGTCGACGGACGGCGCCGCAGCGCCCGCCGATCGCCCGGCCGTACGCGGCCGAGGCCGTTCGTCACCCCCCAGCCCGCCGACCGCCGTCTTGCCGACTCCCCGGGAGGGACCGCCGATGTCCGCCACCACCACCTCCGCCGCCACCGCCTCCGCCGAGCAGGTCACCTACCTGGAGCTGTCCGAGGAGGAGGGCGGCGGGAGCGCCCACAAGTTCTACGAGGTGCGGCAGGCCGGCGCCGAGCTGACCATCACCTACGGGCGGATCGGCGAGCCCGGCCAGGCCAGGACGACGGCCTACCCGACGCCCGAGAAGGCCGCCGCGGCCGCCGCCAAGAAGGTCGGCGAGAAGGTCCGCAAGGGGTACGCACCGGCGCAGCGCGGGGTCCGGCAGAAGCGGGCGGTCACCCGCCGGGAGATCACCAGCACCCGGTCGAGCGCCAGCCAGGCCCCGGTGCTGTGGCGGTTCAAGTCGGGCGCGGCCGCGTTCGGGATCTTCGTCGGCGACGAGCACGCCTGGGTCGGCAACGAGGCCGGCGACGTCTACACCCTCACCCACGACGGCGAGGTCACCGGCCGCTACGGGCTGCCGGACGGCGTGAAGTGCATCGTCGCCGACGACCACTGGATCTACGCGGGCTGCGACGACGGCCGGGTCTACGACCTCGGCGGCAAGATCCCGCGGGTGGCGTACGAGATCGCCGCCGACGTCGACATCTACTGGCTGGACATCCACGACGGCGTGCTCGGGGTCTCCGACGGTGCCGGCGGGATCACCACGGTCGACCACGAGGACGAGTTCCAGTGGCGGCGCAAGGGCGCCGGCAGCGCGGGCTGGATGGTGCGCTGCGACGAGGACGGCGTCTACCACGGGCACTCCCGCGGGGTGGCCCGCTACTCGTCGCGCGGCGGCGAGGAGCTCTGGCAGGTCGACACCCAGGGCGCCGTGCTGTTCGGCTGGCAGGAGCCCGGCGAGGTCTTCGCGGGCACCTCCCGGGGCTGGGTGTACCGGCTGCGCAAGGACGACGGTTCCACGGTCGCCCGCTACAAGTGCGACGCGGCGGTGTTCTCCTGCGCCACCTCGCCGGACGGGCAGTACGTCTTCGCGGGCGACAACCACTCCTCGGTGTACTGCTTCGCCGCCGACGGCACCCGGCTCTGGAAGCTCGGCACCGGCTGCGGGTCGGCGTACAGCATGCAGTACCGGGACGGGCGGCTCTACCTGGTGACCACCGACGGCTCGCTGGCCTGCCTGGACGCGAGCGAGGAGGCGGTGCGGGCGGCGGAGGGCGGCCGGCTGCCGCGGACGGCCGACGTGAAGGCCGCCGGGTGGGAGCGGGTGGTGCCGAGCGTCGAGCTGGAGACGGTCAGCGCGGCCCAGGCCGGGCAGGCCGGCGGTGTCGAGGTCGAGTGCGTCCAGGAGGGCGGCCGGACCCGGATCAGGGTCGTCACGGCGGGCTTCGACCCCGCCCGCCGGGTGCAGTTCCCGAAGGACATCCGGGTGCCCGGCGCCCGCTACCTGGTCGCCGAGGTGCTGGAGTCGGGCAGCGGCGGCTTCTACCGGGCGCGGGGCGAGATCAAGCGCCTGCTCTGACCGGTGGCCTGCTCCGACCGGGCGGGGCCGGCACCCGGTCGGGTGCCGGTCAGGCCCGGCCGGTGCCGGTCGGGTCCGTGCCCAGCACCGCCGCTGCCAGGGCGGCCGGATCGCCGGGGCCCCGGCCGTGGAACCGGCGGGCCTGCGCCAGCGAGGGCATCGGGTTCTCGGCCCGCTCCTCGGGGGCCCGCTCCACCACCGTCGTCCCGGTCTCCGCCTCCAGCACCGGGGCGTACCCGGCCAGCCGCAGCGCCGCCAGGGTCTCCTCCGGCGGCGCCGTGCTGATCAGGACGGTGGGCGCGATCCGGCGCAGGCCGAGCCGGGACAGCGCGCGGGCCCTGGAGAGCTCCGTCACCAGCGCCTCGTCGTCGGAGCGGATGCAGCAGGCGCTGCGCACCACCCGCATCCGGCCGTGGGTCCGGGCGGTGTCCTTGAGCAGGTACTCCAGGGTCTGCGGGAGCGGCAGACCGCCCTCGGAGACCTCGGCCAGCCGGGCCGCCAGCTCGGCCGCGTCCGAGCCGGCGTCCAGTGCCCGGCGGACGGAGGCCGGGCCGATCCGCCAGACCACGGCATGGCCCTCGGACTCGCGGTCGGCCACCGAGGAGAGCAGGCCGGTGAGTTCGGGGTCGGCGGAGCCGGAGACCACGGCGGTGAGGTCGGCCTGGAAGCGGGCGGTGGTCCGGGGCGGCGGGACGAGTTCGGCCAGGGCCGCGCGCAGCGTGTCCAGGGCCGCGGCCAGCGCCGGGTACCCGGTGAGGCGCACGCCCGTACCGGGCACGGCCGGGAAGTACCGGTCGGCGCCGGCCCGGAGCAGGCCGAGGACCGCGTGGCCGACCGGGGTGAGCGCCCCGTGGGCGACGACGCCGAGCAGTTCGGCCTCCCGCAGGGTCGCGGTCACCCGGGCCGCCAGGGTGCCCTCGTCCTGCTCGCCCCCGCCGGTCGCGCCCTGACTGAACCAGCCGGCGCGGGTAAGGAGTTCGTCCACCGTACGGTCGGACATGGCGTCGGCCGCGCCGAGCCCGGAGCCGCCGGGCAGGCCGGCCAGCGCGGCCAGCAGCGCGTGCCGCAGCGGCACGGCGTACGGGTCCTGCGGGGCGACCAGGGCGACCGGGGTCTCGTCCTCGTCGGGCCAGTGGCTGAACACCTCGGGGGTGGCCGCCCAGGTGGCGATCAGCGGGACCAGCCGGTCGGCCGGGGCGGCGCTCAGCCAGCCGTCGTACCGCGCGGTGGGCAGCATCCGGGCCGGCGGCTGCGGCTGCGGTTTGCGACTGCGGGTGGGCGGCGGGGTGTCCCGGTGCGGGGCGATCAGGCCGGCGTTGGCGGCGAGGTCCAGCCAGAGCCTGGCCTGCGCCTCGGGGGCGCCGGCCGCCTTGGCGAGGCGCCGGGTGTCGCGCACGGCGATGCCGCCGGCCTTGCGGACGGCCAGCGGCTGCGCCGCCGTCGCGCGCAGCAGCAGCTCCACCCGGGAGGCGGTGGCGGTGGCGGCGGCCTGGGCCTCGCCGGTCCAGCCCGCCGGCAGCGGGCGGGCGCCGTGGACGGCCGGCGGCTCGGGCTCGTACGGCAGCGGTCGGTCGGGGTCGCGCAGGGCGAGGCCGACCTCGCGGGGGAGTTCGGCGAGGTCCGGGCCGACCGGGACGAGCAGGCCGCGCCCGGCCAGCCAGTCCGTCCCGCCGTCCCCCGACCCGTCCGGACGGAACAGGAACCGGCTCGCCGAGCCGTAGTACCCGCCGGTGTCCGCCGTGAAGCAGCGGGTGCGCAGCAGCGGCGGGCCGGGGACGAGTGCGTCCAGCAGCTCGACCGCCTCGGGCGGGGCGTCCGCCAGCAGGGCGCGCAGCCGCTCCGCGTCCTGCAGGAGGTCCACGACCTGGCGTTGGGTCTGGTCCCGGCTGCGGCCGGCCGGCAGGCCCAGGCCGTCGGCCACCCGGGCCACCTCCGCGGCCCGGTACGCCGAGCTCAGCAGGACGTCCACCGGGCGGCCCAGGCCCAGCAGTTCGGGCACCTGCTGGTGCAGCAGGGCGGGCACGACCAGCGGACCGTCGTGCGGCGGGAGGATCAGGGCGCGTTCGGCGAGCCGCGCCAGGTCGGCGGCGGCCCGCGGGCCGAGGGCCGCCAGCAGCCGGTCACGCGGCACGGCCCGTTCGGCCGGGTCGGCAGCCGGGCCGGCGGCCGGGCCGAGCCGGTGGGCGGCCCGGCTCCCGGCGAACCCGGCCAGGCCGGCGGTGGCGGCGGGCGCGGGGGCGGGCCCGTGCAGCCGCTCGGCGAGCACGGCGACGGCGGCCAGGACCTGCAGTTCGGCCACCGTCAGCCCGACCAGGCCGGTGGCCACCGAACCCGCGCTCAGCAGGTGCTCGGCGAGCCGGGCCGGGTCCTCCAGGCCGGGGACGCCGGTGTAGGGCAGCCGGCGCTGTTCCAGCAGCTCGGTCAGCTGCTCGGGGGTGCGGGTGGTCAGCCAGGTCATCAGGGCGTCGGCGCTGGTCACGGCCCCACGGTAGCGGACCGTCCGGGGGCCGTTTCAGCGCATCCGGAAGACCGGCCCCCGAGGGGTGAAGGGCAGCCCGGCACCCGGCGGGACGAGGTAGGCGTGCTCGCGGCGCACCCGCAGGACGTCGCACTCGCCGTCGGTGATCAGCAGGACGGGCGCCGTCCGGGGGAAGTCCTCGGCGCGCTCCAGCAGGTCGACACCGGGTTGCAGCACGGTGCCCCCGCGCCCCCGGACCCGTACCCGGCCGGCGATCTCGGTGACCGGCAGGTACCCGGCGTCGTGCGGCGCGGCGTCGCAGAACACCACCCGGGCCGCGGTGACGTCCCGGGCGGTGGCGTAGGAGGCGATCGCCCCCAGCGCCTTGCCGAGCAGGGCCCGGCTCATCGAGCCGGAGGTGTCCAGCAGCACGCCGAAGGTGCAGCGGGCCACCTCCTCCGGCGGGTGGTACCGCCCGGCGCGCGGGATGTCCGGGGTGGCGCCCTGCCGCCTGGACGGGCGGGCGTAGCTGCGGACGGGCTGCGGGGACGGCACGAACTCGTCGAACCACCGGGCCAGTCGGGCGTCCCAGGGCAGCGGCGGATGGGCGAGCGCGCGGATCTCCTCCACCAGCCCGGCCGGGAGGCGGCCGCGTTCGCGGCGGTGCAGCTCGAAGCCCTGCTGGAGCCCGCGCCGGTAGAAGTCGTCCAGGTCGACGTAGTCGCGCCGGCCGTGGCCGAGCGGCTCGCCGAGGATGTCCGGGCGGTCCCTTCCCGCCAGGGTGGCGAGCCGGCGGGCCCGGCGCTGGTCGCGGGCGAGCCGGTCGTACACCTCCTCGGCGGAGAGGCCCTTCAGCTGCGGGTCGTGCAGCAGGCCCGCGGGCATCTCGCCGACGCCCATCTCCAGCAGCCAGCCGTTGACGACGTAGTCGGCGGCCACGTTGAACAGGTACGGGTCGCGGGCGCCCCGTCGGTCCCCGTGGCGCAGGGCGGCGTGCAGCATCTCGTGCGCCAGGACGAAGCGCCACTCCTCGTCGCTGTGGTGGCGCAGCGGGTTGAGGTAGATCTCGCCGGCCTCGGCGTTCACCGCGGCGACGGCGATGCCCTGGGCGCGGGCGAGTTCGGCGTCGGCCACCAGGGTGATGCCGGCGGCCAGGCCGCCCAGCAGCGGGTACGAGGAGATGAACCAGTTCAGCGCCCTGGTCCAGGGCCGCTCGGGCAGCCGGCGCCCGGTCTCCTCGTCGATCCGGCCGCCGGCCAGGTCCATCGCGGCGGACATGGTGCGGGTGAGCGCGGACGCGAACGCCCCGGTCCAGTCATCGGGGTCGCCGTCGCCGGCCCAGGGCACCAGCAGCTGGTCCGGGCCCGGTCCGGCGGCGCCGCCCACGACCTGCGGGAGCCCGTCGCGGCGCCAGCGGGCGGCCAGCTCCTCCTCGTCACCGCCCGCGTGCACGGGCGGCAGTTCGACCGGCGCCCGGCCCATCGGGAAGGTGGCCAGGAAGCGGTTCACCACGGCGCAGCGGGCCGCCAGCTCGTACGCGTCCGGCTGGGTGCGCCGGCCCTGTTCGGCGGGGACGTGCCCGAATCCCAGGTGCAGCAGGCAGTGCGCCAGCACCCAGGCCCACTCGGCCGGTTCGGCGCGGCGCCGGGGGTCGACGTGGATCGTCCCGCTGGAGGAGACGACCGCCCAGCCGTCCGCGGGACGCCGCGTGCAGTCCTCGTCGCGGCAGACGGTGGCGTTCAGCGCGGCGAAGGCGGTGTTGCCGTTGAGCAGTTGCAGGCCGGCGAGGAAGGCCTCGGTGGCCGGGTCGGGCCTGGCGGCGGCCTTGGCGCCCCGGTCGGTCCGGCTCACCGGCGGGCCTCGACCAGCCGGGGCATGTCGCGGGCCGCCTCGATCAGGAACCAGGCGGGCAGCACCGGGTTGCCGTCCGGCCCGTCGGCGATCACCGTCTGGGCCACCTCGACCGAGATCTCGGCGAGTTGGACGAGCAGCGACTTGGAGCGGTAGGCGGTCTGCCGCAGCGCGCCGGAGGCGTGCTCCTTGCGGGCGGGGAGTTCCTTCACCAGCCGGCCGCGGAAGGCGTCGGCGAGGTAGTAGAGCAGGTCGCGGTCCTCCTGGCGGTGCGGCCAGCGGGCGTCGCCCTTGAGGATCGCGTCCAGCCCGTAGGAGTTGCGGACGATCTTCGCGTACCCGCAGAAGGCGACGGCGTGCTGCGGGGTGAGTAGCCCGTACGTGAGGACCTTGAGGGTCTGGTCGTCCCCGGCCTTCGGCCCGGCGGCGCCCCCGCCGGTGTCGAAGCCGAAGGAGTGCAGGGCGTCGGACAGCATGTGCCAGGCGCGCGGGGTGGAGAACGGCTCCTCGGACTTCGGCGGGGTGGACCACAGGTGGTCGGGCCGGTCGGTGAGGTAGTCCGTCACCCAGGGGTGGATGCCGTGGCCCGCCGCCCAGTGCAGCCAGTCGGTCGCACTGGCCCGCAGGTGCACGTGGACCAGCCGGTTGACCAGTGCGGACGCCATCGGGCGGGCCAGCGCGCCGTCGGTGGCCCGGTTGCCGGCGCCGATCACGATCGAGCCGGGCGGCAGTTCGTACGAACCGATCCGGCGGTCCAGGATGAGCGAGTAGAAGGCCTTCTGGACGTCCGGTGTCGCCGCGTTGAGCTCGTCCAGGAAGAGGCAGTACGGCTCGTCGCGGGCGATCGACTCGGGCGGGCAGAACCGCGAGCGGCCCTCCGGGGTGATCTGCGGGACGCCGACCAGGTCCTCGGGCGCGAGCTGGGTGCCGATCAGGCTGACGCAGGCCAGCCCCAGCGAGTCGGCGAACTCCCGGACCAGGGAGGACTTTCCGATGCCCGGTGCGCCCCACAGGAAGACCGGCCTGACGGTGGCCAGGCCGAGCAGCAGCTCGGGGACCTGGGACGGCGAGACGGTGACTGCTCCCTGCACGGGGCTCCTTCGGGACGGGGGCGCCCGCGGATCGCGGGGCCCCGGCAAGTCTGCGGCGGGGCTCCCGGGGGCGCACCCGGTTTTCGGCGGCGGTGGGCGACTCGGCGGCCCGGTCGGGCGGGTGCGGGGGCGCGTACGGGTGCGGGGGTGCGGGTGCGGGGGTGCGTGCGGGCGAGGCGGCGTCCGCGCGGGGCTCCGATTCTCGGTGGCGGGCGCGCCCGGGCGGCCCGTACCGTCCGGGCATGAACGCGAAGCGTCCCCTGATCGCCGTCCTCACCGGTGCCGGCATCTCCACCGACTCGGGCATCCCCGACTACCGCGGACCGAACGGCGTCTGGCAGCGCGATCCCGACGCCCAGCAACTCGTCACCATCGGCCCGTACCTCGCCGACCCCGACGTCCGCCGCCGCGCCTGGCTGATGCGCCGCGAGGTGGGCGCCCTGTGGACCGAGCCGAACGCCGGCCACCTCGCGCTGGCCGAGCTGGAGCGCACCGGCCTGCCCGTCCGCGTCCTCACCCAGAACGTGGACGGCCTGCACCAGCGCTCCGGCCTGCCGCCCCGCAAGGTGCTCGAACTGCACGGCACGGCACGGGAGGTGCAGTGCGTGACCTGCCGGGCGCGCGGTCCGATGAGCGAGGTGCTGGAGCGGGTGGCGGCCGGCGAGCCCGACCCGCCCTGCGCGGCCTGCGGGGGCGTCCTCAAGCCCGCGACGGTGATGTTCGGCGAGGCGCTCGACCCGGTGGTGCTGGACCAGGCCGCGGCGATCGCCGAGGCCTGCGACCTGTTCGTCGCGGTCGGCACCACCCTCCAGGTGTACCCGGCCGCCGGGCTGGTGCAGGTCGCGCTGGAGGGCGGCGCCCGGCTGATCGTGATGAACGCCGAGCCGACCCCGTACGACCCGGTCGCGGACGAGGTGATCCGCGAGCCGATCGGCACGGCGCTGCCCGCCCTGGTCCGGAGACTGGCGGCGCAGGCCTGAGCGGTGCCGGCGCCGGACGGCCGCGGTCCGAGCGCGTGGTGACCCGCCTCGCCGGAGCGCCCTGCGTACGATGATCGCCCCGGCGAGTGAGGGAGTCACCGATGACGACAGCGACCTTCGACCCCTGGTCGGCCGATTTCGTGGCGCACCCGTACGACGCGTACGCCGAACTGCGCGAGCACGCGCCGGTGAGCCGGTACGAGCCGACCGGGCAGTGGCTGGTCGCGCGGCACCGGGACGTCAGCGCCCTGCTGCGGGACCGCAGGCTCGGCCGCACCTACACCCACCGCTACTCGCACGAGGAGTTCGGACGCCCCGCGCCGGACCCCGCGCACGAGCCCTTCCACACCCTCAACGACAGCGGGCTGCTCGACCTGGAGGCCCCCGACCACACCCGGATCCGGCGACTGGTCTCCCAGGCCTTCACCCCGCGCACGGTCGCGGACCTGCGGCCCGCCGTCAGCCGGCTCGCCGACGAACTGGTCGGCGCCCTGGTGGCCGACGGCGGCGGCGACCTGATCGCCGCCGTCGCCGAGCCGCTGCCGGTCGCGGTGATCGCCGAGATGCTCGGCATCCCGGCGGCTGACCGCGCGCTGCTGCGCCCGTGGTCCGCCGCCATCACCGGCATGTTCGAACTCAACCCGACCGAGGAGACCGGCCGCCGGGCGGTCGCCGCCAGCGTCGAGTTCTCCGACTACCTGCGCGCCCTGATCCGCGAGCGCCGCAGCCGGCCCGGCCCGGACCTGATCAGCGCGCTCATCCGGGCCCAGGACGGCTCCGACGCGCTGAACGAGCAGGAGATGGTCTCCACCTGCGTCCTGCTGCTCAACGCCGGGCACGAGGCCACCGTCAACACCACCGGCAACGGCTGGTGGGCGCTCTTCCGCAACCCCGACCAACTCGACCTGCTGCGCGGCTCGGTGGACCGGCTGCTGCCCACCGCCGTCGAGGAGCTGATGCGCTACGACACCCCGCTGCAGATGTTCGAGCGCTGGGTGCTGGAGGACGTCGAGGTGGCCGGCACGACCATCCCGCGCGGCGCCGAGGTCGCCCTGCTGTTCGGCTCCGCCAACCGCGACCCGGCCCGCTTCACCGACCCCGACCGGCTCGACCTCACCCGCGCCGACAACCCGCACATCACCTTCGGCGCCGGAATCCACTTCTGTCTGGGAGCCCCGCTCGCCAGACTGGAGCTCGGCGAGTCGTACGGCGCGCTGCTGCGCCGGGCACCGGGGCTGCGCCTGGTGCGCGAGCCCGAGTGGCAGCCCGGCTACGTGATCCGGGGGCTCAAGGAGCTGCTGGTCGAGGTGTAGGGGGTAGGCGATGAGGAAGGCGGCCACGGGCGCGCTGCTGGGCCTGGCGATCGGCGACGCCATGGGCAGGCCCACCGAGTTCCAGCCGGTCGAGCGGATCGCGGCCGACCACCCCGACTGGCGCGAACTGCCCTTGCCGAAGCGGGCACTGGTCACCGACGACACCCAGATGACGCTGGCCCTGGCCGGCGGGCTGCGCACCGCGCTGGAGCGCGGCCCGCTCGGGCCGCTGCGTCTGGAGCGGCCGCTCCGCGAGGAGTTCGTCGACTGGTGGCGCTCGCCGGACAACAACCGCGCGCCCGGCATGACCTGTCTGCGCTCCTGCGAGCGGCTGCGGGACGGTCGGCGCTGGCAGGCGGCCAGCGACCTCGGCTCCAAGGGCTGCGGCGCCAACATGCGCGTCGCGCCGGTCGGCCTGCTGCCCGGCATCACCGAGGAGGAGTGCGCCGGCGCGGCGCAGCTGCAGTCCGCGCTCACCCACGGCCACCCCACCGCGCTGGCCGCGAGCGACCTGACCGCGTACACCGTCCGGCTGCTCGCCCGCGGTGCGGCGCCGGCCGAACTCCCCGCGCTGCTGCGGGCGTACGCCCTGGCGAACCGCACCCGCTACCACGCGTACTGGCTCGGCGACCTCGCCGCGCACGCGCAGGACCCGACCCCGGAGAGCTTCATCACCCGCGGCTGGGACGACTGCCTGCACGTCCTGGACCGGCTGGACGCGGCGCTCGCCGCACCCGACGTCGAGGCCGATCCCTGCCTGGCCACCGGCGAGGGCTGGATCGCCGAGGAAGCCCTGGCCACCGGACTGCTCTGCTTCCTGCTGCTGCCGGACGACCCGGTCGCGGCCGTCCGCCGGGCGGCCTACTCCGGCGGCGACTCCGACTCGCTGGCCTGCCTGGCCGGCGCCTTCGCGGGCGCGCACCACGGCGCGGGCGGCTGGCCGGCCGACTGGGTCGAGCGGATCGAGCACCGCGACGAGCTGCTGGCCTTCGGCGCGCTCTGGGACCGGGACTGACTGACCGGTCGGCCGGAGCGGAGTCGGTGGGAGCAGAGTCGGCCGGAGCGGAGTCGGCCGGAGCGGGCTCAGGTGACGGTTGTGCCGTCGAGGCGGTCGAACGCCGCCTTCACCAGCTCGCGGAGCGCCTCGGTGTCCACCTCGGCGAGCCGCCTGATGTAGAGGCAGCCCTTGCCTGTGGTCACCGGTCCGAGCCGGGCCAGCAGGTCGGCGTGCCGGTCGAAGCCCTCCGCGACGTACAGCGTCAGCGCCTGCTTGCGCGGTGACAGGCCGACCGGCGGCCAGTCGCCCTCCCGGCCGCTCGCGTAGCGGTAGCGGTACGTGCCGAAGCCGATGATCGAGGTGCCCCACATCCGGGGCGCCTCGCCGGTCACCTCGGCCATCAGCGCGCACAGGGCCCGGGCGTCGTCCCTGCGCCGGTCGTCGGCCACCGTCGCGAGGAAGGCCCCGACGTCGGCCGTGTTCCTGGTCGTCCTGGGTTCGGCCATGCCGCCAGGGTAGGCGCCCGGGGCCCCGGGGCGCCGACCGGACGCGCGCGCTCCCCGCCCGCCGCGCCGGCGGCCCGAACGCGGTCGAACCGGCCCGCGTCCGGCCCTGCCCCGCGTCCGCCCCGGCCCGGTGCTCCGCCCCGAGGTCGCCACCGGAACCGGACCGGGCGGAGCCGCGTCGAATCGCCGGTACCCGCGCCGGTGCTCCGCCCGGCGCACCGCTCCAGGACGGGGAGAGCAGCCATGACCAGTCGGACCCGCCGCCCCGCGGCCCTCCTCCTCGCGGCCGTGCTGTCCGCGACCCTGGCCGCGGGCTGCGGTGGCAACGCCGGCCCCGGCGCCGCGCCGCAGCCCTCCCGGACCAGCGCCCCGGCCCCCGCGACCCCGGTGCCCGCCACCCCCGAGCAGCTGGCGGCCACCGCCGCCGCCACCAACGCCTTCGGCGTCGACCTGTACCGGGCACTGGTCGCGGACGGCGGCGCCGACCGCAATCTGGTGCTCTCGCCGGCCGGCCTCGCCACCGCGCTGGCGATGCTGCTCCCCGGCGCCCGCGGCGCCACGGCCGACGAGCTGTCCAGGGCGCTGCACACCGAGCTGCCCGCCGGCCCGTACGCGGTCGCGGTCGGAGCGCTCGACCGCGGGTCGCGGCCCGCCGGCGCCGCGGACGGGCCGGTCCTGCGACAGTCGGACACGCTCTGGGCCCAGCAGGGGTACGCGGTCGACCCCGGCTACCTCGCGACCCTCGCCGCCGCCTTCGACACGGGCGTGCGCACCGCCGACTTCGCGCGGGACCCGGCCGGCTCCCGCAAGGCCGTGAACGCCCTGGTCGAGAAGGACACCGGGGGCCGGATCAAGGACCTCTTCGGCGAGGGCGCCGTCACCTCGGACACCCGCCTGGTGCTGACCGACGCCCTCTTCCTGCAGGCGAAGTGGCGCCAGCCCTTCGAGCCCGCCCGGACCTCGCAGCAGCCCTTCCACCGGCTCGACGGCACCGCCGCGCCGGTCGCCACGATGAGCCGCAACGCGCCGCTGCGCTACGCCGAGGGCTCGGGCGGGATCGCCGGCCAGCCCTGGCAGGCCGTCGAACTCCCGTACGCCGGAGGCAACCTGGCCATGGACCTGGTGGTGCCCGCGCAGGGCGGCTTCGAGGGGTTCCGGCACGGCCTGGACGCCCCGCAGCTCGACCGGATCCTCGGCGCGCTGGCCGAGCGCCCGGTCGACCTGACCCTGCCGCGCTTCACCTTCGAGACCGGCGGCAGTCTGGTCGGACCGCTGCGCGCGCTCGGGGTCGCCGCCGCCTTCGACGCCGCCGACCTGAGCGGCATCCCCGGGCCCGGCGAGCAGCAGCGGCTGAAGGTGGACGCGGTGGTGCAGAAGGCCACCGTCGCGGTGGACGAGGGCGGCACGGTGGCCGCGGCCGGCAGCGGAGTGGGGGTCGCGGCGGTCGCCGCGCAGGCCCCCGGGCAGTCCGTCGAGCTGCACGTGGACCGGCCGTTCCTCTTCCTGATCCGCGACACCGTGACCGGGCAGCCCCTCTTCCTCGGGCAGGTCACCGATCCGAAGGCCTGATCACGACCCTCGGAGCGCCGGGCGCCCCGGCCGCCGTCACCCCACCGGGTAGCGGTCGTCGAGCACGGGGTGGGCCGGCTCCCGGCTGCCGAACAGCACCACCAGGTCGTCCGCGACCCTGAGCAGCACCTCCCGGCCCTCCACCGCGCCGGTCCAGGCGGCCGGCAGCGCGGCGGCGCCGTACGCCGCGCCGACCAGGTTGCCGCAGACGGCGCCGGTGGAGTCGCTGTCGCCGGAGTGGTTCACCGAGAGCAGCAGGGCCTGCCGGGCCCCCGCCGCGCCGGGGCCCGCCGCGAGGGCGCAGTACACCGCGATGGCCAGGCACTCCTCGGCGATCCAGCCGAGACCGACCCGCTCCACCCAGTCGGCGCTCGGGTCGCCCTGGTCGGCCAGCAGGACGGCCCGCCGCAGCGCCTTGACGGTCTCCTCGCCGCCGGGCCAGCCGGCGGTCTGCTCGATGGTCTCGTCGACGGCGGCCCGCAGCGGCGTCCCGGCCGTCACCCGCTCGATCAGCGCCGCGAACGCGCCCGCCGCCAGGTACCCGGTCGGGTGCCCGTGGGTGAGCTGCGCGCACTGCGCGGCCAGCCCGAAGGCCTGCTCGACGCCGAGCCGGGCGAGGCCGAACGGCGCCGAGCGCATCACCGTGCCGCACCCCTTGGAGTGCGAGTTGATCGGCCCCGGCAGCCCGAACGCCGAGGGGGCCTCGAACTCCCGGTGCTGCCCGACCCCGGTCATGCAGGCGTTGCCCGGCGCCCGCCGCGCGTACAGGAACGGCTGCCGCAGCAGCCAGCCGTCGTACGGCTTCTGCAACGGCAGCAGGTCGGGGGCGTCCTGCTCCTGGGTCAGCAGCCAGCGCTGGTAGGCGCCGTGGACGGCCTGCGGCACCGACCCGCCACCGCCGGTCCAGCCGCGGACGAAGCCGCGGATCAGCCCCTCGGCGGTGAACAGCGTCATCTGGGTGTCGTCGGTGACCTGCCAGCCCCGGCTGTTCACCAGGTCGGTGAGGCCGTCCGGGCCGTAGCGCTCCCGGATGTCGTCCAGGCGCAGGAACTCCACCGGCCAGCCGAGCGCGTCGCCGACCGCCCCGCCGAGCAGGGCACCCCGTACCCGGTCCGCGTACTCCGTCACAACCACCAATCCCCCTTCGTCCGAGCCCTCGTGGTTCAGCGCCGGATGGCCCCGGCCCGCCCGTGCAGGGCGGCCCGGTCGGCGGCCGCCCGGCCGGCGGCCCACCCCTCGCCGTCACTCACCCGCACCCGCTGCGAGGTCAGCTTGGGGAACATCCGACCGATCGTCGCATCCACCGCCTCCTCGCGTGCGGCCAGTGCGGGCAGCAGCCGCTCGTCGGGCACCAGCTGCTCCGCCGTGCCGTCCTCGCGCAGGTGCCGTCCGGCGGCCGCGTCCCGGGTGGCCTGCTCGGTCGCGGTGGTCAGCCGCTCCCGGATCCGGGCCGCGTACGCGACCAGGAACGACTGCCGGAACGCCTTGGTCCGGGAGGCGCCGTCCAGGTGCTGGCGGCTGCCCGCCTTGTGCATCGCCGCGGTGGCCTGCACCAGCAGCGAGGTGTAGAGGAGTTCGACCCCGTCGAGGTCGGCGTCGAAGCCGACGATCGTGCAGAAGCCGAACTCCTTCGCCCAGACCACCCGGCAGCGGTTCGCCGCGGCCACCGCGTCCAGCAGCATCGTCTTCGGGCCCTCGTACGGGTTGTCGACGCCGATCCGCAGGGCCGAAGGCACGTCCTTCGCGGCGACGGTGGCGGCGAGCAGTGCCTCGTCGATGCTGTGCTGCGCCATCAGCTGCTGGGCCTTGGCGGTCAGCGCCTCGGCCTCCTCGGGGTACTCGGTGGACTCGGCCTTGGCGAGCAGGGCCCGGATCCGGGAGAGCATCCGGGGCTCGCCGGTGACCGGCCCGGTCGGCCGCTCGGGCCGGGGGCTCTGACCCGGCACCGCCCCGACCGGCTGGATCGGCGGCAGGTGCCCCCAGCTGCGCAGCAGCTCCAGGGCGGCGGTGGCCAGTGCGAAGCGGTCCAGGCGGTGCCGGGCGGCGAAGGCGGTGAGGAAGGTCTCGTCCCCGCCCCACCAGACCTCGGTGGCGAGCTCCCGCAGCTGCTCGTGCCAGCGCCGGTCGAGCGCGGCGGCCGGGTGGCGGCGCCCCTCGGCGGCGATCAGGTCCACGGCGAGCGCCAGGTGCACCGGCTTCAGCTCGCGCCGCACCACCCGCGCGAGGTCGGCCGGCCGCCACCCCGCCGACCAGCACCGCCCGACGGCGGTGTCGGCGTGCGCGAGCAGGGCCCGGCTCACCTCCGCCCACTGCCCGGGGGCCGCGGCCAGCATGGAGGCCCCGGTGTCCAGGGCGAGGTCCAGCTCCTGGACGGGCGCTGCCACCACCCGGCGCACCGCCTGCTCCAGCAGCCCGCCGACGGCCTCGTCCCGCCCGGAGTCCTGCTGCTGCCTGCGCTTGCCCACGGTGATTCTGCTTTCGCTGCGTTCGGTGTCCGGGGCGGTCGGCCCTCCTGCCATGATGCCGGAGCGCGCGCCCGGATCGGTCCGGCCGGACCTCCCGCGGCCGGTCACGGGGGTGCGGCTCCGCCGGCTCCGGGTGATCAGCCCGTCCGGGCCCGGCCCGCCCGGGGCGGTTCCACTGGGCCCGCGGCCGGCTGCCGGCGTTCAGAGTTCGGCGCTCGGCGCTCAGCGTTCGACGGCCTTCGCGAGGATCTCCGGCAGCCGGCCGAGCAGCCGCCCGGCGGCGATCCGGATGCCGAGGACGACGGCCAGGGCGCCGTAGAGCGGGCCGAGCGGCAGCACCGCCCAGGCCGGGCCGTGGCCGGCCGACGCCCAGAGCAGGTAGCCGCCGACCGGGAGGCCGAGCAGCAGGACGCCGACCATCGAGCCGAAGGTGTTCAGCAGGGTCAGCCCGCCCTGGCCGGGGGCGGCGCTGCGCATCGGGCTGTTGTCGGCCGGCATGGTGTACGGCGCGACGACGCTGAACAGGGCGCCGAGACCGATCGCGCACCCGAGGACGCACAGCGCCAGACCGAGTGCCGGTGCGAGGCCGGCCCAGTCGCCGGTGACGGCGGCCAGCACGAGCCCCAGCAGCACGGTGACGGGCACCGCGTAGGAGAGGACGGCGTACGCGCGCCCGCGCAGCTCGTCGCGGGCGTCGGCCGGGGTGAGCAGGGTGGCGGCGACCATCCAGAAGGCGGAGCCGTCCATCCCGAACAGGTTGAGCATCTGCAGGCCGAGGAACATCCCGGCCATCACCACCAGGTAGACGCTGGACCAGCCCTGGATCACCGACAGCGCGCAGAGCACCAGCGTCATCCCGATCCCGGTGAACACCGCCGCCTTCGCGCGCGGCTCCCGCCAGGCGTACCGCAGGTGCCGCTGCATCACCGCGCCGGTCCGGCCGGCCGGCAGGAACCGCCAGGCCCGGGCGCGGCCGGCGCCGCGGGCGACCTCCAGGGTGGAGGAGTCGGCCGTCACCATCAGCTGCCGCAGACTGGCCAGCCACCACCGCAGCAGCGCCACCAGCAGCGCGGCGCCCGCCGCGAGCTGCAGCGCCGCCAGGGCGTACCGGCCCTCGCCCGCGGTCCTGGCCGCGTCCAGCGCACTGACCGGCGGGAGCCAGCGCAGCACCGCGGCGAAGGGAGCGAAGGGGGTCAGGTCCAGCGACTCACCGGGCTTGCCGAGGGTGCTCTGGAAGGTGAGGTTGCCGGCCTGGGCGAGCAGCGCGAAGAGCAGCCCGCCGAAGATGGCGAAGTCCTTGCCGCGCCGGCTGGAGAGCAGCCGGGCGTTGCCGGCGGCGACCGCGCGGGACAGCGCCACCAGGCTGACCGCGGCGAGCGGGACGCCGACCACCGCGAACGCCGCCGAGGCGGCCCCGTGCGCGCCGGCCGCCGCCGCGCCGCCCAGCACCAGCAGGGCCGCCGCCGGACCGGGCCCGATCAGCGCGGCCAGCGCCGAGCCGCGCAGCATCGGCCAGGGGCGCAGCGGCAGCATGGCGAGCCGGGTCGGGTCCGCGCTCTCGTCGCTGGAGAAGAGGAAGAGGGGCAGCGCGGCCCAGCTGACGACGAGGGCGGCGGCCACCATGACGGCCGCGTCGCCGGCTCCGGCCCGGCCGTTCAGCAGCGCGAGCCCGAGCGCGACGGCGGCGGCGGCGAGCAGGCCGAACACCGCCCCGAGGACGTAGACGGCGGCCCGGCCGGGGCTGCGCCGCAGGCCGTTGCGGAGCAGCCGCAGTTTGAGCGAGACCAGGGCGCGGACGACCTGCCGGCCGTCGGGCGGCGGCGGGGCGCTCACCGGTCGCCGCCGAGCCAGCCGAGGGCCTGGCCGTCGTCCTCGCGGACGCCGACGAGCTCCAGGAAGGCGGCGTGCAGCGAGCGCTCGCCGCGGACCTCGTCCAGCGGGCCGTGCGCGATCACCCGGCCGGCGTCGATCACCGCCACCCAGTCGCAGAGCTGTTCGACCAGTTCCATCACGTGGCTGGAGAAGACCACCGTGCTGCCCGCCGCCGCGTACCGCCGGAGCACGCCGCGGATGGTCTGGGCCGAGACCGGGTCGACGCCCTCGAAGGGTTCGTCGAGGAACAGCACGTCGGGGTTGTGCAGCAGGGCGGCGGCGAGGCCGATCTTCTTGCGCATGCCGGTGGAGTAGTCGGCGACCAGCTTGTCGGCGTCGGCGCCGAGGTCGAGGACGTGCAGCAGCTCCTCGGCGCGGCGGTCCACCTCGTCGCCGGGCAGCCCGCGCAGCCGTCCGTTGTACTGCAGCAGCTCGCGCCCGCTGAGGCGTTCGAACATCCGCAGGCCCTCGGGGAGGATGCCGATCCTGGCCTTGACCGCGACCGGGTCGGTCCAGACGTCGGCGCCGTGGATCAGCACGGTGCCCTCGTCCGGGCGGAGCAGTCCGGTGACCATCGACAGGGTGGTGGTCTTGCCGGCGCCGTTCGGGCCGACCAGTCCGACGAAGGCGCCGGCGGGCAGTTCGAGGTCGAGCCCGGCGACGGCGGCCTGCCGGCCGAAGCGCTTCCACAGGTTGTGGACACTGACGGCGGCCGCGGTGGGCGGCGGTGGGACGGACGCCTGCATGGGCACCTCTCCGGGGTGGGCGCGGCGGACGGACGGGGCGCGGCCCAGCCTCCCACCGCCCGGGTGGCCCGCTCCCGAGGGTCATGACCACGGCGTGTCTGGGCCAAACGGGTGAGCGCGGGCGAATCCGGCCACGCTCCCCGGAGAATTCGGCAACTACTCAGGGCCGTCCTTCGTCCTGCACTATGAGAGCAGCGAGCGCGCGCGGCGTGCCGGGGTGTCGGGAGGTGGCCGGATGGCCGTACAGCCGTGGGGTCAGCAGGGCTCCGGGTACGGGCAGCCCAATCCGTACAGCCAGCCCCCGACGCACCATCAGCCCCAGCCGTACGCGCAGCCACCCCAGCCGCAGCCCTACGCCCAGCCCTGGCAGCCCGCGGCCACCCCGCAGGCCGCCATGCGCGCCGCCCACACGGACCGCGATCGCACGGTCGACGTCCTCAAGGCCGCCTACGCCGAGGGGCGGCTCTCCGCCGAGGAGTACTCGCAGCGCTTCGACGCCGCCAACCGGGCGCAGACCTACGGCCAGCTGTCGCAGATCGTCGCCGACCTGCCGTCCGGCCCGATGGTGCTGCCGATGGGCGGCGCGGTGCCGGTCGTCCCGCCCACCTTCCTGCCGCCGCCGGTGCTGCCGATGCGCCCGCCGACCAACGGGGTGGCCGTCGCCTCGATGGTGCTCGGCCTGCTCTGCATCCCCACCGTGGGCACGCTCGGCCTGCCGGCGGTGGTCTGCGGCCACATCGCCAAGGCGCAGATCCGGGCCCGGCGCGAGGAGGGCGACGGGATGGCCACCGCGGGCCTGGTGATCGGCTGGCTGTCGGTGGCCGGCTGGGTGCTGCTGGCCCTGGTCGGCGTCCTGGCCGCGGCCGGCGGCTGACCGGCCTCCGCCCGGGCGGACCCGACCCCGGCCCCGGCCCCCGCTCGTCGGCCGTGGTGCCGTGGTCCCGTGGTCCGGTGCGATCCTGGGCGGGCGGGGCTCGACCTCGGCCCTGCGATCGGCCGAGCGGGGGAGCGCGCGGGCGCCCCGGCCGCTTGACACGCGCACCGGCTCCGGATGCGGATCCGCGGCGGATGTGATAGCGCTGTAGGGGCGGCCCGCCGCCGTGATGGACGCCATGACCTGGGCCGTCGCATTTGTTTTGACCGAGCCCGATGCGCTAGGTACGCTCTGACCTTGTGCCTGGGGTGTCCCCGGGTCCTTGTGCGTGCAAGCACACCGGCCGCCGCGCCACGGCGATGCGCTCTCCAGCGCCTCGCGCGCGTGAGCGCCGTCGCTGCACATCAGCTCATGGGATTCCGCGATTCCTCCACCACCGCGTCGGCTGCGAAGTCGGTGCGGAGGGCTGGAAGAAGCCCAACACACCCGACCGCGTGGGTCGACCACGGGGCCGTGTGCGTTGGGAACACCGCAGGTTAGATCTACCAAGCGATGGCACACAGAAAACGGAGAAACGGTGCCTACGATCCAGCAGCTGGTCCGAAAGGGCCGGCAGGACAAGGTCGAGAAGAACAAGACTCCCGCGCTCAAGGGCTCGCCCCAGCGTCGTGGCGTTTGCACGCGTGTGTACACGACCACCCCGAAGAAGCCGAACTCGGCTCTCCGTAAGGTCGCCCGTGTGCGCCTCACCAGCGGGATCGAGGTCACCGCTTACATTCCGGGCGAGGGCCACAACCTGCAGGAGCACTCCATCGTGCTCGTGCGTGGCGGTCGTGTGAAGGACCTGCCGGGTGTGCGTTACAAGATCATCCGCGGCTCCCTTGACACCCAGGGTGTCAAGAACCGCAAGCAGGCCCGCAGCCGCTACGGCGCCAAGAAGGAGAAGTAAGAATGCCTCGTAAGGGCCCCGCCCCGAAGCGCCCGGTCATCATCGACCCGGTTTACGGCTCCCCTGTGGTGACGTCGCTGGTCAACAAGATCCTGCTGCACGGCAAGCGCTCCACCGCCGAGCGGATCGTCTACGGCGCCCTTGAGGGCGTTCGTGAGAAGACCGGTGCCGACCCCGTCGTCACCCTGAAGCGCGCGCTTGAGAACGTCAAGCCCGCCCTTGAGGTCAAGTCCCGCCGCGTCGGTGGCGCGACGTACCAGGTTCCGGTCGAGGTCCGTCCGGGCCGCGCCGCCACCCTGGCGCTGCGCTGGATGGTCGGCTACTCCCGCGCCCGTCGCGAGAAGACCATGACCGAGCGCCTCATGAACGAGATCCTCGACGCCAGCAACGGCCTGGGCGCTTCCGTGAAGCGTCGCGAGGACACCCACAAGATGGCCGAGTCCAACAAGGCCTTCGCGCACTACCGCTGGTAGTCCTAACCCCGTCACTAGACAGAGAGAGAACGAGCCACCATGGCTGCAACCTCCCTTGACCTTGCCAGGGTCCGCAACATCGGGATCATGGCGCACATCGACGCGGGCAAGACCACCACCACCGAGCGGATCCTGTTCTACACCGGTGTGTCGTACAAGATCGGTGAGGTCCACGATGGCGCTGCCACCATGGACTGGATGGAGCAGGAGCAGGAGCGCGGCATCACGATCACGTCGGCCGCGACGACCTGTCACTGGACCGTCGACGATGTCGCCAACACGATCAACATCATCGACACCCCGGGTCACGTGGACTTCACCGTCGAGGTGGAGCGTTCGCTCCGCGTCCTCGACGGTGCCGTCACCGTGTTCGACGGTGTCGCCGGTGTCGAGCCCCAGTCCGAGACCGTGTGGCGGCAGGCTGACCGCTACGGCGTCCCGCGCATCTGCTTCATCAACAAGCTGGACCGCACGGGCGCGAACTTCTTCTTCTGCGTCGACACCATCGTGGAGCGCCTCGGCGCGACCCCGCTGGTGATGCAGCTCCCGATCGGTGCCGAGGGCGACTTCGCCGGCGTTGTGGACCTGGTCCGCATGAAGGCGCTGGTCTGGTCCGCCGAGGCCGCCAAGGGCGAGATGTACGACATCGTCGACATCCCGGCCGACCTGCAGGAGCAGGCGGACGAGTACCGCGAGGCGCTGCTGGACACCGTGTCGAACGTCAGTGACGAGGTGATGGAACTCGCCATGGAGGGCGAGGACGTCCCCGAGGAGCTGCTCGTCGCCGCGATCCGCAAGGGCACCCTGAACTCGGACTTCACGCCGATCTTCTGCGGTACCGCCTTCAAGAACAAGGGCGTTCAGCCCCTGCTCGACGCGGTCGTCAAGTACCTGCCGTCGCCGCTGGACATCGAGTCCATCGAGGGCACCAAGCCCGGCGACGACACGGTCAAGATCTCCCGCAAGGCCTCGGACGACGAGCCGCTCGCCGCGCTCGCGTTCAAGATCATGTCCGACCCGCACCTGGGCAAGCTCACCTTCGTCCGGATCTACTCCGGGCGCCTTGAGGCCGGCACCGCCGTCCTCAACGCGGTGAAGGGCCGCAAGGAGCGCATCGGCAAGATCTACCGCATGCACGCGAACAAGCGTGAGGAGATCGACTCGGTGGGCGCCGGCGACATCGTCGCCGTCATGGGTCTCAAGCAGACCACCACCGGCGAGACCCTGTCCGACGAGAAGCACCCGGTCATCCTGGAGTCCATGGACTTCCCGGCCCCGGTCATCCGCGTCGCGATCGAGCCGAAGTCGAAGGGTGACCAGGAGCGTCTGGGCACCGCGATCCAGCGGCTGGCCGAGGAGGACCCGTCCTTCCAGGTCAACACCGACGAGGAGACCGGCCAGACCATCATCGCGGGTATGGGCGAGCTGCACCTCGAGGTGCTGGTCGACCGTATGAAGCGTGAGTTCAAGGTCGAGGCGAACGTCGGCAAGCCGCAGGTCGCCTACCGCGAGACGATCCGCAAGGCCGTCGAGCGCATCGACTACACGCACAAGAAGCAGACCGGTGGCTCCGGCCAGTTCGCGAAGATCCAGATCGCGATCGAGCCGATCGAGTCCGGCGAGGGCTACGAGTTCGTGAACAAGGTCACCGGTGGCCGCGTTCCGAAGGAGTACATCCCCTCGGTCGACGCCGGTTGCCAGGAGGCCATGGAGTTCGGTGTCCTCGCCGGCTACCCGCTCCAGGGTGTCCGCGTGACCCTGCTCGACGGTGCGTCGCACGACGTCGACTCCTCCGAGCTGGCGTTCAAGATCGCCGGTTCGATGGCCTTCAAGGAAGGCGCCAAGAAGGCCGGTCCGGCCCTCCTGGAGCCGATGATGGCCGTCGAGGTCACCACGCCCGAGGACTACATGGGCGATGTGATCGGCGACATCAACTCTCGCCGTGGCCAGATCCGGTCCATGGACGAGCGTCACGGCGCCCGTGTCGTCACGGCGCTGGTGCCGCTCTCCGAGATGTTCGGCTACGTCGGTGACCTGCGCAGCAAGACCTCTGGTCGCGCAAGCTACTCGATGCAGTTCGACTCGTACGCCGAGGTTCCGCGGAACGTGGCGGACGACATCATCGCCAAGGCCAAGGGCGAGTAAGGACCGGCTCCGGCCGCGTCCCTACCCGAGGGCGGCGGACGTCCCGAACATTCGGGACGTTCACGACCCCTTAGGCTATTAGGAGACATACCCGGCGGGATCGCACAGATCCCGCCGGCGTCTCCGCCCCCACCCGCGGGACGGAATGGAGCGCAAACCAGCGCTCCGTACCAAACCCGATCAAAGACCAACTGACGTCGTACGGCGTACAGAACTGTCCTCAGGAGGACTGCAGTGGCGAAGGCGAAGTTCGAGCGGACGAAGCCCCACGTCAACATCGGCACCATCGGTCACATCGACCACGGTAAGACGACCCTTACCGCGGCGATCACCAAGGTGCTGCACGACGCGTACCCGGAGATCAACCCCTTCACGCCGTTCGACCAGATCGACAAGGCGCCGGAGGAGCGGCAGCGCGGTATCACCATCTCGATCGCGCACGTCGAGTACCAGACCGAGGCGCGTCACTACGCCCACGTCGACTGCCCGGGTCACGCGGACTACATCAAGAACATGATCACCGGTGCGGCCCAGATGGACGGTGCGATCCTCGTCGTCGCCGCCACCGACGGCCCGATGCCGCAGACCAAGGAGCACGTGCTCCTGGCCCGCCAGGTCGGCGTGCCCTCCATCGTCGTCGCCCTGAACAAGGCCGACATGGTGGACGACGAGGAGATCCTGGAGCTCGTCGAGCTCGAGGTCCGCGAGCTGCTCTCCGAGTACGACTTCCCGGGCGACGACCTGCCGGTCGTGCGCGTCTCGGCGCTCAAGGCGCTCGAGGGTGACAAGGAGTGGGGC
This sequence comes from Kitasatospora sp. NPDC057015, assembly GCF_042673745.1. Classification (NCBI taxonomy): domain Bacteria; kingdom Bacillati; phylum Actinomycetota; class Actinomycetes; order Kitasatosporales; family Streptomycetaceae; genus Kitasatospora; species Kitasatospora sp. NPDC057015. Next base: position 90,098 of record NZ_JBHUSG010000005.1, read on the forward strand.
GAGAAGCTCCTCGGCCTCATGACCGCGGTCGACGACTTCATCCCGACCCCGGCCCGCGCCACCGAGCTCCCGTTCCTGATGCCGATCGAGGACGTCTTCACGATCACCGGTCGTGGCACCGTCGTCACCGGTCGTATCGAGCGTGGCATCCTCAAGGTCAACGAGACTGTCGACATCATCGGCATCAAGGAGACCAAGACCACCACCACGGTCACCGGCATCGAGATGTTCCGCAAGCTGCTCGACGAGGGCCAGGCCGGCGAGAACGTCGGTCTGCTCCTCCGTGGCATCAAGCGCGAGGACGTCGAGCGCGGCCAGGTCATCATCAAGCCGGGTTCGGTCACGCCGCACACCGACTTCGAGGCCCAGGCCTACATCCTGTCGAAGGACGAGGGTGGCCGTCACACCCCCTTCTTCAACAACTACCGCCCGCAGTTCTACTTCCGTACCACGGACGTGACCGGCGTCGTGACCCTCCCCGAGGGCACCGAGATGGTCATGCCGGGCGACAACACCGCCATGACGGTCGTGCTGATCCAGCCGATCGCCATGGAGGAGGGCCTCAAGTTCGCCATCCGTGAGGGTGGCCGCACCGTCGGCGCCGGCCAGGTCACCAAGATCCTCAAGTAATTTGACGGTCTGACCTGCCTGCACCACAGGCACGGCGAGGGGCTCCGCATCCGTCCGCGAGGACGGGTGCGGAGCCCCTCGCCGTTTTTCCGGTGCCACCGCACGCGCCACCGGGGTGACGGCGCGCCACGGCGTCGGGGTGGGCGCGCGGCCCGGCGCGAGCGCCGCCGGCCGGGCCCGTCGAGGGCCGTGGGTGCCAGGAATTGCGGTGGGGGCATTGCAGTAACATGGCGGACGCTGCTGTGGTATTTGACGTCGTGCTCTTGTGGCCGGGGCGGGGCCCGTTGTGCAGAATCTGCCTGATCGTCATACGGCTGAGATGAACTTCGAGTAAATGGAACCTGAGGAGACGGCGGGTATATGGCAACCCAACTTTCGGAGCAGCGGACGCGTCTTCGCGTTCCCGCGTCGAAGCGGTCAGCCGATCAGGAGTCAGCGGGCGGGCGGCGATGGGAATTCCTCGCCGGAGCGCTCCTGGCTTCCTGGATCGTCCCGTTCGCCCTTGATGCCCTGAATCTGGACATCATCCTCATTCCGATATTCGTACTCGCCATCGGCTCCGTCATGCGGACCGGTGGCGGGCTGCTCGACCGGCTCGTCATCGCCACGCTCGTCCTCTGCGGCGGCGTGCTGGCACTCGGCCTGGTGATGTCGCTCTGGCCGTGGGGCCTGGCCCCCGTCCCGGCCGCCGGACTGATCCTCTCCACGGTGTCGCTGGTCGCCTGGATCGGCCGTCGCCGGCCGCGGCTGCCGCTGCGGTTCCGCACCTCGGACCTGATGATCGTCGGCACCGTCGCGGTGGTGTGGCACTACATCCACCACCCGCTCGTCGGGCGTTCGCTCCAGGACCGGCTGCCTTTCGTCCTCTCGGTCGAGGACAGGTTCATTCACTTCTCCATCTTCGACGCCGTTCACCAGCTGGGCGGTTACCCCTTCCTCGACCAGCCCGCCGGAAAGCTGCTGCTCAAGACGCCGACCGAGGCCGTTTATCCGCAGGGATCGCATTTCCTGCTGGCCTGGTTCGACATCTTCGTCCGTTCGGCCACCGATCTCGGTGACACCGTCGCCGCGTACAACCGTTACTACCTCTACGTACTGGCCTCCTTTTCCATTCTCTGCGGCCTGATCGTCTGGGGCGCGCGCTGGATCGGCGGGCCCCGGCTCACCGGTTGGCGCACCGCCGTGGTCTGCACCGCGGTCGCCGGCATCGCCGTGGCCAGTCCGCTGGCGGGAATGATCCGGGTCGGCTTCGACTCCCAGATCGGCGGTCTGATCTTCCTGACCGCGGCGATCCCGCTGATCGTCCGGCCCGCGATGGGCTGGGGGGCGTACGCGTCGGTCTCGGCGGCGGCGCTGGTCACGGTGGCCTACACCTACAACATCCTGGCGGCGTTCGTCGGGATGGCGCTGGTGGTCGGGGCCCTGGTCTACCGCAAGCGCCAGAGCAGGCGCCGCTGGTGGCTCTACGCCGTGCAGGTGCTGGGCGGCGCGATCGCCGTGATCCCGAGCCTGATGTCGGTGCTCGCCGACTTCGACGTCGAGTCCCAGGCCCAGGCCCGCGGGATGTACCTCTCGTTCGACCGCTCCATGCTCGTCGGACTGGCGGCGCTGGTCGTCGTCGTGGTCCTGATGCCGGGCAACCGGCGGACCGGCATCTCGCAGGCGCTGCTCCTCACCGTCGCCGGCGGCGCGCTGATCCTCGGCGCCTTCGGCGCGTGGCAGATGCACACCATCGGCAACCTCTCGTACTACTTCGAGAAGCTCGCCGTCGGCGGCCTGGTCATCACCATGCTGGGCATCGGCTCGGCGGGGACGCTGCTGCGGCGCATCGGGCCCTGGACCAAGCCGTTCCGTCGTGGCTGGTGGACCGAGGCGGTGGCCTCGGTGGCCGCCGTGGCCGCCGGCCTCAGCCTCTTCGGCGGGATCCAGTGGGGGGTGCCGTCCGTCGCGGCCGGCCCGACCGCCTTCCAGAGCAGCGAGCTGGTCTCCTGGAGCCGTGGCAAGGGCGGTGACCTCGGACCCGTCGCCAAGACGCTGATCAACCGCGACATGAAGCGGGTCCAGGCCCCGACGCCGGTCATCGCGCTGTACTCCAACAGCGGCTACATGAACTGGCGGGTCAGCTTCTTCGCGGTGACGCTCACCAACAAGAGCGGGGTGTCGGCCTTCTACGACGACCTGCTGAAGGTGGACATCGGCGCGGCCCCGGTGGAGAAGGCCCAGTGGGAGAAGTCGTTCGCCGCGCTCAAGGGCGTGGTCGAGCGGGTGCCGGACAAGGAGGTGGTCGTCCTGGTGGCCGATCTGCCGACCGCCCAGCGGCTGCGGCAGGACCTGGCCTCGGTCACCAACAAGAAGGTGACCGTGCTGGACGCGCCCTTCCCGGGCTGACCCGCGGGTACGGCCTGCCCGGCCGGAGCGGAACAGGGCGAGGGGCCGTGGCCCGGGGTGCTCCCGGGCCGCGGCCCCTTCGTCGTTCCCGGGCCGGGCCGTGGTCCTGTCGTCCTGTCGTCCCGTCGTCCGCCGGCTCGGCCCCGGGCCGGTCCCTCGATGCGACTGCCGGGGCCGGCCCGGTCCCTCGGAGCCGTCGCCGGCCGAGGCCCGTGATCCCGCCCGTGAAGGGGGGCCCGTCGATCGGGCCCCGCTGAGGCCCGCGATCAGGCCCGGGAACGGGCCCGGGAAAGACGGAATCCCTGACCGGGAGGCCGTGGGCCCGCCCGGTCAGGGATTCGTGGGTCGTGCTCGCTCAGGCCCGCACGCTCGGGGCCGTCTTGCTCTGCGACGCGTCGGCGTCCTTGTTCTGCGCCGCGTCGGTGCCCGGCGCCGCCGGGTGTTCGCCGCCCTCCGCCGCCGGAGCGGCCGCGGTGGCGGCCCTGCCCGCGACCGGGGTCACGGGAGCCGTGGCCTCCTGGGCGGCGGCCCGACGGGCCTTCAGGCGCTTGACGGGCCACGGCGTCCAGTCCTTGAGCCGCATCGCGGGGGACTCGACGACGTACCAGGAGAAGGCCGCCAGCACCACGGTGGCACCGAGCGCGCAGGCGAGGAAGCCGAGCTTGCCGTACTTGATGAAGCCGAGCATCGCCAGCGACTGCTCCACGGTGAACCCGTAGATGTAGATGCCGTACGAGAAGTCGCGCTTGCGGCCGAACCGCTGGAACGGCCGGGGGAGCCGGACGGCCAGCCAGAACACCAGGTACGTGAACGCCGGGTAGCCGATCACGAACAGCCCGCCCCAGCGCAGCGTGGCCACGAAGACCACCAGCGAGAGCAGCGCGAGGCCGTCGTGGACGGGGACCCGCTCCTTGTAGAGCTGGACGGTCGCCCCGAGCAGGAACGCGAACCCGAGGTGGATGATGAAGTGCGTCGAGAGACCGCCGAGGAACGGCAGGTTCACGTACGTGTTCTGGTCGCCCGGGATCCCGCGCCAGCCGGTCGCGTCGAGCCAGTCGTTGAGGATCAGGACCCACAGGCCGAGGGCCGCCAGCGGGATGAACCGGCGGGCGTGGCGCAGCACGCCGCCGGCGGCCAGCAGGCCGACCACGATGTAGCAGAGGATCTCGTACTTGAGCGACCACAGGGCACCGTTGACGCTCTGGTCGAAGTTGGTGCCCCGGTGGATGCCCTCCTTGATGACGCCCGAGACGTCCCAGCCGCCGCTCAGCGAGGTGTCCCAGGTGCCCTTCAGGTAGAAGAACGGCCCCGCCGGGTGGTCCCAGAAGCCGGTCAGCGAGCCGTGCTGCCAGTGGTACAGCAGCGGCATGATGACCAGGGTGGAGATGACCAGCGATCCCCACAGGCCCGGCAGGATGCGCAGGGCCCGGTGCCAGCTGTAGCGGCCGATCGTGGTGCGCCGACCGCTTCCGGTGATCATGAATCCGGAGGTGACGAAGAACCCGATGACGGCCATCTTGCCGAGGTCGGTCTGCAGGCCGCTGCGCTTCCACAGCGGGTCCAGGTGTCCCAGTGCCAGCGGGTAGACGTGCGAGACGACCACGGCGCTGGCCATCAGGAGGCGCAGCAGCCCAAAGCTGTTGGCGCGGCTGGAGAACAGCTCGGCCAGCGTGCCCCGGGAGCGGAGCAGACTGCTCGGTCTCATGGAATCCTCTAGTTCGGGGGTCGGAGCGGTGCCTGACGGAGCGGGGGCCCGGGCGCGGGGGCGGTGTGCTGCCCGGGGCCCGGAGACTGGGGCAGGGGGCGGTGCTAGCCGGCGGCCGGGCGGATCCGCGCCTGCCAGAGCGATTCGACGGCGTCCCGCATGTCGCGTTCGGGGGTCCAGCCGAGCCGCTCGCGGGCCGCGGTGACGTCGAGCTGCTGCCACTCGGTCTCCGGGCCGGCGCCGTCCGGGCCGGGGACCTCGGTGATCTCGGTGGGGACGCCGCTGACCTCGATCAGCAGCTCGACCAGTTCGCGGGCCGAGGTGGCGGAGCCGGTGCCGATGTTGAGCACCGGCGGCAGGTCGGTGGCGGTGGCGGCGGCGAGGACGGCGTCCACGGTGTCGGTGAGGTCGACGAAGTCGCGCTGCGCGGTGAGCGGGGCCAGCGACAGTTCGGCGGTCCGCCCGGCGAGGCGGGCCTCGTCCAGCTTGGCGGCCATCACGCCGAGCAGGCTGTGCCCGGGCTGTCCGGCGCCGACCACGTTGCCCAGGCGCAGGGTGACGGCGTCCAGCCCGTGCTCGCGCACGGCCCGGGTCACGGCCTCGGTGGCGGCGAGCTTGAGCTTGCCGTACTCCATGACGGGCGCCGCCGGGCCGTCCTCGGACTGGCTGGTCCCGATCGGCACCATGCCGTACTCGTGCACGGTGCCGAGGTGGACGAGCCGGGCGGGGCGGTCCATCGCGCCGATCGCCTCGATCAGCCGGTCGACCAGGACCACGTTGGCGACGTGCATCTGCTCGTCGGTGAGGCCCCACATGCCGCCGGCCGCGTTGACGACGAGCCCGACCCGCTCCCGGGTGAGCAGCTCGGTGAGCTCGGCCGGGGCGGCCGAACTGAGGTCGAAGGGCACGAAGCGGCCGGGAACGGGCTCGGCCGGCTCGGTGCGGGCGATGGAGACGACCTCGTGGCCGAGCTCGGTCAGACGGTTGCCCAGGACCCGGCCGATGAAGCCGGAGCCACCGAGGACGGCGACGCGGGCCTCGGTCTCGTGCGGTGCGGACGACATTGCGCAGGTGCTCCTAGGAAAGGGGGTCAGCGGGGCTGGGCGGCCGTCGAGGTGGCGTTGCGCAGCAGCGTCTTCGCACCGTCCCACTGGCCGGCGCGCATCGCCCCCGGCACCAGGGTGAGGGCGTGGATCCGGGCGGAGAGGTGCAGGCGGGAGGCCTTGGCGGCGCGGGGCCACCCGTGCTCGTCGAGGCGGTCGGCGGACTCCAGGAAGTACCGGCGGGCCTCGGTGAACCGGGTGCCGCTGTAGGCCGACTTCGCCGAGATGCTGACGTTGTGGCGGCGGTACTGGAAGCAGCGGGTGTCGTCGACGATCATCTGCTCGCCGGCCTGCAGCAGGTCGATGACCAGCGCGAGGTCCTGGATGATCTCCAGGTCGTCCCGGAAGCCGGTGCCCCGGACGGCGTCGGTGCGCCAGCAGATGGAGGGGAAGTACAGCCAGTTGCCGCGCAGCAGGCTGACGGCGAGCTCCTCGCCGCCCATCAGCCTGCGGCCCTGCTCCTTGGGGGCGTACAGGCGGCGCTTGGCCTCGTCCACCAGCGTGTTGCTGGGCTTGCCGACGCTGTCGATGACCTCGACGCCGGGCTGGATCATCGCGGCACCGGGGTGCGCGGCGAGGGCGGCGCGGATGGTCGCCACGTAGTTGGGCAGCATGATGTCGTCGGTGCCCATGAAGACCAGGTACTCGTGCTCGGCGAGGCCGAGGCACTTGCGGTAGTTGCCGGTCACGCCGAGGTTCTGCTCGTTGCGGCGGTAGCTCACGCGGGGGTCGCCGAGCTCCGCGAACCACTCGGGGACACCCGGCTCCTTGCCGTCGTCCACGACGGTCAGCCGCCAGTCCGGGTCGGTCTGCGCGAGCACGCTGCGAACGGCGGCCTGCATCAGCGCGACGTCCCCGTAGTACGGGAGGAGCACATCCAGAGTGGTCATGGTGGGGGCACATCCGCTGGTCGAGGTCGTGGCGGGGGCGTCCTTGCCGGCCCGGCCGCCGCGCAGGGGTTACCTGCGGCTGGCCAATCATACTGACGGTCCCCGGGCGCCCACCCGTGGCCGGGGCCCCGGCCCCGGCCCGCCCGGTACCGGGGCGGACCCGGGCCCGGGCCGGTACCGGGGGTCCACGGTCAGGCGGTGCGCAGGCTCTCGGTGAAGGCCTGGCAGGCCTGGTAGTCCGGCAGCAGGCCGGAGGCGATCGCCTCGGCGAGCGAGGGGGCGGCCGCGTCCCGGGCGGAGAGCTGCGGGCTGTCGGCGGGCCACTCGATGCCCAGGTCCGGGTCCAGCGGGTGCACGGAGTGCTCGCCGGTCGGGTTGTACGTCTCGGAGCAGACGTAGGAGAGGGTGGCGTCGTCGCTCAGGGCGCAGAAGCCGTGGCCGAGCCCCTCGGAGATGTAGACCGAACGGCGCTCGGTCTCGTCCAGCTGGACGCCCTCCCACCGGCCGAACGTCGGGGAGCCGACGCGCAGGTCGACGATGACGTCCAGCACCGCGCCGCGCACGCAGCTGACGTACTTGGCCTGGCCGGGCGGGACGTCGGCGAAGTGGACGCCGCGCACCACGCCCCGGGCCGAGACCGACAGGTTGCCCTGGGCCAGCCGCAGCGGGTGTCCGACCACCTCGGCGAGGCGGTCGAAGCGGTACCACTCCATGAACAGGCCGCGCGGGTCACCGTGCAGCTGCGGGGTGACCTCGAAGGCACCGCCGATCGACAGTTCGCGGAACTTCATCGGGCGCTCTCCTCGTCGAGCAGGGCGATCAGGTAGTCGCCGTAGCCACTCTTGCGCAGCGGCTCGGCCAGCTCGCGCAGCTCGGCGGAGCTGATCAGCTCGGCCCGCCAGGCGGCCTCCTCGATGCAGCCGATCTTGAAGCCCTGGCGCTCCTCGATCACCCGGACGAACTCGGAGGCCTGCACCATCGAGACGAAGGTGCCGGTGTCCAGCCAGGCGGTGCCGCGGTCGAGGATCGTCACGTGCAGTTCGCCGGCCCGCAGGTAGGCCTCGTTGACCGCGGTGATCTCCAGCTCGCCGCGGGCGCTGGGCTCCAGCTTCCGGGCGATGTCGACGACCTGGTTGTCGTAGAAGTACAGGCCCGGCACGGCGTAGCGCGAGCGCGGCTGGACGGGCTTCTCCTCCAGGGAGAGCACCTGGCCCTGCTCGTCGAACTCGACGACGCCGTACGCGGACGGGTCCGCCACCGGGTACGCGAACACCCGGCCGCCGACGGGCGCGGTGTGCTGGGCCAGGCGGGTGCCGAGCCCGCTGCCGTGGAAGATGTTGTCGCCGAGGATCAGCGCGACCGGCTGGTCGCCGATGAAGTCGGCGCCCAGGACGAACGCCTGCGCGATGCCCTCGGGCCGCTCCTGGACCGCGTACTCGAGACGCAGGCCGAACTGGGAGCCGTCGCCCAGCAGCCGCTGGAACTGGTCCTGGTCCTGGGGGGTCGTGATGATCAGGATCTCGCTGATGCCCGCCATGACCAGGGTCGAGAGCGGGTAGTAGATCATCGGCTTGTCGAAGACCGGAAGAAGCTGCTTCGAAACGGCTCGGGTCAGCGGCCACAGTCGTGAGCCGGTGCCTCCCGCCAGGAGAATTCCACGCATGTCGGCAGCTTATGTGAGCTGAGTACCGGTGCGCTGGCCCGGGGTGGGTGCTTGACGGGGCACGGGTAGACTGCCCCCACTATGCGCATCCTCGTGACCGGCGGCGCCGGCTTCATCGGTTCAGAGTTCGTCCGCCAGCTGCTCGGCGCTGACGCCTCGGCCCAGATCACCGTCTTCGACAAGCTGACCTACTCGGGCGTCGAGGCCAACCTCGCGCCCGTGGCCAACCACTCCGGGTACTCCTTCGTCCGGGGTGACATCTGCGACGCCGAGGCCGTCGACCAGGTGATGCCCGGCCACGACGTGGTGGTGCACTTCGCGGCCGAGTCGCACGTCGACCGGTCGATCGAGGGCGCGGGCCCGTTCGTGCTGACGAACGTGGTCGGCACCCAGGTGCTGCTCGACGCGGCCCGCAAGCACGGGGTCGGCCGGTTCGTCCACGTGTCGACCGACGAGGTCTACGGCTCGATCTCCGAGGGCTCCTGGACCGAGGAGTGGCCGCTCGCGCCCAACTCGCCCTACTCGGCCTCGAAGGCCGGCTCGGACCTGCTGGCGCTGGCGTACCACCGCACCCACGGCATGGACATCGTGGTGACCCGCTGCTCCAACAACTACGGGCACTACCAGTTCCCCGAGAAGGTCATCCCGCTCTTCACCACCAACCTGCTCGACGGCAAGAAGGTGCCGCTGTACGGCACCGGCGGCAACATCCGCGACTGGCTGCACGTCTCGGACCACTGCCGCGGGATCGAGCTGGCGATGCTCAAGGGCCGGGCCGGCCACGTGTACAACATCGGCGGCGGCACCGAGATCACCAACAAGGAGCTGACCGGCCTGCTGCTGGAGGCGGCCGGCGCGGGCTGGGACATGGTCGAGCCGGTCGCCGACCGCAAGGGCCACGACCTGCGCTACTCCCTCGACATCACCAAGATCAGCGAGGAGCTGGGCTACGCCCCGCAGGTCCGCTTCGAGGACGGCCTCGCCGCCACCATCGCCTGGTACCGCGACAACCGCGCCTGGTGGGAGTCGCTCAAGACGAAGGCCGAGCTCGCCGGATGAACCCCGTGACCGGCCGATGACCAAGTCGTCGGCTCAGGGACCGCTCGCCAAGCTGCTCGGCGCGCTGCCACCGGGCGTGCGGCTGGTGGTCGGGGGGACCGTCGTGCTCGGTGCCTCCTCGTACATCTTCCTGGCGCTCGCCGGCCACAGCCTGGACACCGCGCAGGTCGCCGGCGTCTCGGTGCTGTGGACGGTGGTGATGTCCGTCGGCTACGGCCTCTTCTCGCCGGTCGAGCTGGAACTGACCCGGCTGGTGGCCGCCCGTGACGTGGCCGGGCACGGCCCGCTGCCCGCCGTGCGCAGGGTGCTGGTGCTCACGCTCGGCGTGCTGGCGGCGGTGCTGCTGGTGATCGGGCTGGCGGCCCGGCCGATCGCGGACCGGCTGTTCGGCGGGGACATCGGGCTGGTCCTGGGCCTCGGCGGCGCACTGGTCGGCCTGGCGATCAGCTCGGTCGTCCGCGGCGCGCTCGCGGGCCTGGGCAACTTCCGTGCCTACGGCAGCCAGCTGGCGGTCGACGGCGGACTGCGGATCGCGCTCGGCGCCCTGGTGCCCGTGCTGGGGTTGCACTCGGCGCTGGCGTTCAGCCTGATCCTGGTGGTCGCACCGCTGGCCGCCTCGGTGATCGGACTGCGCTCCGTGCTGGGCGACCGGCGCGGCGGGCCGATCCCGGCCTGGCGCGACGTCACCCGGGGCCTGGGCCTGCTGACCGGCTCGACCCTGCTGGCGCAGCTGATGGTCAACGCGGCCGTGGTCAACGTGCGGCTGCTCTCGCCCTCCTCCACGGCGCTGGTGGCCGCGCTGCTCAACGCGGTGGTGCTGGCCCGGGTGCCGCTGTTCGCCTACGCCGCCATCCAGGCCTCGCTGGTCTCGGCGCTCTCCGGCGCGACGGCGGCGGGCGACCACCGGGAGTTCCGCAAGGTGCTCACCAGGACGGCGGCCATCGTGGTGATGATGTGCGCGGCGGCCGGCCTGCCGACGATCGTCCTCGGGCCGTGGCTGATCCAGGTGCTCTTCAAGGCGCAGGACGTGCTGACCTCGCTGGACTTCCTCTGGCTGGTCCTCGGCACCCTCTGCTACATGCTGGCGACGGTCTTCGGGCAGGCGCTGATGGCGCTGGGCCGCCATCACCGCCAGCTGTTCTCCTGGCTGGCGGGCACGGTCGTGATGATCGCGGTGACGCTGATGCCGGGGGACATCGCCACCCGGGTCGAGGTGGGCTACCTGGCTGGTGCCGCCGTCAGTGCGACTGCCATGCTGTGGTCGCTGTTCCGTTCGCTGCCCGAACGGCCGAGCGCATCCGGCGAGCCGCGCACGGCTGCCGCCGGGCAGCGTCCGGCCGGAGCACTGCGGAGCTCCTGAGGTCCTCGTGTACGCCGGGCGTGAAGAACCCGAGTGCGACACGCCCATATGATCTGCCTACTATTGCCACGCCACTGCCGCTGAAAGGCGCCTCCCGTCGTGCAACTCACCGTCATCACCTCCGTCACCGGAGTCCTGGTGGTCGTGTACATCCTCGAACTGCTGCGCCGTCAGCAGCTCCGGGAGAAGTACGCGACGATCTGGCTCGCCATCGGCGTCGTCGTGGCTCCGCTGGGCTTCTTCCCGGGCATCCTGGACTCGACCGCGCGCAAGCTCGGGATCGCCTCCGGGGTCAGTCTCGTCCTGTTCGCCGGGTTCGTCCTCGTGCTGATGGTCAGTCTGCACCTCAGCTGGGAGGCCAGCCGCCTGGAGGCCGAGACCCGCACCCTGTCCGAGGAGGTGGCCCTGATGCGGTCCCACCTCGTGGAGCACCACGGCTACCCCGTGACCAAGCACCAGGACTCCGCCCTGGACGGCACTGACCCCAAGGTGTACTCATGATCGACGGACGACGGGTCCTCATCATCCTCCCCGCCTGGAACGAGGAGGAGGGTCTCCCCAGCATCCTCAAGGAGATCCAGACCCACCTGCCGGGTGTGGACACCCTGGTCGTCGACGACGGCTCGACCGACCGCACCGCGGCCGTCGCGACCGCGTCCGGTTCGCCGGTGGCCCAGCTGCCGTACAACCTCGGCGTCGGCGGCGCCATGCGGCTCGGCTACCGCTACGCGCACCTGCACGGCTACGACGTGGCGATCCAGATCGACTCGGACGGCCAGCACGACCCGTCCTACGTGCCCGTCCTGCTGGAGAAGCTCAAGGAAGCCGACCTGGTGATCGGCGCCCGCTTCGACGGCGAGGGCGACTACAAGGTGCGCGGCCCGCGCAAGTGGGCGATGGGCCTGCTCTCGGTGGTGCTCTCCCGCATCACCCGCACCCGGCTGACCGACACCACGTCGGGCTTCCGCGCCTGCAACAAGCCGCTCATCGAGTTCTTCGCCAACTGGTACCCCGTCGAGTACCTCGGTGACACCGTGGAGAGCATGGTCGGCGCCGCCCGCTGCGGCTTCGTGGTCCGCCAGGTCCCCGTCGCGATGCGCGAGCGCACCACCGGCACGCCCAGCGCCTCGCCGATCAAGGCGATGGTCTACCTCTCGCGGGCCGGGCTCGTCCTGCTGCTCGCGATGATCCGCCGCATGCCCCCGCACCTCAAGGTGATCGCGGCGAAGCGCCACGCCTACCGGGTCAGCCCGGCCGGGGCCACCGTCGGGTCCTGAACGCCGGTCGGCGCCGGGAGCCCCGGGCATCCGGCGCCGACCGGCGCCTGACCGGCCCAGGACTTCCTCATCACAGCAACGGACCACCAGGGATGTGTCGGATCAAGTGCGCACTTCAGCGGAGACCGCCGACGAGTCACCCGACAGCACGGTAGGCGGTCCCGCCCGCGCGTCGCAGGACACGGGGGCACCCCGACGGGACGTCGTCGACCGCCTGCGGACGGCGGCCCTGCTCAGCGCCACCCGCAGCTGGTTCTGGCCGGCGCTGCTGGTCGTCGGCTACCTCCTCCAGGTCGCGTACCGGCTCTACTTCGTGCGGCACCTGAGCTACCCCTCGGTGCACGCGGACGAGGACTCCTACCTCGTCCTCGCCCGGGTGCTCGCGGGCCGTCCCACCACCGAGATGCCGGTCGGCGTGGTCATCCCCGGCGGATACCCGCTGCTGATCTCCCCGGCGCTCCGGATCGCCGACAACCCGGTGACCGCCTACCACCTGGTGATGGGGATCAACGCGCTGCTCAACGCGCTCGTCTTCCCGCTCGCCTACGTCGCGCTGCGCCGGTTCGGCCTGCGTCGAGTGCTCGCGCTGCTGTTCGGCGCCGCCACGGCGCTGCTGCCGCCGGTGGTCTTCTACTCGCAGTTCGCGATGTCCGACACCGTCATGCCGGTGCTGGTCCTGGGGTGGCTGCTGTGCATGCACGGCTGGCTGTCGGAGGGCACGGCGCGTCGGCGGACCTGGTCCGCGGTGGGCACGGGAGCCTCGGCGGCCTACATGATGGCCACGCACGACCGCGGCTCGGTGGTGATCGCCATCACCGTGCTGGTGCTGGTGCTGGCACTCCTCCTGCGCTGGGCGCCCCGCCGTGCCTCGCTGGCCGGCCTGGCCACCGCCCTGGCCGGCGCCGCGGCCGTGAAGCTCTTCTCCGCCTGGCTGAACACGCTGTTCACCGTGCCGCCCAGCGAGGTCGGCAACCTGGCCCTGGAGGGGATCACCAACACCGAGATCCTCGGCCGGACGCTGACCCGCACCGCCGGGCAGATCTGGTACCTGATCGTCTCGACCTGGGGCCTCGGCGGCCTGACCATCGTCTTCGCGCTGTTCGCCGTGTTCAGCGGGCGGGTGCCGCGCGCCCTGCGGGTGCTGTCCGGGGTGGTCGTCGCCCTGATGTGCGGCACCGCGCTCGCCGCGGCGGCGGCCCTGCCGGACGACGGGCGCATCGACAACTGGGTGTACGCGCGCTATCTCTCCTACCTGGTGCCGACGCTGTTCGTCGCGGCGATCGCCCTGCTGGCGCGGCTGAGCCGGCGCCGGCTCGTCTACCTGGTGGCCGGCACCGCCCTGCTGGCGCTGGTCCTGGGCGAGGTGGTGATGCAGTACGCCGGCAAGCTCCTGCACGACCAGGTGTTCGTCCCCTGGGCGCTGGCGGACACGTCCTTCCTGACGCTCAACTGGCAGTCGCTGGAGATGGTCCGGGCGACGGTCGCGGCGATGGTCGTGCTGGCCGTCGTGGTGCTGATGCGGGCCGCCGGCGGGTTGCGCGTGCTGTGGGGGATAGGGCTCTCGCTGGTCCTCTTCGGCGCCTTCGCCACCGCGACCGTCACCGACCACGTCACCTACCCGCACTCCAAGGTGCGCAAGGCCTCCGCGACGGGGTTCACCAAGGCGGCGGGCATCGTCCGGGGCGATTCCGTGGTGCTGGCCTGGGACCTCGACTGGGGCCTGCGGATGGCTCAGGCCTACGAGGTGTACAACGGCCGGATCTGGGTCCGCGACCCGCGCTGGCAGGAGGTCCCGGCCCAGGCCACCGTGGTGGTGACGCCGCTGGAGCCGGGCCGCTCGCCGGAGGCGCTGTGGGACAACCACCCCGCGGAGTGGTACGTCGCCGCGGTCAGCGAGAAGGAGCACTGGGTCGTGTGGCGCCGGCGCTGAACCGGGTGACGCTCCGATCGGGGCCGGTGAGGGAGACCTCACCGGCCCCGATTGGCTTCCCGCGTGCTTCCTGTGGCAGTATGTCCAAGTTGCTCGGTTGAGTGCCGATGCTGCGCGCCTCCCGCCGGGAGGACCGGAAGCGAGTCCCACGTACTCGTCGTTCCCGTGATGGCCGTTCATGTGGTCCGCCTCGACCCCCTGGGTGAAGGTGTGGACCGCAGTGGTGTGTAAGCGACACCGCGGCAGCTGCGGGGCGGACGTACGGGAATCTTCCGGGAAGCGTGGGCAGGGCCTCGACCCGGTACCTGGTGGGTGCAAGACCTCCACCGACCCGCAGGAATCCGCAGGGAGTGATCCCTGGTGGATTTTTTGCAAGCGCGAGGGCGACACGCCCGACCGCGTGGGTCGGAGGTAACCACCCAGAGGGACCACCGGACCAATCCACCCGGATGACTCCGGCAGTAGAAGCATCAGACGACACAAAGGACTACTGAGTAGCCATGGCGGGACAGAAGATCCGCATCCGGCTCAAGGCCTACGACCACGAGGTGATTGACTCCTCGGCGAAGAAGATCGTCGAGACCGTCATTCGCACTGGTGCGCAGGTCGCGGGCCCGGTGCCGCTGCCCACTGAGAAGAACGTCTACTGCGTCATCCGCTCGCCGCACAAGTACAAGGACTCGCGCGAGCACTTCGAGATGCGCACCCACAAGCGTCTGATCGACATCCTCGACCCGACCCCGAAGACCGTTGACTCGCTGATGCGCCTCGACCTTCCGGCCGGCGTCGACATCGAGATCAAGCTCTGAGAGGCGCGACGAAGATGGCAAAGCAGATTAAGGGCATCCTGGGCGAGAAGCTCGGCATGACCCAGGTCTGGGACGAGAACAACCGGATCGTTCCGGTGACCGTCGTCAAGGCCGGGCCCAATGTCGTGACCCAGGTCCACACCGCTGATGGCACCGGCTACGACGCCGTGCAGATCGGTTTCGGCGAGATCGACCCCCGCAAGGTGAACAAGCCCCTCGCGGGTCACTTCGCCAAGGCCGGTGTCACCCCGCGCCGCCACCTGGTCGAGCTGCGTACCTCGGACGCGTCCGAGTACACCCTCGGCCAGGAGATCACCGCTGAGCTGTTCGAGGCGGGTGTCAAGGTCGACGTGACCGGCACCTCCAAGGGCAAGGGCTTCGCCGGTGTCATGAAGCGTCACAACTTCAAGGGCCTCGGCGCCGGTCACGGCGTGCAGCGCAAGCACCGTTCGCCCGGCTCGATCGGTGGCTGCGCCACCCCGGGTCGCGTGTTCAAGGGCATGAAGATGGCCGGCCGGATGGGCCACGAGCGCGTGACCACCCAGAACCTGACCGTCCACGCCGTTGACGCGGAGAAGGGGCTGCTCCTCATCAAGGGCGCAATCCCGGGTCCGAACGGCGGCCTCGTCCTCGTCCGCACCGCGGCGAAGGGGCTGTGAGGATATGAGCACCATTGACATCCTGTCGCCCTCGGGCGACAAGGCCGGCAGCCTGGAGCTGCCCGCTGAGATCTTCGACGCCAAGGTCAGCATTCCGCTGATGCACCAGGTGGTCGTCGCTCAGCTCGCCGGCGCCCGCCAGGGCACCCACTCGACCAAGCGTCGTGGCGAGGTCCGAGGCGGCGGCCGCAAGCCGTACCGCCAGAAGGGCACCGGCCGCGCCCGTCAGGGCTCGACCCGCGCCCCGCAGTTCGTCGGCGGTGGCGTCGTCCACGGCCCGAAGCCGCGTGACTACTCGCAGCGGACCCCGAAGAAGATGATCGCCGCCGCTCTGCGTGGCGCGCTCACCGACCGGGCCCGCCACAGCCGCATCCACGTCATCACCGACGTGGTCGCGGCCGAGGCGCCGTCGACCAAGGCCGCCAAGGGTCTGTTCGGCAAGATCACCGAGCGCAAGAACATCCTCCTCGTCGTCGAGCGTGCCGACGAGCTGGGTCTGAAGAGCGCCCGCAACCTGCCGAACGTCCACATCCTGGACGCCGGTCAGCTGAACACCTACGACGTGCTCGTCTCCGACGACGTGGTCTTCACCCAGGCCGCCTTCGAGCGTTTCGTGGCGGGTCCCGCCGCGTCCGCCAAGGCTGTGGCTGCTGAGGGCGAGCTCGAAGGGAGCGCCGCCTGATGGCTGCAGAGATCACGAGCAAGACCTTCACGGACCCCCGTGACGTTCTGGTGAAGCCGGTCATCTCGGAGAAGAGCTACTCGCTCCTCGACGAGAACAAGTACACGTTCGTCGTGTCGCCGGGCGCCAACAAGACCCAGATCAAGCAGGCCGTCGAGGCGGTCTTCTCGGTCAAGGTCGAGTCGGTCAACACGCTCAACCGTCAGGGCAAGCGCAAGCGCTCCAAGACGGGCTTTGGCAAGCGCAAGGACACCAAGCGCGCCATCGTGACGCTGGCCGAGGGCAACCGCATCGACATCTTCGGGGGTCCGGTCTCCTAACGGAGACTCGGATCGTCGATAAGGACGAGGACGAGAGAGCCAAATGGGCATCCGCAAGTACAAGCCGACTACGCCGGGCCGTCGTGGCTCCAGCGTGGCCGACTTCGTAGAGATCACGCGGTCCACGCCGGAGAAGTCGCTGGTTCGCCCCCTGCACAGCAAGGGCGGCCGTAACAACGCCGGTCGTATCACCGCTCGCCACCAGGGTGGCGGACACAAGCGCGCCTACCGCGTGATCGACTTCCGTCGTCACGACAAGGACGGCGTGCCGGCCAAGGTCGCGCACATCGAGTACGACCCCAACCGCACTGCGCGCATCGCGCTCCTGCACTACGCGGACGGCGAGAAGCGCTACATCATCGCCCCGCGCGGTGTCGGCCAGGGCGACCGGATTGAGAACGGCCCCGCGGCCGACATCAAGCCCGGCAACAACCTGCCGCTGCGCAACATCCCGGTCGGTACCACCATCCACGCGGTGGAGCTGCGCCCGGGCGGCGGTGCCAAGATGGCCCGCTCCGCCGGTGCCGGCATCCAGCTGCTCGCGCGTGAGGGCAAGATGGCGCACCTGCGCATGCCCTCCGGTGAGATCCGCCTGGTGGACGCGCGCTGCCGCGCGACCGTCGGCGAGGTCGGCAACGCCGAGCAGTCGAACATCAACTGGGGCAAGGCCGGCCGTATGCGCTGGAAGGGCGTTCGCCCGACCGTGCGTGGTGTGGCCATGAACCCGATCGACCACCCGCACGGTGGTGGTGAGGGTAAGACCTCCGGTGGTCGCCACCCGGTCTCGCCGTGGGGCCAGAAGGAGGGTCGCACTCGTAGCCCGAAGAAGGCTTCGAACGCCCTCATCGTGCGCCGCCGCAAGACCAACAAGAAGCGCTAGGAGCAGGTCAGATGCCGCGCAGTCTCAAGAAGGGCCCCTTCATCGACGGCCACCTTCTCAAGAAGGTGGACGCGCAGAACGAGGCGGGTACCCAGAACGTCATCAAGACCTGGTCCCGTCGCTCCGTGATCTTCCCGGCCATGCTCGGCCACACGATCGCGGTTCACGATGGCCGTAAGCACGTCCCGGTGTTCGTCACCGAGTCGATGGTCGGCCACAAGCTCGGCGAGTTCGCGCCGACGCGTACCTTCCGCGGTCACGTCAAGGACGACCGCAAGTCGAAGCGTCGCTAGTCGCCAGCGAGATTACCGACTCAATGACTTACACCAGCAAGGGGACAACCATGGAAGCCAGGGCCCAGGCGCGGTACATCCGCGTCACGCCCATGAAGGCCCGCCGCGTGGTGGACCTCATCCGTGGCCTGAACGCCACGGAGGCCCAGGCGGTCCTGCGTTTCGCTCCGCAGGCCGCTACCGTGCCGGTCGGCAAGGTGCTCGACAGCGCCATTGCCAACGCCGTGCACAACTACAACCACAACAACGTGGACGACCTCGTGATCAGCGAGGCGTACGTTGACGAGGGCCCGACCCTGAAGCGGTTCCGTCCGCGCGCCCAGGGCCGTGCCTACCGGATCCGCAAGCGGACCAGCCACATCACCGTGGTCGTCAGCAGCAAGGAAGGGACCCGGTAATGGGCCAGAAGGTTAACCCGCACGGGTTCCGCCTCGGCATCAGCACGGACTTCAAGTCCCGCTGGTACGCCGACAAGCTGTACTCGGACTACGTCAAGGAAGACGTTGCCATTCGTCGCATGATGACGAAGGGCATGGAGCGCGCCGGCATCTCGAAGGTTGAGATCGAGCGCACCCGCGACCGCGTCCGGGTCGACATCCACACCGCTCGTCCCGGCATCGTCATCGGTCGCCGTGGCACCGAGGCCGACCGCATCCGCGGCGACCTCGAGAAGCTGACCGGCAAGCAGGTCCAGCTGAACATCCTCGAGGTCAAGAACCCCGAGCTGGACGCCCAGCTCGTGGCTCAGGGCGTCGCGGAGCAGCTGTCCTCGCGCGTCTCCTTCCGTCGTGCCATGCGCAAGAGCATGCAGGGCACCATGAAGTCCGGCGCCAAGGGCATCAAGGTCCAGTGCTCCGGTCGTCTCGGCGGCGCCGAGATGAGCCGTTCGGAGTTCTACCGCGAGGGTCGTGTGCCGCTGCACACCCTTCGTGCGAACGTCGACTACGGCTTCTTCGAGGCCAAGACGACCTTCGGCCGCATCGGCGTGAAGGTCTGGATCTACAAGGGCGACGTCAAGAACATCGCCGAGGTCCGCGCTGAGAACGCTGCTGCCCGCTCGGGCAACCGTCCGGCCCGCAACGACGCCCGCCCCGCGCGTGGCGGCGAGCGCGGTGGCCGTGGCGGCGAGCGCGGTGGCGCACGTGGTGGCGCCCGTCGTCCCCAGAACACCGAGGCTCCGGCCGCGGCTGTGACGGAGACGCCGGCTGCCGAGAGCACCGGAACGGAGGCCTGACCGACATGCTGATCCCCCGTCGGGTCAAGCACCGCAAGCAGCACCACCCCAAGCGCCGTGGCGCTGCCAAGGGTGGCACCGAGCTCGCCTTCGGCGAGTACGGCATCCAGGCCGTCACCCCGGCCTACGTGACGAACCGGCAGATCGAGTCCGCTCGTATCGCCGTCACCCGTCACATCAAGCGTGGCGGCAAGGTCTGGATCAACATCTACCCGGACCGTCCGCTCACCAAGAAGCCGGCCGAGACCCGCATGGGTTCCGGTAAGGGTTCGCCCGAGTGGTGGATCGCGAACGTGCACCCGGGTCGGGTCATGTTCGAGCTGTCGTACCCCAACGAGAAGGTGGCTCGTGAGGCGCTGACCCGCGCAGCTCACAAGCTCCCGATGAAGTGCCGGATCATCCGGCGCGAGGCAGGTGAGAGCTGATGTCGGCCGGCACCAAGGCTGCTGAGCTTCGCGAGCTGGACAACGAGGGTCTCGTTGCCAAGCTCCGTGAGGCCAAGGAGGAGCTGTTCAACCTCCGCTTCCAGGCGGCGACCGGGCAGCTCGACAACCACGGACGGCTCAAGCTCGTCCGTAAGGACATCGCGCGGATCTACACCCTGATGCGCGAGCGCGAGCTGGGCATCGAGACGGTGGAGAACGCCTGATGACTGAGAACACCACCAACGACACTGAGGCGCGCGGTTTCCGCAAGACCCGTGAGGGTCTCGTCGTCAGCGACAAGATGGACAAGACCGTCGTCGTCGCCGTCGAGGACCGCGTCAAGCACGCTCTGTACGGCAAGGTCATCCGCCGTACGAACAAGCTGAAGGCGCACGACGAGGCGAACGCCTGCGGCATCGGCGACCGGGTCCTCCTCGCGGAGACCCGCCCGCTGTCCGCGACGAAGCGCTGGCGCGTCGTCGAGATCCTCGAGAAGGCCAAGTAACGAAGTTGATGCGGTACGGCCGTATGTGCAACGGGCCCCTCGCGGGCGCCGGTGTGAGCAGCGGCCGGCCCGTCAGCTCTCGTTGACGATCAGGAGAAAGCTGTGATCCAGCAGGAGTCGCGACTGCGTGTCGCCGACAACACGGGCGCGAAGGAAATCCTTTGCATCCGCGTTCTCGGTGGTTCCGGTCGCCGCTACGCCGGTATCGGGGACGTCATTGTCGCGACCGTCAAGGACGCGATCCCCGGTGGTTCGGTGAAGAAGGGTGACGTCGTCAAGTGCGTCATCGTCCGCACCGTGAAGTCGCGCCGTCGCCCCGACGGTTCGTACATCCGGTTCGACGAGAACGCCGCGGTCGTTCTGAAGAACACCGACGGTGACCCCCGTGGCACCCGCATCTTCGGCCCGGTGGGCCGCGAGCTGCGCGACAAGAAGTTCATGAAGATCATCTCGCTTGCGCCGGAGGTGCTCTAACCCATGGCGAACAGCATGAAGATCAAGAAGGGTGACCTGGTTCAGGTCATCACCGGCAAGGACCGCGGCAAGCAGGGCAAGGTCATCCAGGCCCTGCCCGCCGAGAACAAGGTCCTCGTCGAGGGTGTGAACCGGGTCAAGAAGCACACCAAGCCCGGCCAGGGCACTCAGGGTGGCATTGTCACCGTCGAGGCCCCGGTGCACGTCTCCAACGTGCAGCTGGTCGTCGAGAAGGACGGCAAGAAGGTCGTCACTCGCGTTGGTTACCGCTTCGATGACGAGGGCAACAAGATCCGCGTTGCCAAGCGAACCGGTGAGGACATCTGATGTCTGAGACGACCATCGAGAACGTTGAGAAGGTGGCCCCCCGCCTCAAGGAGCGTTACAACTCCGAGATCAAGGGCCAGCTCAAGGAGGAGTTCTCCTACGAGAACGTCATGCTGATCCCCGGCCTGGTCAAGGTCGTGGTCAACATGGGTGTGGGCGAGGCCGCCCGCGACTCCAAGCTGATCGAGGGCGCGATCCGCGACCTCACCGCCATCACCGGCCAGAAGCCGGCGGTGACGAAGGCTCGCAAGTCCATCGCGCAGTTCAAGCTGCGTGAGGGCCAGCCGATCGGCACCCACGTCACCCTCCGTGGTGACCGCATGTGGGAGTTCCTGGACCGTCTGGTGTCGCTGGCCCTGCCGCGTATCCGTGACTTCCGCGGTCTCTCCCCCAAGCAGTTCGACGGCCGTGGCAACTACACCTTCGGTCTGACCGAGCAGGTTATGTTCCACGAGATCGACCAGGACAAGGTCGACCGTCAGCGCGGTATGGACATCACCGTCGTGACCACCGCTCAGACCGACGACGAGGGCCGGGCGCTCCTGCGCGCTCTGGGCTTCCCGTTCAAGGAGGCGTGAGCCGCACATGGCGAAGAAGTCCCTCATCGCGAAGGCCGAGCGCAAGCCGAAGTTCGGCGTGCGGGCCTACACCCGGTGCCAGCGCTGCGGTCGTCCGCACTCGGTGTACCGCAAGTTCGGCCTCTGCCGTGTGTGCCTCCGTGAGATGGCCCACCGCGGCGAGCTGCCGGGCGTGACCAAGAGCTCCTGGTAGTCCAGGACCCGCTGGTAACGCCATAAGCGAAGCAGTGGTGCCCGATCCCACACGGCCCCCTTTTGGGGCTGCGTACGGAATCCCGTAAGGTAGTGGGGTCGGGCCCCCTGTCGCGGCAGCTCCGTAGCTGCCGTCGACCCTCTTCGGAGGGCTCGCACCCAGTCTTACTAACGCCGCAGGTCCCCTGCGTCTGTGCCCCTGTCGCACTCCTCGGAGTGCGGCGGGGGGACCTGGCGCGGAGAAACCACGGCGAGAGAGGCCTGAGGCCCATCATGACCATGACCGACCCCATCGCAGACATGCTCACGCGTCTGCGTAACGCGAACTCGGCGTACCACGACACCGTGGCGATGCCGGCCAGCAAGATCAAGGCGCACGTCGCCGAAATCCTGCAGCAGGAGGGCTACATCTCCTCCTGGAAGGTTGAGGAGCCGCAGGAGAACGAGGTCGGCAAGAAGCTGACCATCGAGCTCAAGTTCGGCCCCAACCGTGAGCGCTCGATCGCTGGCATCAAGCGGATCAGCAAGCCGGGCCTGCGGGTCTACGCAAAGTCCACCAACCTGCCGAAGGTGCTCGGCGGCCTGGGCGTGGCGATCATCTCCACGTCTTCCGGTCTCCTCACTGACAAGCAGGCCGCCAAGAAGGGCGTAGGCGGAGAAGTTCTCGCCTACGTCTGGTAATTCGGGAAACGGAGGTACAGCAATGTCGCGCATTGGACGGCTGCCCATCCCGGTTCCCGCCGGCGTGGACGTCACCATCGATGGCCAGGCGGTCTCGGTGAAGGGCCCCAAGGGCTCCCTCACCCACGTTGTCGCCGCGCCGATCGAGATCGGCAAGGGCGAGGACGGCACTCTGCTCGTCACCCGCCCGAACGACGAGCGTCTGTCGAAGGCCCTTCACGGCCTTTCCCGCACGCTGGTGGCGAACATGATCACCGGCGTGACCGCGGGCTACCGCAAGTCGCTGGAGATCAGCGGTGTTGGTTACCGAGTCGCAGCGAAGGGCTCCGACATGGAGTTCCAGCTCGGCTACAGCCACCCGATCCTGATCGAGGCCCCGGAGGGCATCTCCTTCGTGGTCGAGTCGCCCACCAAGTTCCACGTGGACGGGATCGACAAGCAGCTGGTCGGCGAGGTTTCCGCCAAGATCCGCAAGCTGCGTAAGCCCGACCCGTACAAGGCCAAGGGCGTTAAGTACGCGGGCGAGGTCATCCGCCGCAAGGTCGGAAAGAGCGGTAAGTAAGCCATGAGTCTTTCTGTCAAGATCGGCAAGGGCAACGGCTACAAGAACGCTGCCCGCAAGCGCCGCGCCATCCGCGTTCGCAAGCGCGTCACCGGCACCGAGGTTCGTCCTCGTCTCGTCGTGACCCGCTCGAACCGTCACATGGTCGCCCAGGTCATCGACGACGCCAAGGGTCACACCCTCGCGTCGGCGTCCACTCTCGACGTGTCCATCAAGGGCGTCGAGGGCGACAAGACCGAGCTGGCCAAGAAGGTCGGAAGCCTGGTCGCCGAGCGCGCCAAGGCCGCCGGCATCGAGTCGGTCGTCTTCGACCGCGCGGGTAACCGCTACGCAGGCCGCATCGCCGCTCTGGCCGATGCCGCCCGTGAGGCCGGGCTCGACTTCTAAGCCGCTCGTCGGCTCTGTCGACGGACGTAAACGAGAGAGGTAATTCCAATGGCTGGACCCCAGCGCCGCGGTAGCGGCGCCGGCGGCGGCACCGGCGGTGGCGAGCGGCGTGACCGTAAGCGTGACGGCGGCGCCCCCGTCGTCGAGAAGAGCGCTTACGTCGAGCGTGTCGTCGCGATCAACCGTGTCGCCAAGGTTGTCAAGGGTGGTCGTCGTTTCAGCTTCACCGCGCTGGTCGTGGTGGGCGACGGTGACGGCACCGTAGGTGTCGGCTACGGGAAGGCGAAGGAGGTTCCGGCCGCCATCGCCAAGGGTGTTGAGGAGGCCAAGAAGAACTTCTTCAAGGTCCCCCGTATCCAGGGCACCATCCCTCACCCGATCCAGGGCGAGAAGGCTGCCGGCGTCGTGCTCCTGAAGCCGGCCGCCCCCGGTACCGGTGTTATCGCCGGTGGCCCGGTGCGTGCCGTCCTGGAGTGCGCCGGCATCCACGACATCCTGTCGAAGTCGCTCGGCTCGGACAACGCGATCAACATCGTGCACGCCACGGTGGCCGCTCTGAAGGGCCTCGTGCGCCCCGAGGAGATCGCCGCCCGTCGTGGCCTGCCGCTGGAGGACGTGGCTCCCGCCGCTCTGCTGCGGGCGCGTGCTGCAGGGGTGAGCGCCTGATGGCTCGCCTCAAGATCACGCAGACCAAGTCCTACATCGGTAGCAAGCAGAACCACCGTGACACCCTTCGTTCGCTTGGTCTCAAGCGGATGAACGACGTGGTCGTGAAGGAGGACCGTCCCGAGATCCGCGGGATGGCCCAGACCGTCCGCCACCTCGTCACGGTCGAGGAGGTTGACTGACATGGCGGACTCTCCGCTGAAGGTCCACAACCTGCGTCCTGCCCCGGGTGCCAAGACCGCCAAGACCCGCGTGGGTCGTGGCGAGGCGTCCAAGGGTAAGACCGCCGGTCGTGGCACCAAGGGCACCAAGGCCCGCTACCAGGTTCCGCAGCGCTTCGAGGGTGGCCAGATGCCCCTCCACATGCGCCTGCCGAAGCTGAAGGGCTTCAAGAACCCGTTCAAGATCACCTTCCAGGTGGTCAACCTCGACAAGCTGGCCGAGCTCTACCCGCAGGGTGGAGAGGTCACCGTCGAGGACCTGGTCGCCAAGGGCGCGGTTCGCAAGAACTCGCTCGTCAAGGTGCTCGGCACCGGCGACATCTCGGTCGCGCTGCAGGTTTCGGTTGACGCCGTCTCCGGCTCCGCCGCCGAGAAGATCACCGCCGCCGGCGGCACCGTCACCGAGCTCATCTGAGCCCGCTGACACCTGGGCCCCGTACTTCCCGCAAGGGAGGTGCGGGGCCTGTCGCTTTTCCCGGCGCACCCTCCGGTGCTCCGGACACGGATTTCTCATCCGGAATCGGCAAGTCTTTTGTATGGCAAAACCGGTCATCCCGTACCCCATGCGTGGGGGAGAGGTGGCACGCGCTTCTGTCGAGTGGCCGTGCACTGTTAGAGTCCGTGGGGTTCCCTTGTAGGCTCGCGCAGCTCTGCTTGTGCCCGCCCGCCGGAGAGCCAGACCGCAAACTCCCCCCATCAGGACCGACCCTCCCGCCGACGACGCGCGGGAGGCGCAGGAGGCACCGTGCTCAGTGCGTTCGCGCGGGCGTTCCAGACGCCCGACCTGCGCAAGAAGCTGCTGTTCACGCTGGGCATCATGGTGCTGTTCCGGCTGGGTGCACACATCCCCGTCCCCGGGGTCAGTTTCACAGCAGTCAATGCCTGTTTGGACCAGACCAAGACCAGCGGCCTGTTCGGCCTCGTCAACCTGTTCAGCGGCAACGCGCTGCTGCAGTTGACGATCTTCGCCCTCGGCATCATGCCGTACATCACGGCCAGCATCATCCTCCAGCTCCTCACCGTCGTGATCCCGCGACTGGAGGCGCTGAAGAAGGAGGGTCAGGCCGGCACCGCGAAGATCACCCAGTACACCCGCTACCTGACCATCGCGCTCGCCGTGCTCCAGGGCACCGGCATCGTCGCGACGGCCTCCAGCGGCGCACTCTTCTCCGGCTGCACCTTCGCCAACGAGATCGTGCCGGACACCTCGGTCTTCCGGATCGCCGTCATGGTGATCACGATGACGGCCGGCACCTCGGTGATCATGTGGCTCGGTGAGCTCATCACCGACCGCGGCATCGGCAACGGCATGTCCATCCTGATCTTCACCTCGATCGCGGCCGGCTTCCCCGGCTCGATGTGGGCGATCAAGAAGTCGGGCACCATCGGCGGCGGCTGGGTGGAGTTCTTCTCCGTCATCGCGGTCGGCGTGATCGTTGTGATGCTGGTCATCTTCGTGGAGCAGGCGCAGCGCCGGATCCCGGTCCAGTACGCGAAGCGGATGATCGGGCGCCGCGCCTTCGGCGGCACCTCGACGTACATCCCGCTCAAGGTGAACCAGGCCGGTGTCATCCCGGTCATCTTCGCCTCGTCGCTGCTGTACATCCCGGCCCTGCTGGTGCAGCTGACCAGCAGCCAGGCCGGCTGGGCGACCTGGATCAGGACGAACTTCGTCAAGGGCGACCACCCGATCTACATGGCGACCTACTTCCTCCTGATCGTCTTCTTCGCCTTCTTCTACGTCGCGATCTCCTTCAACCCCGAAGAAGTTGCGGACAATATGAAGAAGTATGGTGGGTTCATCCCGGGGATCCGGGCCGGCCGACCGACGGCCGAGTACCTGAACTACGTGCTCACCCGCATCACGTGGCCGGGTTCGCTCTACCTGGGCCTTATCGCGTTGATCCCGATGATCGCCCTGGTCGCCTTCGGACAGCAGACCAACTTCCCGTTCGGCGGCACCAGCGTGCTCATCGTCGTCGGCGTCGGACTCGAAACTGTTAAGCAGATCGAGAGCCAGCTCCAGCAGCGCAATTACGAAGGGTTCCTCCGCTGATGCGTATCGTCCTCGTCGGGCCTCCCGGGGCCGGGAAGGGTACTCAGGCGCACCTGCTCGCCAAGACCCTGTCCATCCCCCACATCTCCACCGGCGACCTGTTCCGCGCCAACATCGGCCAGCGCACCCAGTTGGGGCTCGAGGCCAAGAGCTACATGGACGCGGGTCGCCTGGTGCCGGATGAGGTCACCATCGGCATGGCCAAGGACCGGATGGCCCAGCCGGACGCCGCTGGCGGCTTCCTGCTCGACGGCTTCCCGCGCAACCTTGCCCAGGCCAAGGCGCTCGACGAGATCCTCGTCGAGTGGGGCATCGCCCTCGACGGCGTGCTCGACCTGGAGGTCCCCGAGGACGAGGTCGTCAAGCGCATCGCCGGTCGCCGGCTGTGCCGCAACGACGGCGGCCACGTGTTCCACGTGGACTACAACCCGCCCGCGACCGCGGGCGTCTGCGACGAGTGCGGCGGGGAGCTGTACCAGCGCTCCGACGACACCGAGGACAAGGTGCGGACCCGGCTGGAGGTCTACCACACGGAGACCGAGCCGATCATCGACTACTACGTGCAGCAGGGGCTGGTCGCGACCATCCCGGCGCTCGGCAAGGTCGACGAGGTCACCCAGCGCGCGATCGCGGCGCTGAAGAAGTAGCGAGCGGCCCCGGCGCAGCCGGGTCCGACCGACGTACGTACGGCCGCGGGGCCCCGGGACGGGGCAACGCGGCCGTACGGCGTCGTACGGTGGTACGAGTGCACGGCCGCCCGGCAAGGACCGGGCGGCGACCAACGGGAAGGCGTGGCCAGATGGTGGAGATCAAGACCCCCGAGCAGATCGCGAAGATGCGGGTGGCCGGGCTGGTCGTGGCCGAGGCGCTCAAGGCGGCCCGTGCGGCCGTGGTGCCCGGGGTGACCACCCAGGAGCTGAACGACGTCGCGGCGAAGGTGATCGCCGACCACGGCGCCACCTCCAACTTCCGCGCCCACCACGGTGGCCTCTGGTTCCCCGGGGTGATCTGCGCCTCGGTCAACAACGAGGTCGTGCACGGGATCCCGGGTGACCGGGTGCTGGTGGAGGGTGACGTCATCTCCATCGACTGCGGGGCGATCGTGGACGGCTGGCACGGCGACGCGGCCATCACCGTGGCGGTGGGCGAGGTCCGGCCCGAGGTCGAGATGCTGAGCCGGGTCACCGAGGGCTCGATGTGGGCGGGCATCGCCCAGATGAAGAAGAACAACCGGCTGGTCGACGTCTCCAAGGCGATCGAGGGCTTCATCCGGCGCCAGCCGCTGCCGCCCAAGGGCAAGTGGGGCATCACCGAGGGGTACGGCGGCCACGGCATCGGCACCGCGATGCACATGGAGCCGCACGTGCTGAACTACGTCGAGCGGGGTCGCGGCAAGGGCCCCAAGCTCGTCCCGGGCACGGTGCTGGCGATCGAGCCGATGGTCTCGCTCGGCACCCCGCACACCTCGGTGCTGGAGGACGACTGGACGGTCGTCACCAACGACGGCACCTGGGCCTCGCACTGGGAGCACTCGGTGGCCGTGACCGAGCAGGGCCCGCTGGTGCTGACCGCCTTCGACGGCGGCAAGGCCGAGCTGGCGAAGCTGGGCGTCACCGCGGCGCCGGATCCGCTGGGCTGACCTGCCGGCCCGAGCCGTCGGGCGGGCCCGCCGGGCGGGCCCGCGCGGCCCCGGCCGGCGCCGACGTGAACAGTGGGACCCAAGGTCCGGAAGCTCCCGCTTCCGGACCTTTGTCCTTTTTGCCATGCCCCGAAGTTTCGCTAAGCTGCCTGGCTTACCAGATGAGATGAGAAAAGGGGACAGCGGTGCTCAAGGGCTTCCGGGACTTCATGATGCGCGGCAACGTCATCGACATGGCGGTCGGTGTCGTCATCGGCGCCGCCTTCACCGGGGTGGTGACCGGCTTCGTGTCGGCCTTCCTCACGCCGCTGGTGGGTGTCGCGGTCGGTGCGGCCGGCGACTTCAAGAACTACGCCTTCAGCGTCGGCGGGGTGACCTTCCCCTACGGACAGTTCCTGAACGTGCTGATCGCGTTCGTGCTGACCGCCGCGGTGCTCTACTTCTGCGTGGTGCTGCCCGTGACGAAGGCCACGGCGCGCTACCTGCCGAAGAAGCCGAAGGCTCCCAGGCGCCCCTGCCCCGAGTGCCTGACCGAGATTCCGGAGGCCGCGCGCCGTTGTGCGGCCTGCACCGCCGAGGTCGAGCCGGTCGAGCCGGCGGTCATCTACACCCAGCGGTGACGTCGGTTTTGGCCGTACCCGTGCGACTGGCGTAGGATGGACCGTCGGCTCACTCGTAGCGTGCTTCAGCACGCCCTCTTCCCCCTCACAGGGGTCGGGGTGAACCCAGGTTCGCACGAGCGTGCCGCATACGGTAGCCGGTCCCGGAAGGTGGATCTCGCAGTTCATGGCAAAGAAGCAAGGCGCCATTGAGATCGAGGGCACCGTGATCGAGTCTCTCCCGAACGCCATGTTCAAGGTTGAGCTGCAGAACGGTCACAAGGTCCTCGCGCACATCAGCGGAAAGATGCGGATGCACTACATCCGCATCCTCCCGGACGACCGGGTCGTGGTGGAGCTCAGCCCCTACGACCTGACGCGCGGCCGGATCGTCTACCGCTACAAGTAGGACTCCCTCGCTCGCGAGGGGACACAACGTCAGATCTAGACCCGGAGAACCTGAACCATGAAGGTCAAGCCGAGCGTCAAGAAGATCTGCGACAAGTGCAAGGTGATCCGCCGTCACGGCCGGGTCATGGTGATCTGCGACAACCTGCGCCACAAGCAGCGCCAGGGCTGATCCAGCTCCGCATTTCTCGTAGTACTTCGCGCGACGCGAAAAAACGTCATAACGCGGGCTGCCCGATCCGTCCCCCAGGGACGGACTGCCACCCCCGGTCAGAGGCCGGGGCTCCCAAACCGAGAGGTTGCGGAGTAGGCCGCCCGTCAGACCTCTGAAGAACCACAGGAGCCATGAATGGCACGCCTCGCCGGCGTTGATCTCCCCCGCGAAAAGCGGATCGAGATCGCCCTCACGTACGTCTACGGCATCGGCCGTACCCGCGCCCAGCAGTCGCTGGCCGAGACGGGCGTGAACCCCGACATCCGGGTCCGCGACATTTCCGAGGAAGACCTCGTGAAGCTCGCGCAGTGGATCGACGCCAACTACACGGTCGAGGGTGACCTCCGCCGCTCGGTGGCCGCCGACATCCGCCGCAAGGTCGAGATCGGCTGCTACGAGGGTCTGCGTCACCGCCGTGGCCTCCCGGTCCGCGGTCAGCGCACCCACACCAACGCGCGTACCCGCAAGGGCCCGCGTCGCGCGATTGCCGGCAAGAAGAAGCCCGGCAAGAAGTAGTCCGTCCCGTAACCGGACATCCCTCCGGCCCGCGGGTTAGCGGACCGACCACCTCAGTAGGAGAAACAGACTTATGCCCCCCAAGGGTCGTCAGGCTGCCGGCGCGAAGAAGATCCGCCGCAAGGAAAAGAAGAACGTCGCCCACGGGCACGCTCACATCAAGAGCACGTTCAACAACACGATCGTCTCGATCACGGACCCCGCGGGCAACGTGATCTCCTGGGCCTCCGCCGGCCACGTCGGCTTCAAGGGCTCGCGCAAGTCCACCCCGTTCGCCGCGCAGATGGCCGCCGAGGCCGCTGCCCGTCGCGCGCAGGAGCACGGCATGCGCAAGGTCGACGTCTTCGTGAAGGGTCCGGGCTCGGGCCGCGAGACCGCGATCCGTTCGCTCCAGGCCACCGGCCTGGAGGTCGGCTCGATCCAGGACGTCACCCCCACCCCGCACAACGGCTGCCGTCCGCCGAAGCGCCGCCGCGTCTGACGCAGCGCCTTCGGGCAGGGTGTTGCGGGGCTCGCCCCGCGCCACAGCACGACACCGCGTACGGGGTCCTGTTTCCGACAGGACCCCGTACGCTGGTTCTGTTCGGCATCAAATAGTGGGTGCCGAAGACAACTGGAGGATCTGAAAACATGCTGATCGCTCAGCGTCCCTCGCTGACCGAAGAGGTCGTCGACGAATTCCGCTCGCGGTTCGTGATCGAGCCGCTGGAGCCGGGCTTCGGCTACACCCTCGGCAACTCGCTCCGCCGCACGCTCCTCTCCTCGATCCCCGGCGCCGCTGTCACCAGCATCCGCGTCGACGGTGTCCTGCACGAGTTCACCACCGTGCCGGGCGTCAAGGAGGACGTCACCGACCTCATCCTCAACATCAAGCAGCTGGTCGTCTCCTCGGAGCACGACGAGCCGGTCGTGATGTACCTGCGCAAGCAGGGCCCGGGTGTGGTCACCGCCGCCGACATCGCGCCCCCGGCCGGTGTCGAGGTGCACAACCCCGAGCTGGTCCTCGCCACGCTCAACGGCAAGGGCAAGCTGGAGATGGAGCTGACCGTCGAGCGCGGTCGCGGCTACGTCTCCGCCGTCCAGAACAAGGCCTCCGGCCAGGAGATCGGCCGCATCCCGGTCGACTCGATCTACAGCCCCGTGCTGAAGGTCACCTACAAGGTCGAGGCCACCCGTGTCGAGCAGCGGACCGACTTCGACAAGCTCATCGTCGACGTCGAGACCAAGCCCGCCATGCGCCCCCGTGACGCCATGGCCTCGGCCGGCAAGACCCTGGTGGAGCTGTTCGGTCTCGCCCGCGAGCTGAACATCGACGCCGAGGGCATCGACATGGGCCCGTCCCCGACGGACGCCGCCCTGGCCGCCGACCTGGCGCTGCCGATCGAGGAGCTGGAGCTCACCGTTCGGTCGTACAACTGCCTCAAGCGCGAGGGCATCCACACCGTGGGTGAGCTCGTCGCCCGCTCCGAGGCCGACCTGCTCGACATCCGCAACTTCGGTGCGAAGTCGATCGACGAGGTCAAGGCGAAGCTGGCCGGCATGGGCCTGGCCCTCAAGGACAGCCCGCCCGGATTCGACCCGACCGCCGCCGCCGACGCCTTCGGCGCCGACGACCTGGACGACGCGGGTTACGCGGAGACCGAGCAGTACTGATTTTGGGCGGGGGCGGCCCACCGGGCCGCCCCTGTTCGATGCACACCGGGCCCTCGGGCCCACGCTAAGTCGTCCGGGCAACCGTGCCCGGCCGCCCGTTCCGGTACCTGACACGGCCGGATTCGGAGATTTAAGGAGCTACCATGCCCCGTCCCGCGAAGGGTGCCCGCCTCGGCGGCGGCCCGCACCACGAGCCGCTGCTGCTCGCCGGCCTCTGCCGGGAGCTCTTCCAGTACGGCCGCATCACCACGACCGAGGCCAAGGCCCGTCGGATGCGCCCGCTGGCGGAGAAGCTGATCACCAAGGCGAAGGTCGGCGACATCCACAACCGTCGCATCGTCCGCAAGACGATCACCGACGTCTCCGTGCTGCACACCCTCTTCACCGAGATCGCGCCGCGCTACGAGAACCGCCCCGGTGGCTACACCCGCATCACCAAGATCGGTCCCCGTCGTGGCGACAACGCCCCGATGGCCGTGATCGAGCTGGTCGAGGCCCTGACCGTCGCGCAGACCGCCGTCGGCGAGGCCGAGGGTGCCACCAAGCGCGCCGTCAAGGAGGCCGAGCAGGCCGCCGAGACCAAGGCCGACGAGACCCCCGAGGTCGAGACCGCCTGACACCCTCCGGTGTGAGTCCGGGCCCGTTCTCCCAGCGATGGGGGAGCGGGCCCGTTCTGTTGCCAAGACGCAGCCATATCTTTCTGGAGTAGCAGTGCTCAAGGATTGCGCGCAGACCGCGGGCCCGCAGCAGGACGGCCCGGCCGAGGGGACGGTCCGGATCCGGCTGGACCTGGCCTACCACGGCGCCGACTTCTCCGGCTGGGCCCGCCAGCCGGGCCGCCGCACCGTCCAGGGCGAGATCGAGAGCGCCCTGAAGGTGGTCACCCGCAGCGAGGAGACCTACGACCTGACGGTGGCCGGGCGCACCGACGCGGGCGTGCACGCCCGCGGGCAGGTCGCCCACGTGGACCTGCCGGTGGAGCTGTGGGCCGCGCACGGCGGGAAGCTGCTGCGGCGCCTGGCCGGGCGGCTGCCGGGGGACGTCCGGATCTACCGGCTGAGCGAGGCCCCGGCCGGCTTCGACGCCCGCTTCGCGGCGATCTGGCGCCGCTACGCCTACCGGGTGGCCGACCACCAGGGCGGCGTGGACCCGCTGCTGCGCGGCCACGTGCTCTGGCACGACCGCCCGCTGGACGTGGACCGGATGAACGAGGCCGCGAAGCTGCTGCTCGGCGAGCACGACTTCGCCGCGTACTGCAAGAAGCGCGAGGGCGCCACCACCATCCGCACCCTGCTCGACCTGTACTGGGAGCGGGTGCCGGCCGACAGCCACACCGCGGGCGTGGCGGGCTCGCTGGCGGTCGCCACCGTCCGGGCCGACGCCTTCTGCCACAACATGGTGCGCGCCCTGGTCGGCGCGATGCTGCTGGTCGGCGACGGGCACCGGCCGGTGGAGTTCCCCGGCGAGGTGCTGGCCGGCGGGGTGCGCAACTCGGCCGTCAACGTGATCCGGCCGTACGGGCTGACGCTGGAGGAGGTCGGCTACCCGGCCGACGACCAGCTGGCCGAGCGCAACCGGGCGGCCCGCCGGATGCGCACCCTGCCGGGGCAGCCGCGGACCGAGGGGTAATCCGTTTGGGCCCACGGCGGTTCTCTTGGCAAAATCCGCCATATGGGACACGTCGAGATTTCACACCTTGAGTACTACCTGCCGGACGGGCGGGTGCTGTTCGACGACGCGTCCTTCCGGGTGGGGGAGGGCTCCGCGGTGGCCCTGGTGGGCGCCAACGGGGCCGGCAAGACCACCCTGCTGCGCATGATCGCGGGTGACATCCAGTCGCACGGCGGCAGCGTGACGATCAGCGGCGGGCTCGGTGTGATGCGCCAGTTCGTCGGCACCACCGGCCGGGAGGACCAGCGCGACACGCCGGGCGCGCTGGCCCCGGACGCCTCGGTACGGGACCTCCTGGTCTCCGTCGCCCCGCCCCGGATCGCCAGGGCGGCGAAGGCGGTGGACGCCGCCGAGCTGGCCATGATGGCGCAGGACGACGAGAAGACCCAGATGGCGTACGCCCAGGCGCTCTCCGACTGGGCGGACGCCGACGGCTACGACTACGAGACCGACTGGGACGTCTGCACCATGGCGGCCCTCGGGCTGCCCTTCGACCGGGCCCAGTTCCGCGGGCTGAACACCCTCTCCGGCGGTGAGCAGAAGCGGCTCGTCCTGGAGGCGCTGCTGCGCGGCCCGGAGGAGGTCCTGCTGCTGGACGAGCCGGACAACTACCTGGACGTCCCCGGCAAGCGCTGGCTGGAGGAGGCCATCAGGGCGACCTCCAAGACCGTGCTGTACATCTCGCACGACCGCGAGCTGCTCTCCCGGACGGCGGAGAAGATCATCGCCGTGGAGTCCGGCTTCGGGGGCGGCGGCAGCAGCGTCTGGGTGCACGGCGGCGGCTTCGACTCCTTCCACGAGGCCCGCAAGGAGCGCTTCGCCCGCTTCGAGGAGCTCGGCCGCCGCTGGGACGAGGAGCACGCCAAGCTGAAGAAGCTGGTGGTCAACCTGCGTCAGGCGGCCTCGGTCAGCCACGCCCTCGCCACCCGCTACGCGGCCGCGCAGACCCGGCTGAAGAAGTTCGAGGAGGCCGGCCGGCCGGAGGAGCCGCCGCGCGAGCAGAGCATCACCATGCGGCTCAAGGGCGGCCGTACCGGTGTGCGTTCGCTCACCCTGGAGAACCTGGAACTGACCGGCCTGATGAAGCCCTTCGACCTGGAGGTCTTCTACGGCGAGCGGGTCGCGGTGCTCGGCTCCAACGGCTCCGGCAAGTCGCACTTCCTGCGGATGCTGGCCGGCGACGACTCGGTGGCGCACACCGGCAGTTGGAAGCTCGGCGCCCGGGTGGTGCCCGGCCACTTCCGGCAGACCCACGCGCACCCCGAGCTGTTCGGCCGCACCGTGCGCTCGATCGTGGAGGAGGAGCACGCGCTCAGCCGCGGGGCCGCGATGGGCGCGCTGCGCCGGTACGAGCTGGACCGGCAGGAGGAGCAGAAGTTCGAGTCGCTCTCCGGCGGGCAGCAGGCCCGGCTGATGATCCTCAAGCTGGAGCTCTCCGGGGTCACCGCGCTGCTGCTGGACGAGCCGACGGACAACCTGGACCTGGAGAGCGCCGAGGCCCTCCAGGAGGGCCTGGAGGCCTTCGAGGGGACGGTGCTCTGCGTCACCCACGATCGCTGGTTCGCCCGCAGCTTCGACCGGTTCCTGGTGTTCGGCTCCGACGGCCGGGTCTACGAGGCTCCCGAGCCGGTCTGGGACGAGACCCGGGTCGTCCGCGACCGCTGACGAGTGCCAGGTCAGGGGCCCTTTCCGAACGATCCGGCCGCCACCGGGCCCCGGTGGCGGCCGGGCCTTTTTGACCCCCAAGGATGCGCCCGGTAGGCTGGGCGCTTGTTGTGCGTATTGGCTCGCTCCATCTCACGTGAGAGGTCGGTACGCCGGAGACACCCGGCCGACGATCAGCGGCTCCCCTTGAATTGCGTCCAAGGCGAGCCAGGCTGTTCTTCTCGTTCAGGTGCTCCTGTCAGGACTCACTCACTGAAAAGCGAAGGCTACGACCGTGCGTACGTACAGCCCCAAGCCCGGCGACGTCCAGCGTCAGTGGCACGTCATCGACGCGACCGACGTCGTGCTCGGCCGCCTGGCCTCCCAGGCCGCCAACCTCCTCCGGGGCAAGCACAAGGCGATCTACGCGCCGCACGTTGACACTGGTGACTTCGTCATCATCATCAACGCGGACAAGGTGCACCTCTCGGGTAACAAGAAGACCCAGAAGCTGGCCTACCGCCACAGCGGCTTCCCGGGCGGTCTCCGCTCGGTCCGCTACGACGACCTCCTGGACAAGAACCCGGAGAAGGCCGTCGAGAAGGCCATCAAGGGCATGATCCCGAAGAACACCCTGGGCCGCCAGATGCTCTCGAAGCTGAAGGTCTACTCGGGCGACCAGCACCCGCACGCTGCCCAGCAGCCGGTGCCGTTCGAGATCACCCAGGTCGCGCAGCAGTAAGTCCGGCCACCAAAACCCCATCCCAATTAGCAGGAGCTGAGGAACACCGTGGCCGAGACCACTGAAACCCTTGAGGTCGACTTCGACGAGACCGTCGTCGAGGGCGAGTACACCTCCGAGGAGAGCTACACCTCCGAGTCGCTGGCCGGCCGCTTCGGCGAGGCCACCCCGGGCGCCGGCCTCGGCCGTCGCAAGGAGGCGATCGCCCGCGTGCGCATCGTCCCGGGCACCGGCGTCTGGAAGATCAACGGTCGCACCCTGGAGAACTACTTCCCCAACAAGGTGCACCAGCAGACCGTCAACGAGCCCTTCAAGCTGCTTGAGCTCGACGGCCGCTACGACGTCGTCGCCCGCATCTCGGGTGGCGGCGTGTCCGGTCAGGCCTACGCGCTGCGCCTCGGCGTCGCCCGTGCCCTGAACGAGGCCGACGTGGACAACAACCGCGCCGCCCTGAAGAAGGCCGGTTTCCTGATGCGTGACGCGCGTGCCGTCGAGCGCAAGAAGGCCGGTCTCAAGAAGGCCCGCAAGGCGCCGCAGTACAGCAAGCGCTAGTCGCGCCCCCGGGGGTGCGTACCGCCCTGGTGGTGCGCGCCCCTGGAAGCGCTCATACGCCCCGGAGTACCTCGTGTACTCCGGGGCGTCGTGCTCCCCGGCCGTTGTGCGGCGGCCCGGGACACCACAGGATGACTGCCAGCAGCGGCAATGGAGGACAGGACAGTGGGACGACTCTTCGGTACGGACGGCGTACGCGGTGTGGCCAACGAAGGCCTCACGGCCGAACTGGCCCTGGGCCTCTCGGTGGCGGCCGCGCATGTTCTCGGTGATGCGGGGGCCTTCGACGGGCATCGTCCGGTCGCCGTGGTCGGCCGCGATCCCCGGGCGTCCGGCGAGTTCCTGGAGGCCGCGGTCATCGCCGGCCTGGCGGGTGCGGGCGTCGACGTCCTGCGCGTCGGCGTGCTGCCGACGCCCGCCGTGGCGTACCTCACCGGCGCGCTCGGCGCCGACCTCGGCGTGATGCTGTCCGCCAGCCACAACGCCATGCCCGACAACGGCATCAAGTTCCTCGCCCGCGGCGGCCACAAGCTGGACGACCGCATCGAGGACGCCATCGAGGCGCACTACCACCGCCACCGCGAAGGCGCCGGCGAGGACTGGAAGCGGCCCACCGGCGCGGCCGTCGGCCGGGTGCGCGAGTACACCGAGGGCTTCGACAAGTACGTCGCCCACCTGATCGGCGTGCTGCCCAACCGCCTGGACGGCGTCAAGGTCGTCATCGACGGCGCGCACGGCGCCGCCGCCTACGTCGCCCCGGAGGCGTTCGCCCGGGCCGGCGCGGAGGTCGTCCACACCCTGGGCGCCGAGCCCACCGGCCTCAACATCAACGACGGCGTCGGCTCCACCCACCTGGACAAGCTGCGCGCGGCGATGACCGAGCACAAGGCCGACCTCGGCATCGCCCTGGACGGTGACGCCGACCGCTGCCTGGCCGCCGACGCCGACGGCAACGAGGTGGACGGCGACCAGATCATCGCGATCCTCGCGGTCGCCATGCGCGAGGCGGGCACCCTGCGCGGCAACACCGCGGTCGCCACCGTGATGTCCAACCTGGGCTTCAAGCTGGCCATGGAGCGCGAGGGCATCGACCTCGTCCAGACGGCGGTCGGCGACCGCTACGTGCTGGAGGAGATGAAGCAGCACGGCTTCGCCCTGGGCGGCGAGCAGTCCGGCCACGTCATCCTGCTGGACCACGCCACCACCGGCGACGGCACGCTGACCGGCCTGATGCTGGGCGCCCGGCTCGCCGCCACCAAGCAGCCGCTGGCCGACCTCGCGGCGGTGATGACCCGGCTGCCGCAGCTGCTGATCAACGTCAAGGGCGTCGACAAGAGCCGGGTGGACAGCTGCCCCGAGCTGATCGCCGCCGTCGCCGAGGCCGAGGCCGAGCTGGGCGGCACCGGCCGGGTGCTGCTGCGCCCGTCGGGCACCGAGCCGCTGGTCCGGGTGATGGTCGAGGCCGCGGACCAGGTGCAGGCGAAGGCCGTCGCGGAGCGGCTGGCCGAGGTGGTCCGCACGTACCTGGGCTGAGGCACCGCCACCTGAACAGCGGTCAGCGCCCCGCCGGAGAGTCTCCGGCGGGGCGCCGGCCGTCGCGAGGGAGGCGGTGCGGTGTCAGAGCTTGCGCAGCAGGGCCCGGCGGACCTTGTGGTCGGGGCCCTTCTGCAGGATCAGGGTGGCCCGGCCCCGGGTGGGCAGCACGTTCTCCACCAGGTTGGGCTTGTTGATGGTGCGCCAGACCTGGCGGCCGTAGTCCATCGCCTCCTCCTCCGGCACCTCCGTGAAGCGGCGGAAGTAGGAGTTCGGGTCCTGGAAGGCGGTGTCCCGCAGCTTCTTGAACCGGGACAGGTACCAGTTCTCGATGTCGTCGGTGCGGGCGTCGACGTAGATCGAGAAGTCGAAGTAGTCGGCGACCGCGAGCCGGGTGCGGCCGTCGGTGCCGGGCAGGGCCGGCTGCAGGACGTTCAGGCCCTCGACGATCAGGATGTCCGGGCGCTCCACGGTGAGGCGCTCGTCCGGCACGATGTCGTACACCAGGTGGGAGTAGACGGGGGCGGTGACGCGGTCCTTGCCCGCCTTCACGTCCGCGACGAAGCGCATCAGGGCCCGGCGGTCGTACGACTCGGGGAACCCCTTGCGCGCCATCAGCCCGCGCCGGCGCAACTCGGCGTTGGGCAGCAGGAACCCGTCGGTGGTGACGAGTTCGACCCGGGGGTGCTCGGGCCAGCGGGCCAGCAGGGCCTTCAGCAGTCGGGCCGTGGTCGACTTCCCGACCGCCACGGACCCGGCCACCCCGATGATGAACGGCGTGCGGGTGCGCTCGGTGTCCCCGGTGTCCAGGAAGGTGCCCACCGCCCCGCGCAGCTCGTGGGTGGCGTGGATGTAGAGGTTCAGCAGGCGGGACAGCGGCAGGTAGACGTCCCGGACCTCGTCGAGGTCCAGGGCGGTGCCCAGACCGCGGAGCCGTTCCACCTCCTCGGCGGTCAGCGGCAGCGGCGTACGCTCGCGCAGCGCGCTCCACTCGGCCCGGCTCAGGTCCACGTACGGGGACGGGGAGGGGCCGGGCGTGGCGGCGCCCCGCGTACAGAGTTCGGTCAGCACGTGCTCCATTGTGGGCCGTGCGGGCCGCACGGCACGCTGTGGTGTCTGTCACGCGGGCTTCGCGTTCGGGGGTGAGGCCACGTGGGGGCGGCCCTTATGCTGGCACGCATGTGCGGAATTGTTGGATATGTGGGCGCTCAGCCCGCCCTTGACGTAGTAATCGCAGGTCTGCAACGGCTGGAGTACCGCGGGTACGACTCCGCCGGTGTGGCCGTCCAGACCCTGGGCTCCGACGGGCAGTGGAGCCTCGCCACCGACAAGCGGGCGGGCAAGCTCGCCAACCTGGAGAAGTCGCTCGCCGAGACCCCTCTTCCCGGCGGCACCACCGGTATCGGCCACACCCGCTGGGCCACCCACGGCGGCCCGACGGACGCCAACGCCCACCCCCACCTGGACGACGCCGCCAAGGTGGCCGTCGTCCACAACGGCATCATCGAGAACTTCGCCCAGCTGCGGGCGGAGCTCGCCGAGCGCGGCCACACGCTGCGCTCGGAGACCGACACCGAGGTCGTCGCGCACCTGCTGGGCGAGGCCTACGAGGGCGACCTCGCCGAGGCGATGCGGATCGTCTGCCGCCGCCTGGACGGTGCCTTCACCCTGGTGGCCGTGCACGCGGACGCCCCCGACGTGGTGGTCGGCGCCCGCCGCAACTCGCCGCTGGTGGTCGGCCGCGGCGAGGGCGAGAACTTCCTCGCCTCCGACGTGTCCGCGTTCATCGCGCACACCCGCGAGGCGATCGAGCTGGGCCAGGACCAGGTCGTCGAGCTGCGCCACGACGCGGTGACCGTCACGGACTTCGACGGCAACCCCGCCGAGGTGCGCGAGTACCACGTGGACTGGGACGCCTCGGCCGCCGAGAAGGGCGGCTACGACTACTTCATGCTCAAGGAGATCGCCGAGCAGCCGAAGGCCGTCGCCGACACCCTCCTCGGTCGGATCGGCACCGACGGCCGGCTCACCCTCGACGAGCTGCGGATCGCCGACGCGGACCTGCGCGCCGTCGACAAGGTCGTCATCGTCGCCTGCGGCACGGCCTTCCACGCGGGCATGATCGCCAAGTACGCGATCGAGCACTGGACCCGGATCGCCTGCGAGGTCGAGGTCGCCTCGGAGTTCCGCTACCGGGACCCGATCCTCGACGAGCGGACGCTGGTCATCGCCATCTCGCAGTCCGGCGAGACCATGGACACCCTGATGGCGCTGCGGCACGCCCGCGAGCAGGGCGCCAAGGTGCTGGCGATCTGCAACACCAACGGCTCGACCATCCCGCGCGAGTCCGACGCGGTGCTCTACACCCACGCCGGCCCCGAGGTCGCGGTCGCCTCCACCAAGGCGTTCCTGACCCAGCTGGTCGCCTGCTACCTGGTCGCCCTCTACCTCGGCCAGGTCCGCGGCACCAAGTGGGGCGACGAGATCTTCGCCGTCATCAAGGAGCTCGGCGACGCC
This sequence comes from Kitasatospora sp. NPDC057015, assembly GCF_042673745.1. NCBI lineage: Bacteria > Bacillati > Actinomycetota > Actinomycetes > Kitasatosporales > Streptomycetaceae > Kitasatospora > Kitasatospora sp. NPDC057015. The sequence continues at coordinate 129,742 of NZ_JBHUSG010000005.1, forward strand.
CCGAAGGCGATCGAGCAGGTGCTGGAGACCATGGAGCCGGTCCGCGAGCTGGCCCGCTCGCTGGCCGACGCCAAGTCGGTGCTCTTCCTCGGCCGGCACGTGGGCTTCCCGGTCGCCCTGGAGGGTGCGCTCAAGCTCAAGGAGCTGGCGTACATGCACGCCGAGGGCTTCGCGGCGGGCGAGCTCAAGCACGGCCCGATCGCGCTGATCGAGGAGGGGCTGCCGGTCGTGGTGGTCGTTCCCTCGCCGCGCGGCCGGTCGATCCTGCACGACAAGATCGTCTCCAACATCCAGGAGATCCGGGCCCGCGGCGCGCGGACCATCGTGATCGCCGAGGAGGGCGACGAGGCGGTCGTGCCGTACGCCGACCACCTGATCCGCATCCCGGCCACGCCGGTGCTGCTCCAGCCGCTGGTGTCGACGGTGCCGCTGCAGGTCTTCGCCTGCGAGCTGGCCACCGCCAAGGGCCACGAGGTGGACCAGCCGCGCAACCTGGCGAAGTCGGTCACCGTCGAGTAGTCCGTCCGAGCGCGTGCGTGCGCCCCTGCGGTGGCGGTGCCCTGGGTTCGGGGGCCCTACCGCAGGGGCGCCGTGTCGAGCGCGAAGGAGAACGGCGCCGGCAGGTCCAGCGGCTTGCCGAACGGGACCTGGACGTGGGCGGTGTAGTCGCCGTCCTCCGGGTCGGTGAAGAGCGTGACGTTGCCGTCGGTGCGGTCGACCAGCAGGTAGCAGGGGATGCCGGCGGCGGCGTAGCCGAGGCGTTTGGCACCGCGGTCGTTGTCGGGACGGGTCGAGGTGACCTCCAGTACGAGCCTGACATCCGTCGGCTTCGACCAGGACTCCTGGGCTCGGAAGCGTCCGACCGGTGCCACCGTGGCGTCAGGGATGAAACGACCGTTCGGTGTGATCAGGCCCTTGCCTCCACTGACGTACAACTCCTCCGCTGCGTGTCGGGCGACTGCACGTGCGAACCGTGCGATCGCGTCCTCGTGGTCACCGTCAGGCGGTGGGGTCACGACGATCTCCCCTTCGATGAGCTCGGCCTTGAAACCGGCCGGTGTCTCCAGCTCCAGGAACGCCTGGAGGACGTCGTCCTCGGTCAGGGGGTGCTCGACGGCGGGCATGGCGACCATGGCCTTTCTCCCTCCTGCTGGTCCGTGCCACGCGACACGGTAGGCGTACGGACCGAAGCCGGCGGGGGTTCGCAGCGGCTCTCACCCGAAAGTGTGCCGTAAGGTCCGCGGCAGCGGGCGGCCCTCACCGCGGACGACACGGGCGGACGACACGGAGGAGTACCGGAGTGATCATCGGGATCGGCATCGACGTGGCCGCCATCGACCGGTTCGGCGCCGCCATGGAGCGCACGCCCGGGATGGCGGAGCGGCTGTTCACCGCGGCCGAACTGACCCTGCCCTCCGGCGCCCGGCGCTCCCCGGCCTCGCTGGCGGCCCGGTTCGCCGCCAAGGAGGCGCTGGCCAAGGCCCTCGGCGCACCCGGAGGGCTGCACTGGCACGACGCCGAGGTGCACACCGAGAGCTCGGGCCGCCCGGTGCTGCGGGTCACCGGGACGGTCGCCGCCCGCGCCGCCGAACTCGGCGTCGGCTCGTGGCACGTGTCGCTCAGCCACGACGCGGGCGTAGCGTCGGCGGTAGTGATCGCCGAAGGCTGAGCCCCCCGGCACCGAGCCCCCAGGAGGCCGAGGAATGCGCCACGCACACACCGTCGAGCAGGTCCGGGCGGCCGAGGCCGCACTGATGGCCCGGCTGCCGGACGGCACCCTGATGCAGCGGGCCGTCGCCGGCCTCGCCGCCACCTGCGCCCGGCTGCTCACCGGAGCCCGCGGCCGGGTCTACGGCAGCCGCGTGACGGTGCTGGCCGGCAGCGGGGACAACGGCGGTGACGCCCTGTACGCCGGCGCCCTGCTCGCCCGGCGCGGCGCCGCCGTCACCGCCGTCCTGCTCGACCCCGACCGGGCCCACCCCGGCGGCCTCGCCGCACTGCGGGCCGCCCGCGGCCGGGTGCTGACGGACCGGGAGGCGGGACTCGCGGCCTTCACCGGCGCCGACCTCGCCCTGGACGGCATCGTCGGCATCGGCGGCCGGGGCGGGCTGCGGCCCGCCGCCCAGCCGTACGCCGCGGCGCCGCGCCCCGGCACGGTGGTCGCCGTGGACGTGCCGAGCGGGGTCGACCCCGACACCGGCGAGGTGCCGGGCGCCGCGCTGCGGGCGGACGTGACCGTGGCGTTCGGGACGTTCAAACCGGGGCTGCTGATCGACCCGGGGGCCTCGTACGCCGGGACGGTCCAGCTGGTCGGCATCGGGCTGGACCTGCCGGAGGCCGCCCTGACGGCCCTGCAGCACCCGGACGTGGCCGCGCTGCTGCCCCGGCCGGACGCCGAGAGCGACAAGTACCGGCGGGGCGTGGTGGGCGTGGCGGCCGGGTCGGCCCGCTACCCGGGGGCGGCGGTGCTCGCGGTCGCCGGGGCGCTGCGCGGCGGCGCCGGCGCGGTGCGGTACGTCGGGACGGCGGCCGAGGAGGTGGTCCGGCGCTTCCCCGAGGTGCTGGTCACCGAGGGCGGACCGGCCGGCGCCGGGCGGGTCCAGGCCTGGGTGGTGGGGCCCGGCGGCGGCGACGGCGCCGAACGGGCCCTGCGCGAGGCGCTGGCGAGCGACGTGCCCGTGCTGGTCGACGCGGACGGCCTCACCGAACTCGCCCGGCTCGGGCCCGCCGCGCTGGCCGGGCGCACCGCCCCGACCCTGCTCACCCCGCACACCGGCGAGGCCGCCCGGCTGCTGGCCGGCGCCGAGCAGTCCGCGCCGCCGCAGGCCGCGGACCTGGCGGCGACCCGGCTGCGCACCGCGCGCCGGCTGGCGGCGGCCTACCGGGCCACGGCGCTGCTGAAGGGCTCCACCACGGTGGTCGCCGAGCCCACCGGCACGGCCCGGGCCAATCCGACCGGCACCTCCTGGCTGGCCACGGCAGGCAGCGGCGACGTACTGGCGGGCCTGGCCGGCTCCCTGCTGGCGGCCGGTCTGGGACCGTTCGACGCCGCCTCGGTGGCCGCCTACCTGCACGGGCTGGCCGGCCGCCGGGCCGCGGGCACCGGCGCGCCGGTCGCGGCGACGGACGTGGCCCGGACGCTGCCGGCCGTCTGGCGGGACGTCCACGGCGGCGCGCCCGGCGCCGCCGCCGGCGGTCGGCGCTGATGGACCGGCCGCCGACCGGGCGCCGCGCCGCCGGGCCGTTCGGCGGGCACCCGGCCCCGTCTGGGAGACTGACCCCGATGACAACTGCGAAGACGACCGGGACGGCCACCTCCACCGACGCCCCCGGTCGACACCACCGGGCTGAGGCGACCATCGATCTGGCCGCCCTGCGGGCCAACCTGGCCGCGCTGCGTGAGCGGACCAGCGGGCCCGCCGTGATGGCCGTGGTCAAGGCGGACGCCTACGGCCACGGCGCGCTGCCGTGCGCCCTGGCGGCGCTCGAAGCCGGCGCGAGCTGGCTCGGCACGGCCACCCCGGAGGAGGCGCTCGCGCTGCGGGCCGCCGGCATCGGCCCGGACCGGGCCCGCATCCTGTGCTGGCTCTGGACCCCGGGCGGTCCGTGGGCGCAGGCGCTGCGCGCCGGCGTCGACATCTCGGTCAGCGGGCAGTGGGCGCTCGACGAGCTGCTGGCCGCCGTCCGCGAGACCGGTGTTCCGGCCCGGGTGCACCTGAAGGCCGACACCGGCCTCGGCCGCGGCGGCTGCCAGCCGCACGACTGGCCCGAGCTGGTGGCCGCCGCCGGGCGGGCCGAGGCGGAGGGCCTGCTGCGGGTGGCCGGCGTCTGGTCGCACTTCGCGGCGGCGGACGAGCCCGGGCACCCGTCCATCCAGGCCCAGCTGGACGGCTTCGCCGCCGCGCTGGCGCACGCCGAGCGGGCGGGGCTGCGCCCCGAGGTCCGGCACCTGGCCAACTCGCCGGCCACCCTGCTGCTCCCGCAGTCGCACTACGACCTGGTCCGGCCGGGTCTGGCGGTGTACGGGCTGTCGCCCGTCCCGGAGGTCGGCGGGCCGGCCGACTTCGGGCTGCACCCGGTGATGTCGCTGACGGCCAGGCTGGCCCTGGTCAAGGAGGTGCCGGGCGGACACGGCGTCAGCTACGGCCACCACTACACGACCCCGGGCAGCACCACGCTCGGGCTGGTCCCGCTCGGCTACGCGGACGGCATCCCCCGGCACGCCAGCAACACCGGGCCGGTGCAGATCGCCGGCAAGTGGCGCACGGTGGCGGGCCGGGTCGCGATGGACCAGTTCGTGGTCGACCTCGGCGGCGACACCCCGCAGGTCGGCGAGGACGTGCTGCTCTTCGGCCCCGGCGAGCACGGCGAGCCGACGGCCGAGGACTGGGCCCGGGCCTGCGGCACCCTCTCGTACGAGATCGTCACCCGGATCGGCGCCCGGGTGCCGCGCCGCTACGTCGGCACCATCGAGGGATGAACGGGGAGCGATGAGCGAGGAGGGCGGGGGGAGCCCGATCGTGGCCGTGGCCCGGGCTGCCGAGAGCGCGTCGGCGGGCGTCAGCCGGGCCGGGCTGATCGGCATCTCGGTGGGTGTGGTCGCGGCCGGCGCGGCGGCGGGCGTGGCGGTCGAGCGCCTCACCGTCGGCCGGGCGATGCGCCGGCGGGCGCGCGAGGCGCTGGACGCCACCGCCCCCTACGGCTCGCTGCGCGGGCGCCCGCGCACGGTGGCCGCTCCGGACGGCACCGAGCTGTACGTCGAACTGGACGGCACCGGCTGGCCCGATCCGGTGCAGGTGCACCCCGAGGACCACCACCGGGGCCCCAGACGCAGCTGGTTCGCCCGCCGGCGCGGCGAGCAGGGGCCGGTGGACCGCACCGGGCTGCCCGGCCTGCTGGCCGGCTCCGGCGCGCTGGTGCGGGCGAGCAGCCGCCGGAGCTTCGGAGGCTCCCCGGCGCAGGACGGGGCTCCGCTGACGGTGGTGTTCTCCCACGGCTACTGCCTCAACCAGGACAGCTGGCACTTCCAGCGGGCCGCGCTGCGCGAGGGCATGCGGCTGGTCTTCTGGGACCAGCGCAGCCACGGTCGCTCCGAGCGCTCGCGCTCCTACCTGGCCGGCGAGCCGGCCGGCATCGACCAGCTCGGCGGCGACCTCAAGGCCGTCATCGACGCGGTCGCGCCCGAGGGCCCGCTGGTGCTGGTGGGCCACTCGATGGGCGGCATGACGGTGATGGCGCTCGCCGACCGCCACCCCGAGCTGTTCCGCGAGCGGGTGGCCGGCGTCGCCCTGATCGGCACCCTGGCGAGCGACTGGGACAGCGTCACGCTGGGCCTGCCGGCCGTCGGTGCGAAGATCTTCCGGCGGGTCGCCCCGGGGATGATGAAGTTGCTCGGCCGCCAGGTCGAACTCGTCGAGGCCACCCGGCGGTTCGGGGCCGACTTCGCGGCGGTCTTCTACCGCCGGTTCTCCTTCGGAAGCCAGGACGTCGACCCCGGCGTGGCCCGGTTCGCCGAGCAGCTGCTGGACGCCACCCCGATCGACGTGGTCGCCGAGTTCTACCCGGCGTTCGGCCGGCACGACAAGCACGCCGCGCTGGCCGCCATGCGCGGCATCCCCGCCCTCGTGCTGGCCGGCACCCGGGACCTGCTCACCCCGCCCGGCCACAGCGAGGCGATCGCCCGGGAGCTGCCGGAGGCCGACCTGCTGCTGGTGGAGAACGCCGGGCACCTGGTGATGCTGGAGCGCCCCGAGCTGGTCGACCACCGGCTGGCGGTGCTGCTCCGGCAGGCCGCGCAGTACGCGGGGGCTGCCCCGCTGCCGGCGTCCGTCCTGGAGGCGGCCCGCGGCGAGTGAGGCGGGCGGGGCGTCCGGGCCTGCGCTGCCCTGTGCTGTGCTGCCCTGCAAGCGGGGCCGCCCGGGAATGTGGCACCGTAGCGGTGGCGTCCGACCGGCGGCGCCGCACGGATCCGAAGGGCATGACACGCGCATGGGCTCGCACGCCACTCTCACCGTTCCCACCCCCGAGCGGATGGGCCGGCTCGGCCGGGAACTGGCCGGGCTGTTGCGCCCGGGGGACCTCGTGCTGCTCTCCGGCGAGCTCGGCGCGGGCAAGACCACGCTGACCCGGGGCCTGGGGGAGGGGCTCGGCGTGCGCGGCGCCGTCACCTCGCCCACCTTCGTGATCGCCCGGGTGCACCCCTCCCTGGTCGGCGGCCCGGCACTGGTGCACGTGGACGCGTACCGGCTGGGCGGCGGCCTGGACGAGATGGAGGACCTCGACCTGGACGTGTCGCTGCCCGAGTCGGTGGTGGTGGTCGAGTGGGGCGAGGGCAAGGTCGAGCAGCTCTCCGACGACCGCCTGGAGGTGCGGATCGAGCGGACGCTCGGTGGCGCGCAGCCGCAGGCCCCGGTCGGCACCGGGGACGCCGGCGGCGAGGCCGACGACGACTCGGATCCGCGGCGGGTGGTGCTGACCGGCCTCGGCCGGCGCTGGGACGCGGTGGAGCTGGCGGCGCTGGCCGAGGGCTGACGGCCGGCGACGGGTTCCGACAGGTTGTCGGGAAGATGTTGCGGCCGGGGCGCCGGGCGTGGTGGGATGGGTGCTGCGGTTAGGTCTGCCTAACTAGGGAGGCGCCATGTCGAGCACCACCCCCGCCCCGGAGCGCGCACCGCGTGACCGGGCCGGCGAGTCCGCCCGTCCCGCCTCCGGCGCCCCCGGCCACGGCCAAGGGGCCGGGCCGGCCGCCGCGGCTCAGCCCGGCGCCGCGATGCGCACCCTGCTGGCCGCCTGCGCGGCCGCCGAGGCCGTGTCCACACCGCCGGGGCGCCGCGGGCCGGCAGGCCGGCCGGAGGGGCGGCGCAGCGCCGCCTGACCGCGCCGATCCGCCGCGGACCACCGCGCCGGGGCGGCCTCGGGCGACGACCACGACCTCAGGCGACGACCACGACCTTGGTCCCGTTCGGTGCGAAGTCCCAGAGCAGCTGGCCGTTCTGCCGGCTCTGGCGGATGCCGCCGGTCTTCACGGCCGGGTCGGGCGTCGGCAGGGCGCCGTCCTGGGCCGCGCTGAAGCCGAAGACGATGCCGTTCTGCTGGGCGAACAGCACCACGTGCTCGATCTGCTTGCCGTCGGTGCCGGTGGTGGTGGGCCGCCGACTGTAGACCGTGTAGTTGCCCGCGGACGGCTCCACCGAGCCCGGTGCCACCGTGAAGGCGGCCTGGACCTGCGGGGTCTTCTTGGGATCGACCAGCCAGACGGTGTGCGTGCCCAGCGAGTACACCACCCGCAGCCCCGTGCCGGAGGTGGCCGGCAGGGCCGGCACGGTCGGGGTGGCGGAGGCGGTCGGCGCCGCGGTCGAGGCGGAGGGGCCGGGGGCGGCACTGCTCTCGGCCGGCTTCGGCGGCCCGCCGGCGCGGTCCACGGCGCCGTTGGCCTGGAAGGCCAGCATGCTCACCAACGCCAGGGCCCCCAGGGTCAGCCCGGTGACCACCACTCCAGGACCCATCTTCGCCACGTCTGCTCCCACCACCGTCCGGAACTGTCGGCCCCAATCGTGCCAGGTCCGCCGGGCGCGCCCGCACCGATCCGGACGTGTGTTCCGTACTGGCACGGAATTCCGGTCGGCGGGAGCGACGAGGACCGGTCGGCGGGACCAACTAACCTGGACCCGTGCTGCTGCTCGCGTTCGACACCGCAACCCCCGCCGTCACCGCCGCCGTCTTCGACGGCACGACCGTCCTCGCCGAGGCCTGGACGGTCGACGCCAGACGGCACGGTGAGCTGCTCCTGCCCGCCGTCGACCAGGTACTGAGGGAGGCCGGCGTCGACAAGCACCGGCTGACCGGGATCGCCGTCGGCGTCGGACCCGGCCCCTACACCGGACTGCGGGTCGGCCTGGTCACCGCCGCCGCCCTCGGACACGCCCTCGACCTGCCGGTGCACGGCGTCTGCACCCTGGACGCGATCGCCCACCGGGCCCGCGCCGAGGGGGTCACCGGCCCGTTCACGGTGGCCACCGACGCGCGCCGCAAGGAGGTCTACTGGGCCTCGTACGACGCCGACGGCGTCCGGACCGAGGGCCCCTCGGTGGACCGCCCGGCCGACCTGACGCCCGAACCGCGGTCGGTCGGCGCCGGCGCGCTGCTCTACCCCGAGGTCTTCCCCGGCGCGCAGGGCCCCGAGCACGTCTCGGCCGGCGCCCTGGCCGCCTTCGCCGCCGCCGAACTGGCCGCCGGCCGCGAACTGCTGCCCTGCGTCCCGCTCTACCTCCGGCGCCCCGACGCCCAGGTCCCGGCCGGCTACAAGGCGGTGCTCCCGGCGTGAGCCCCGGCCCGAACGGCGCCGCCGGCCCGGGCGGCACCACCCTGCGACCCATGCGCTGGTGGGACATCGCACCGGTGATGGAGCTGGAACTGCGGCTGTTCCCCGAGGACGCCTGGTCCACCGGCATGTACTGGTCCGAGCTCGCCGAGACCCACCCCGGCGGCACCCGCCACTACACCGTGGCCACCGCTCCCGACGGCGCCGTGGTCGGCTACGCCGGCCTGATGGCCGTGGCCGGCGAGGGCGACGTGCAGACCATCGCCGTCGACGAGCGGATGCAGGGCGCCGGACTCGGCGCCGCGCTGCTCACCGACCTGATCGAGGAGTCCGCCCGGCGCGGCTGCGCCGAGCTGCTGCTGGAGGTGCGGGTGGACAACCCGCGCGCCCAGCGCCTGTACGAGCGTTTCGGGTTCGAGCCGGTCGGCATCCGCCGCGGCTACTACCAGCCCGCCAACGTGGACGCGCTGGTGATGCGCCTGGACGACCCCAAGACCGAACCGAAGACCGACGTGAACAAGGACCCCCGCCATGGCTGACGAACCGCTCGTCCTCGGCATCGAGACCTCCTGCGACGAGACCGGCGTCGGCATCGTGCGCGGCACCACCCTGCTCGCCGACGCGGTCGCCTCCAGCGTCAACGACCACGCCCGCTTCGGCGGCGTGGTGCCCGAGATCGCCAGCCGGGCGCACCTGGAGGCGATGGTCCCGACCATCCAGCGGGCGCTGGACACGGCCGGCGTCAAGGCCTCGGACCTGGACGGCATCGCCGTCACCGCCGGCCCCGGCCTGGCCGGCGCGCTGCTGGTCGGCGTCAGCGCCGCCAAGGCCTACGCCTGGGCGCTGGACAAGCCGCTCTACGGGGTCAACCACCTCGCCTCGCACATCTGCGTGGACCAGCTGGAGCACGGCCGGCTGCCCTCGCCCACGATGGCCCTGCTGGTCTCCGGCGGGCACTCCTCGCTGCTGCTCAGCGAGGACATCACCAGTGACGTCCGCCCGCTGGGCGCGACCATCGACGACGCGGCCGGCGAGGCCTTCGACAAGGTCGCCCGGGTGCTCGGCCTCGGGTTCCCCGGCGGCCCGGTGGTCGACCGGATGGCCCGCGAGGGGGACCCGCGGGCGATCGCCTTCCCGCGCGGGCTGAGCGGCGCGAAGGACCCGGCGTACGACTTCTCCTTCTCCGGCCTGAAGACCGCGGTGGCCCGCTGGGTCGAGGCGAAGCGCCGGGCCGGCGAGGACGTCCCGGTCGCGGACGTCGCCGCGTCCTTCCAGGAGGCGGTCACCGACGTGCTCACCCGCAAGGCCGTCAAGGCCTGCAAGGAGAGCGGCGTGGACCACCTGATGATCGGCGGCGGCGTGGCCGCCAACTCGCGGCTGCGCGAGATGGCCCGGCAGCGCTGCGACAAGGCCGGCATCCGGCTGCGGGTGCCGCGCCCGGGCCTGTGCACGGACAACGGGGCGATGGTCGCCGCGCTCGGCTCCGAGATGGTCTGGCGGGGCCGTACGCCGTCCTCCGCCGACCTCTCCGCGGACTCCTCGCTGCCCGTCACCGAGGTGCACGTGCCCGCCACGGGCGCGGGCGCGGCCACCGGCGCCGGTACGGACGGCGGGGCGCACGGCGACGTCCACGGCCAGGCCTACCGGGCGCTCGGCGGCGGGCGGTGACCGTCGCCGCGATGTGGGAGGCCCGGGCGGCCGACGGCCGGGCCGCCGAGCTGACCGCCTGGGTGCACGCCGTCGCGCTGCCCGCGCTGCGCGGCTCCGCGGGCCTGGAGCGCGCCGAGGTGCTCGGCGCGCCGGGCGACCGGGTGCTGCTGATCACCTGGTGGGACGGCGCCCCGGTGGCGGTCGCCGACCCGCCCGCCGGACTGCTCGCCCGGCCGGTCCACCGCTGGGCGTTCACGAGCGAACACGTCGAGTAGTGCGCCGCGCCGGGGAACCGGCCGCCGGCCGGTAGCGTGCTTCCTGGGAGTCGGCTGAACGATCTGGGGGGCACGGCGCGGTGGAGCGGTACGGGCGGGGCAGGACGACGACGTACGCGGTGGGGGCCCTCGCCTTCGGCGCGCTGGTCAGCGGGTGCGGGGGAGCGGCCCCCGAGGTGCCGAGCGGCCCGCCGGCCGTCACCGGCACGCCGGCCCGCTCGCAGCCGCCGGCGTCACCGCCGGCCGGCACGGCCTCGCCGGGTTCGGACGCGGCCCCGGCGGTCTGGACGAAATGGAACCTCAAGCCGCTGCCGCCCGCCCCGGCGCCGCCCGCGGACAAGCCCCTGAAGCTCACCGCGACGGGCGCCGTGCCGGTCTTCAGCGAAGTCCCGACCACCGACAAGGTCGTCTTCGTCACCCTCGACGACGGCGCGGAGAAGGACCCGAAGTTCGTCGAGATGCTGACCGACCTCAGGGTGCCGGTCTCGATGTTCCTGACCCGCGACATCGTCAAGAACGACTACGGCTACTTCAAGCCGCTCCAGGCCCTCGGCAACCACATCCACAACCACACCGTCGACCACCCGGCGATGAGCACCAAGCCGCCCGAGGCGCAGAAGGCCGAGGTCTGCGAGGCGCAGGCGGCCCTCACCCAGCAGTACGGCACCGCGCCGCTGCTGTTCCGCCCGCCGTACGGCGACGGCGCGCACACACCCGCGCTCAACACGGCGGTGCAGCAGTGCGGCCCGCGCGCGATCGTGCTCTGGCGCGAGTCGATGCAGATCCACGACATGCAGTACCAGGCGGCCGACAAGAAGCTGAAGCCGGGCGACATCATCCTGGCCCACTTCCGGGGGCCCAAGGACCTCAAGGGCGAGACCATGACCCAGATGTTCGGCGAGCTGCTCAGCCGCATCCAGGAGCAGGGCTTCGCGGTGGCCCGGCTGGAGGACTACGTCAAGGCGCCGGGCTAGCGCCGGCCCGCCGAGCGCGCCCGGCCAACGCCCGTCGCACGCGCCCGTGGCACGCGCCCGGCCGGCCGGCTCAGCCGGTCGACACCGGCCGGGCCAGCATCATCAGGTGCCCGTCGCCGACCCGCGAGAGGATCACGGTCACGCTGTGCGGCCCCTGCGGCTTCAGCTTGTGGCGCAGTTCCTCCGGGGTCATGGAGAGGCCGCGCTTCTTGATCACCACGGTGCCGACGCCGCGCTCGCGCAGCAGCGACCTGAGCTTCTTCACGTTGAACGGCAGCACGTCGGTGAGCTCGTAGGCGTGCGCGTAGCGGGTGGCCACCAGCCGGTCGGAGGTCACGTACGCGATCATCGGGTCGATCAGCCGGCCCCCGACCTCGCGGGCGACCTCGGCGACCAGGTGGGCCCGGATCACGGCCCCGTCCGGCTCGTAGAGGTAGCGCCCGACCGGGCCGGCCGGCGGGTCGGGCAGGTCGCCGCCGGTCAGGGTGCGGTCGTGCGGCAGCAGGGTCGCCCGGTGCCGGTCGGCGGCCTTCGTCCCGAACCAGAGCACCGCCTCCTTCACGTCGCCGTGGTCGGAGACCCACTCGGCCTCGGCGTCCTCGGGCACCAGGTCGTGCGGGATGCCGGGGGCGATCTTCAGCGCGCCGACCGGGGTGCGCCGGCCCGCCTCGATCGCCCAGGAGAGCGGTGGGGAGTACGCCTCGGGGTCGAAGACCCGGCCCTTGGTGGTCCGTCGGGCGGGGTCGGTGAACACCGCGTCGTAGCCCGTCACGTCGATCTCCGCGACGTCCGCGCAGCGCACCTCGATCAGCCCGGACAGGCCGAGCGCCGCCGCGTTGGCCGCGGCGGCCGCGCAGGCCGCCGGGTCGCGGTCCACGGCCAGCACCGCGATCCCCTCCCGGGCCAGGGCGACGGCGTCGCCGCCGATCCCGCAGCACAGGTCGGCCAGTCGCCGGACGCCCAGTGCCGCGAACCGCCTGGCCCGCCACTCGGCGACGCTGCGCCGGGTGGACTGCTCGACGCCGTTCGGCGTGAAGTACATCCGCCGGGCGTCGTCGCCGAACTTGGCCTCGGCGCGCTGCCGCAGCCGGGCCTGGGCCAGGGCCGCGGAGACCAGCTCCGCCGGGTGGTCGCGGCGCAGCCGGGTGGCCAGCGCCAGTTCGTCGCCGGGTGCGTAGTCGCGCAGTTCGGCGAGCAGCGACTGGCCCTCGGGGGTCAGCAGGGCCTGCAGGTTCTCGGTCTCCACCCGCCCATTCTCGCCGCCCGGCGCCGCCTCGTGCGCCCTACTCGCCCGGGCGGAGCCCGCGAAGCCCGCCCGGCCGGCGACCGCGAGGCCGGCCCGGCCCGCGGTCAGAGTGCGGAGGTCAGCAGCAGCAGGGCGACCGGCAGCAGGGCGGCCGCCACCGGCAGGACCCGGAACCCGGCCCTCCTGGAGTGGACGGTCACCAGGACGGGCGGTGCGAGGGCGAGCAGCGGGCCGACGACCAGGAGGGCGGCGACCCAGGCGCCGCCCCCGCCCTCGGAGGCGCCGAAGGCCAGGGCGAAGGTCAGCAGGGCGGTTCCGGCGACCAGCAGGGCCTCCATCGGCAGGACGACGAGGGTCAGCAGCAGGTCCAGGCGCAGCGGCCGGTGGAGTCCGGCGGGTTCGGCGGTCATGCCGTCGAGTCTGTGGCCGGGCGGGTGCCGGGCGCCTGAGTACGGCTACTCAACCCGGTGTGGGGTCGCCCCGGTCGGGGGCGGCTCCGCGCGGCGCTCCGCACCCTGCCGACCCGTACGCACGTGCGGTCGCCGGAATCTCCCGGCCGCGCCGTTGGCACTCTGGTTGACTGAGTGCTAACGGCGCCCTATGGTCGTTCCTGGCACTCCCCACCGGGTGAGTGCTAACACGGTGAAGCGTGTCTGACCCCCGCGACGGCAGACACGCAGGCACCACAACTACCTGTAAGACAACCCCGTAATCTCCGAAGGGGAGCTCGGACGTGACCACCAGCAGCAAGGTTGCCATCAAGCCGCTCGAGGACCGCATCGTGGTCCAGCCGCTCGACGCCGAGACCACCACGGCCTCCGGCCTGGTTATCCCGGACACCGCCAAGGAGAAGCCCCAGGAGGGCGTCGTCCTGGCCGTCGGACCGGGTCGCTTCGAGGACGGTCAGCGTCTTCCGCTCGACCTCGCCGTGGGCGACATCGTCCTGTACTCGAAGTACGGCGGCACCGAGGTGAAGTACAAGGGCGAGGAGTACCTCGTCCTCTCGGCCCGCGACGTTCTCGCGGTCATCGAGAAGTAAGACCTCACGGGCCCGCGGGTCCGTATCCGCCCCGCCCCGGATCCGTGTCTTCACCGACAGGGGCCCGGGGCGCGGCTGTTGGCTCACGTATTCAGTAACCCCTGAGGAACGGGAACATGCCGAAGATTCTGCAGTTCGACGAGGACGCCCGCCGCTCGCTGGAGCGCGGCGTGAACAAGCTGGCCGACACGGTCAAGGTGACCATCGGCCCCAAGGGCCGCAACGTCGTCATCGACAAGAAGTTCGGCGCCCCGACCATCACCAACGACGGCGTCACCATCGCCCGTGAGGTCGAGCTCGACGACCCGTACGAGAACCTTGGCGCGCAGCTCGTCAAGGAGGTCGCCACCAAGACCAACGACGTCGCCGGTGACGGCACCACCACCGCCACGGTGCTGGCCCAGGCCCTGGTCAACGAGGGTCTGCGCAACGTCGCCGCGGGCGCCGGCCCGGCCGCCCTGAAGAAGGGCATCGACAAGGCCGTCGCCGCCGTCTCCGAGCACCTCCTCTCGATCGCCCGCGAGGTCGACGGCAAGGACGACATCGCCGCCGTCGCCGGTCTCTCGGCGCAGGACTCGCAGGTCGGCGAGCTCATCGCCGAGGCGATCGACAAGGTCGGCAAGGACGGTGTCATCACCGTCGAGGAGTCCAACACCTTCGGCGTGGAGCTCGACTTCACCGAGGGCATGCAGTTCGACAAGGGCTACCTGTCGCCGTACTTCGTCACCGACGCGGAGCGTCAGGAAGCGGTCCTGGAGGACCCCTACATCCTGATCAACCAGGGCAAGATCTCCTCCATCCAGGAGCTGCTCCCGCTGCTGGAGAAGATCCTGCAGGGCGGTGCCTCCAAGCCGCTGCTGATCATCGCCGAGGACGTCGACGGCGAGGCGCTGTCCACCCTCGTGGTGAACAAGATCCGCGGCACCTTCAACGCGGTGGCCGTCAAGGCCCCCGGCTTCGGTGACCGCCGCAAGGCGATCCTGGGCGACCTGGCCACCCTGACCGGTGCCACCGTCATCTCCGAGGAGGTCGGCCTCAAGCTCGACCAGGCCGGCCTGGAGGTGCTGGGCACCGCCCGCCGCGTCACCATCACCAAGGACGACACCACGGTCGTCGACGGTGCCGGTGACACCGAGGCCGTCGCCGGTCGCGTCGCCCAGATCAAGGCCGAGATCGCCAACACCGACTCGGACTGGGACCGCGAGAAGCTGCAGGAGCGCCTGGCCAAGCTGGCCGGCGGTGTCTGCGTGATCAAGGTCGGCGCCGCCACCGAGGTGGAGCTCAAGGAGCGCAAGCACCGCCTGGAGGACGCCATCTCGGCGACCCGTGCCGCGGTCGAGGAGGGCATCGTCGCCGGTGGTGGCGCCTCTCTCGTGCACGCGCAGAAGGTGCTCGACGGCGGCCTGGGCCTGTCCGGCGACGAGGCGACCGGTGTCGCCGTCGTCCGCAAGGCGCTCGCCGAGCCGCTGCGCTGGATCGCCCAGAACGCCGGTCTCGAGGGCTACGTCATCACCCACAAGGTGGCCGAGCTGGAGGCGGGCTTCGGCTACAACGCCGCCACCGGCGAGTACGGCGACCTGCTGAAGGCCGGCGTCATCGACCCGGTCAAGGTCACCCGCTCCGCTCTGGAGAACGCGGCCTCGATCGCCTCGCTGCTGCTCACCACCGAGACCCTCGTGGTGGAGAAGCCGGCCGAGGAGGAGGCCTCCGCGGGCCACTCGCACGGCGGCCACGGCCACTCGCACTGACGCCTGACCGTTGACCGGAGGCCCGGTCGCGCCCCATGGGGTGCGGCCGGGCCTCCGGCGTACTGCTCCAATGTTCAACCACATATCAGGATAATTTTGCCAATGGCAAAGAGTGCCTTATAACTGAGGCATGATCGAGGCCCGCCATCTCCGCGTCCTGCGTGCCGTCGCCCGCACCGGGTCCTTCTCCGCCGCCGCGCGGGAGCTGGGCTGCACCCAGCCCGCCATCAGCCAGCAGATGAAGGCCCTGGAGAAATCCGTGGACACGCCGCTGGTGGTCCGGGTCGGGCGGGGCATGCAGCTCAGCGAGGCCGGCCGGGTGCTCCTGAAGCACGCCAACGGCATCCTGGCCGGACTCTCGGCGGCCGAGGAGGAGGTCGCCGCGATCGCCGGGCTGCGGGCCGGGCGGGTGCGGCTGGTGTCCTTCCCGACCGCGAGCTCCACCCTGGTGCCTCCCGCGGTCGCCGAGCTGCGGAGCACCCACCCGGGGCTGCGGGTGTCGCTGGTCGAGGCGGAGCCGACCGAGTCGCTGGCGATGCTGCGCGGCGGCGAGTGCGAGGTCGCGCTGGCGTTCCGGTACCCGGACTCGCAGGGCGCGGCGACCGTTCCCGCCCCGCACGGCACCCCGCGCGAGGCGCGCGCCGAGGCCGTCCTGGAGGCGGCGGCCGCCGCGGCCGCCAACGACTGGTCCGACCTGGTGGTCCGCCCGCTGCTGGACGACCCGCTGGTCGGACTGCTGCCCGCCGGGCATCCGCTGGCCGACCCGGCGGGCGAGCGGCCGGTGGAGCTGGCCGAGCTGTCGCAGGAGCAGTGGATCGCCGGCTGCCCGCAGTGCCGCGGCCACCTCGTGGAGCTCTGCGCGGCCGCCGGCTTCGAGCCGCGGATCGACTTCGCCACCGACGACTACCCCGCGGTGGTCGGCCTGGTCGCGGCCGGCCTCGGGGTGGCCGTGCTGCCGGGGCTGGCGCTGGACTCGGTGCGCCAGGAGGGCGTGTCGCCGGTCGGGCTGCGGGCCGCCACCGGTGAGCCGGCGCTGCGCCAGGTGGTCGCCCTCACCCTGCCGGACCTCGCGGAGGTGCCGGCCGTGGCCCTGATGCTCGACCGGCTGGCGGGAGCCGCCGCCCGCCGCTGACCCGCCGCGGACCCGGGCCCGGAGGGGGCGAGGGCCCGGGTCGGGCGGGTGCCGTGGTCGCGGTGCCGTGGTCGGTGGCACCGGGAGGGGCGCCGCAGGGGTCGGGACGCCGCGCAGGCCGGCCGGCGCCGGGGGTGTCGACGGGTGTTCGGGGATGGTCGGCGCATCATCAGGTCGGGCATCGGATCAGAGCATCGGATCAAAGCATCAGGTCAGGTCATCAGGTCAGGTCATCAGAGCAGTGCATGAGGGCAGTGCACGAGGGCAGTGCATCTGGTCGAGGTCGGGCACGGGGAAAGCCGTGAAGAAACGTTTCCTCACGGTGCGGCGACGGTCGTCTAGCGCCGTACGCCCGACGGCATCGTCAGCGGGACCTCGGCCAGGCGGTTGCGCGATCGGCCCATCATCTCCTCGCGCTCGTCCTCGGTGAGGCCGCCCCACACGCCGTACGGTTCACGGACCGCCAACGCGTGTGCCGCGCACTCGGTGCGTACCGGGCAGCGCATGCAGACCTCCTTGGCACTGGCCTCGCGCGAGCTGCGCGCGGCGCCGCGCTCGCCCTCCGGGTGGAAGAAGAGCGAGCTGTCCACGCCTCGGCACGCGGCGGAGAGCTGCCAGTCCCAAAGGTCCGCGTTGGGGCCGGGGAGGCGGGAAAAATCTGCCATGGCTCATTCCCTTCAAGGGCTCGTCGGCCCCGCGCCGGCCCGGGGATCGCTCGGCTCGGCTCGGCGGGGCTTCGGTGCGCTGGTGTGGACACCTGGAAATATGACTTAAGGCAACCTCATGGACAAGTCACCCACAGAGTGACACAACAGTCAATGACCATACAAAAGCTATAAAAACGGGCAAAGTGGGCATGTGGTTTGGCGGGCGGACACGTGGCGATCGAGTGGCCGGTGCGGGTGTGCGGTCCCGTACCGGCGTGCGCGTCGCGCGCCTACCGCGCACCAGCTGCAGAAAAGTGCGGCGCGCGCCCCGCGATGCGGCCGATCCGTGATGGGTTGGCCACGTACAGTGGTGGAGATGGCCCTGAAGGCCGTAACTCATTCGAGTGACGGTCGTTGGATGTGCGGAGGCGGTTAGCGGGCGCCGGACGTCGGGAACGATCGCGGGGAGAACCGGCGATCAGCACGAGGTCTGTCGCCAATCGGCCGTGTCGGAGAGATTCGTACCAGCCAGGAGGCTCAACGTGACGCGGATCAGCAGCGGAGGACGGTCATGACTTCCGTTCTCGTTTGCGACGATTCCCCGCTCGCCCGCGAGGCGCTTCGCCGCGCGGTCGCGACCGTACCCGGTGTCGACCGGGTCACCACCGCGACGAACGGTGAGGAGGTCCTCCGCCGCTGGGTGGCCGACCGCTCCGACCTCGTCCTGATGGACGTCCGGATGCCCGGACTCGGCGGCGTCGAGACGGTGCGGCGGCTGCTGTCCGCCGACCCGGGCGCGCGCATCATCATGCTCACCGTCGCCGAGGACCTCGACGGCGTCGCCCTGGCGGTGGCCGCCGGTGCGCGGGGGTACCTGCACAAGGACGCCTCGCGCGCCGAACTGCGGGCCACCGTCACCCAGGCCCTCGCCGACCCGACCTGGCGGCTCGCCCCGCGCCGGCTGCGCAGCCCGGACATGGGCGCGGCGCCGACCCTGACGGCGCGTGAGATCCAGGTGCTGGAGGGCATGAGCCACGGCCGCAGCAACGCGGAGATCGGCCGGGAGCTCTTCCTCTCCGAGGACACCGTGAAGACGCACGCCCGACGGCTGTTCAAGAAGCTCGGCGCCTCGGACCGCGCGCACGCGGTGGCCCTGGGGTTCAGGTGGGGCCTGGTGCGCTGACCGGCCCCGGTCGGGCTCCCGCGGCACCCTCCTCGCGATTCCCCTCGCGCAGACGTGTGACGTTACGGTCCCGAGGTTGCACCATGGAGGAGTGGAGCACCTCGGGGACCAGCGGACAGGCACTGCGGCGGACGACGCAGCCGCAGGACACTCGGCGGACGGCGCGGCAGGCGGGACAACCGACGGCGGCGGGGCGGGAGGCGGCACGGTGCACGACGGTCCGGTGCACGACGGTCCGGGGCTCGACCCGCCCGTGCCCACCGTGCCCCGGGACGGCGGCCGGCCGGTACTCGGTGTGGCGGCGGCAGCGCATAACGTTCCGGTGCACAACTCCGGACGCGGTGCCATGTTTTCCGGTCCGACCAGGCACCATGGACCGATGCGCGACGACGTTGACCCCGCTCCCCGCGGGGCGGGCCCAGAGGAGGCCGGGCTCTCCGGCCCGGGTCGGGAGTCGCCGTACGCCGACGGCCCGTCGGCGGAAGAGGTCGACCGGGAGCCGCACGCCGCCCCGGGCGGCGAGGAGCGCCCGCCCGTTCTGGGGGCCGCCGGATCGCCGCTGATGGCCGACCTGGTCGCCGCCGCCGTGCGCGGCGAGGGTCCGGCCATCGACACCCTGCTGGCCTACGTCCACCCCCTGGCGCTGCGGTACTGCCGCGGTCGGCTGGTCCGGCTGCCCGGCGGTGCGCGTCATCACGTGGACGACATCGCCCAGGAGGTCTGCGTGGCGGTGCTCTGCGCCCTGCCGCGCTACCGGGACCAGGGCCGGCCGTTCGAGGCCTTCGTCTACGGCATCGCCGCGCACAAGATCGCCGACCTGCAGCGGGCCGCGATGCGCGGGCCGGGATCGACCGTGATCCCGCCGGACGACCTCCCCGAGCTGCCGGACGACGCGCTCGGCCCCGAGGAGCGCGCGCTGCTCAGCAGTGACGCCGCCTGGGCGAAGGAGCTGCTCTCCAACCTTCCGGCCCGTCAGCGCGAGCTGGTGCTGCTGCGGGTGGCCGCCGGCCTGTCGGCGGAGGAGACCGGCGAGGTGCTCGGGATGTCGCCGGGCGCCGTCCGGGTCGCCCAGCACCGGGCGCTCAGCCGGCTGCGGGCGCTGGCGGAGGAATCCTCCTGACGGCTGGGCCTCCCGCGCTCCGGCGCGGCCCGCGGTCGACCGTCTCCCGTGTTCCGGCGTGTCCCGCGCTCCGTGTTCCGGCGTGTCCCGCCCCCGGGCCGCCGAACGCCGGCGCCCGCCGGACTTTCCGGGCATCCCGGAACGCGGCGTGATCGTACCGGCACGTACGGACCGTGGAATCACCCACGTGTGATCAGTGTTGTCAAGGGGGCGCGAGTCGGCATTCCCGGTGCCAGTACCATGGGGTATCGGCGCCTGGGCTGGTCGCCAAAGTTTCGTGGGTGCGGACGGGGTTCCCCTGGAGGTTCCTCCAAGGCACCGAGCGTTTCGGTGGCCTGTGCCTGTGCCGGTGAGCGCGCGGGTGTGACGGGGCCGTACCACGGTCGGTCGTCCGCCCGAGCGAGGATCAGTGCGCCCCCACCCTCGACCGGGCGCATTGCAATGGATTCGGCCGGCCACGGAAGGTAACCCCCAAGATGCCCATCAACGACGGCGTCAACGCCGCAGGCGTACCCGAGAAGTTCGCGATGCTCGGACTCACGTACGACGACGTCCTGCTGCTGCCCGGGGCCTCCGAGGTGCTGCCGAACCAGGTGGACACGTCCTCGCGCGTCTCCCGCAACGTGCGGGTGAACATCCCGCTGCTCTCGGCCGCCATGGACAAGGTCACCGAGTCCCGGATGGCGATCGCGATGGCCCGTCAGGGCGGCGTCGGCGTCCTGCACCGCAACCTGTCGATCGAGGACCAGGTCAACCAGGTCGACCTGGTCAAGCGCTCCGAGTCCGGCATGGTCACCGACCCGATCACGGTCGGCCCGGAGACCACCCTCGGCGAGGCCGACGCGCTCTGCGCCAAGTTCCGGATCAGCGGCGTGCCGATCGCCGACGAGGCCGGCCGGCTGCTCGGCATCGTCACCAACCGCGACATGGCCTTCGAGTCGGACCGCAGCCGCAAGGTGCGCGAGATCATGACGCCGATGCCGCTGATCACCGGCAAGGTCGGCATCTCCGGCGAGGACGCGATCGGGCTGCTCCGCCGCCACAAGATCGAGAAGCTGCCGCTGGTCGACGACGAGGGCCGGATCAAGGGCCTCATCACCGTCAAGGACTTCGTCAAGGCCGAGAAGTACCCGAACGCCGCCAAGGACGCCGAGGGCCGCCTGCTGGTCGGCGCCGCCGTCGGCGCCAGCGCCGAGGCCTTCGACCGCGCCCAGGCGCTGGTCGGCGCCGGCGTGGACTTCCTGGTCGTCGACACCTCGCACGGCCACAGCCACAACGCGCTGTCCTGGATCGCCAAGATCAAGGCCGCCGTCGGCATCGACGTCGTCGGTGGCAACGTCGCCACCCGCGACGGCGCCCAGGCGCTGATCGACGCCGGCGTGGACGGCGTGAAGGTGGGCGTCGGCCCCGGCTCCATCTGTACCACCCGCGTGGTCGCCGGCATCGGCGTCCCGCAGGTCACCGCGATCTACGAGGCCGCGCTCGCCTGCCAGGCGGCCGGTGTGCCGGTGATCGGCGACGGCGGCCTGCAGTACTCGGGCGACATCGGCAAGGCGCTCGCCGCCGGCGCCGACACCGTGATGCTCGGCAGCCTGCTGGCCGGCTGCGAGGAGTCGCCCGGCGAGCTGCTCTTCATCAACGGCAAGCAGTTCAAGTCCTACCGCGGCATGGGCTCGCTGGGCGCCATGCAGACCCGCGGCCAGGCGAAGTCCTTCTCCAAGGACCGCTACTTCCAGGCCGAGGTCTCCTCCGACGAGAAGCTGATCGCCGAGGGCATCGAGGGCCAGGTCCCCTACCGCGGCCCGCTCTCCGCGGTGCTCTACCAGCTGGTCGGCGGTCTGCGCCAGACCATGGGCTACGTGGGCGCCGCCACCGTCGCCGAGATGGAGAGCAAGGGCCGGTTCGTCCGGATCACCTCCGCGGGCCTCAAGGAGAGCCACCCGCACGACATCCAGATGACCGTCGAGGCCCCGAACTACACCAGCCGCTGAGCACCCCGCTCGCCGGCCCGCGGGAGGCCCGCCACCACCCGGTGGCGGGCCTCCCGCGCTGTTCGGCGGCGGTGCCCCCGGTGCCCGCCGGCTGTCCGCCCGTTGACCGGCTGCGCCGCGCGGGCCCGCGGGTGCGGGATACTGGGGGCGGCCGGGGTGACCCGGCAGGTATGAGCGAGAAAACCGGAAGGGCTCGAAGTGACTGAGATCGAGATCGGGCGAGGCAAGCGCGGACGCCGGGCGTACTCCTTCGACGACATCGCCGTCGTCCCCAGCCGCCGTACGCGGGACCCGAAGGAGGTCTCGATCGCCTGGCAGATCGACGCCTACCGCTTCGAGCTGCCGTTCCTGGCGGCCCCGATGGACAGCGTGGTCTCGCCCCAGCAGGCCATCAACATCGGCCGGCTCGGCGGGCTCGGCGTGCTGAACCTCGAAGGCCTGTGGACCCGGTACGAGGACCCGCAGCCGCTGCTCGACGAGATCGCCGCGATGACCGACGAGGCCGCCGCCACCCGCCGCCTGCAGGAGATCTACGCGGCGCCGATCCAGGCCGACCTGATCGGGCAGCGCATCAAGGAGGTCCGCGAGTCGGGCGTCGTCACCGCCGCGGCCCTGTCGCCGCAGCGCACCGCGGAGTTCTCCAAGGCCGTAGTGGACGCCGGCGTCGACGTCTTCGTGATCCGGGGCACCACGGTCTCCGCCGAGCACGTGTCCGGCGCGGCCGAGCCGCTCAACCTGAAGCAGTTCATCTACGAGCTGGACGTCCCGGTGATCGTCGGCGGCTGCGCCACGTACACCGCGGCCCTGCACCTGATGCGCACCGGCGCGGCGGGCGTGCTGGTCGGCTTCGGCGGCGGCGCCGCGCACACCACCCGCAACGTGCTCGGCATCCAGGTGCCGATGGCGACCGCGGTGGCGGACGTCGCGGCCGCCCGCCGGGACTACATGGACGAGTCCGGCGGCCGGTACGTGCACGTGATCGCCGACGGCGGCGTGGGCTACAGCGGCGACCTCGCCAAGGCCGTGGCCTGCGGCGCGGACGCGGTGATGATCGGCGCGGCGCTGGCGCGGGCCACCGACGCCCCGGGCAAGGGCTTCCACTGGGGCATGGAGGCCGTCCACGAGGAGCTGCCGCGCGGCAAGCGGGTGGACCTCGGCACGGTCGGCAGCACCGAGGAGATCCTCACCGGCCCGTCGCACACCCCCGACGGCACCATGAACCTCTTCGGCGCCCTGCGCCGCGCGATGGCCACCACCGGCTACTCGGAGCTCAAGGAGTTCCAGCGGGTCGAGGTCACGGTCAACTCGGCGCCGCAGCACGGCTGACGACGACAGACCCGTGGCCCCCGCCGGAGCGATCCGGCGGGGGCCACGGGCGCGTCCGGGGTCAGCCGGCCGTCCGCCGGGTGAAGACGAAGCCCTCGAAGACCGCGATCCCGTAGAACAGGGCGTCCAGCGGCTCCAGGGTGGCCTTCCAGCCCTCGACGGTGAGGTCGAACTGCGGGCCGAACAGCTCGCCGACCGAGGCCCCGGTGAGCTCGTGCAGGTACAGGGTGACCCCGAAGAACTGGCCGAGCAGCAGCGAGAGCGCCGCCAGCAGCGAGCCGACCACCGGCAGCACCGGATTGCGGCCGCCCAGCTTGCCCAGCGGCCAGGCGACGGCCGCCGCCAGGCCGATGACCAGCCAGCCGAACTCCCGGTCCAGGGCCTTCGTCAGGAACCCGTACGCCAGCGCGCCGGCCAGCATGCCCCCGAGGGCGGCCGCCACCGCGGCGACGGCGTTCGGGCGCCGGCGCGCGCTGGGCGGCAGCGGGGCGTACGCGTACGGTGCCGGTGCGCCGGGCATGCCCGGCGCCACGTAGCCGACCGGGGCCTCGGGCTCGTACATCGGCGCGGCGTAGTGCTGGGCCGCGGGGCCTGCCTTGCCGTCAGAGCCTGGCGCGGGTGCGGTCATGCGGGTTCCCCCCGGGGACGTGTGGTGCGGCGGCGTCGAAGGTTAGCAGCGCCGATGCGCCCCGGAACACAGGGATTTGATTACGGGTCGGGCACAGAGCGCCGGTCGTGCGACGGCGCACGCCGTCGCGGCTCCGGCGGCCCCGCCCCGCGGGCCAGGGGCCGGGTGGTCGGGGAGCCCGTCGACAGGGGATGATGGAGGCTTGGCATGCGGAGCCCGACGCCGGGCCGATACGCCGTCACTTCGACCGCCAGCACCACATGGGGGAACTCTCCAAATGACCCAGGCGCAGGGTTCCACCGGCCGTCTCCTGGCCGGACGCTACCGGCTGAACGCAGTGCTCGGACGGGGCGGTATGGGTACCGTCTGGCGGGCCGAGGACGAGATGCTCGGCCGGGTCGTCGCGGTCAAGGAACTGCGGATGCACGGCGGTGTCGACGAGGAGGAGAAGCACCGCCTGATCGTCCGCACGCTGCGCGAGGCCAAGGCGACGGCGCGGATCCGGCACACCGCGGCGGTCACCGTCTTCGACGTGGTCGAGGAGGACGACCGGCCGTGGATCGTCATGGAGCTGGTGGAGTCCCGCTCGCTGGCCGAGGTGATCAAGGAGGACGGCCCGCTCACGCCCGTCCGCGCGGCCGAGATCGCCCTCGACCTGCTGGGCGTGCTCGGCGCCGCCCACAGCCACGGGATCCTGCACCGCGACGTGAAGCCCTCCAACGTGCTGATCGGCGAGGACGGCCGGGTCGTGCTCACCGACTTCGGGATCGCCAGCGTCGAGGGGGACGCGTCGGTGACCTCGACCGGGATGCTGGTCGGCGCGCCCTCCTACATATCGCCCGAGCGGGCCAGGGGCCAGAAGCCCGGGCCGCCGGCCGACCTGTGGTCGCTGGGCGGCACGCTCTACGCGATGCTGGAGGGCAAGCCCCCGTACGACCGGGGTTCGGCGCTCGCCACCCTGACGGCCGTGATGACCGAGGACCTGGCCGCGCCGGCCAACGCCGGCCCGCTGAAGCCGGTCATCGAGGGGCTGCTGGAGAAGGACCCGGCGCGGCGCCTGGACGCCTCGCAGACCCGGGCGATGCTGCGGCGCGTGGTGGCCCAGGCCACCGTGAAGTCCGAGGCGACCACCCAGCAGCGGGTGCCGGTCGCGGACGCGCCGGACGCGACCCCGCCGGCCGCCGCGGACGCCCCGGTCGGGGACGCCCCGGCCGGCGACCGCCGCCCGGTGGCCGGGCTGCTGGGCACCGTCCGGGTGGGCAGCAGGTCCAAGGCCCCGCAGCCGGCGGACCCGGGGGCGCCGGCGCCCGCCGCCGCCCGGACCCCGGACCCCGCCGAGAGCGCCGCCGCGCCCGCGCCCGGCCAGTGGTCGGCGGGCGAGACCGTCCGGGCCCGGCGCGGCGCCGGGCTGGTACGGGCCGTGGGCGGGCGCAAGCGGGCCCTGATCCTGCTGGTGGCCCTCGTGGTGCTGATCGCCGCGGTGGTCCTCTCCCAGGCGCTGGGCGACTCCGGTCAGGGCGGTACGGCGAAGGGCGCGACCGGCTCCGCGCCGGCCGCGAACCCGGCGCCGGGCCAGGACGGCGGCCAGCCGGTGAGCCCGGCCGGGAGCGCCTCGCAGAACGCGCCGCAGAACTCCACGGCCGACCCGGCGCAGAGCGCCGCGGGGGCGGCGCCGTCGGCCGCGGCGCCGGCCACCCAGGCGACGGCCGGCCAGCCGCCGGCGACCCAGCCGGCCGCCTCGGCCGCGACCCCGCCGGTCACGACCCCGCCGGCCGCCGCGGCCGTCCCCGCGGGCTACCGCGAGTACAAGGACCCGTCGGGCTTCTCCATCGTGCTGCCCGACTGGCTGGCGGACGCGGGCAAGGACTACGACGACAGCAGCCGCAGGTTCGAGGGCCGGCACGTGAAGCTGGTCGTCGACTGGACCCAGCCGGGCGGCGCCAGCGCGCTCGCCGACTGGCAGAGCGCCGAGGCCGGCCAGCGCAGCGGCAGCTACCAGCGGGTGGCGCTGCAGGCCGTCACCTACCGGCAGTGGACCAACGCGGCCGACTGGGAGTGGACCTTCGGCAGCTCCACCCGGATGCACTCGCTGAACCGGGGCTTCGTCACCGGCGGCGGCAA
Source organism: Kitasatospora sp. NPDC057015 (assembly GCF_042673745.1). Classification (NCBI taxonomy): domain Bacteria; kingdom Bacillati; phylum Actinomycetota; class Actinomycetes; order Kitasatosporales; family Streptomycetaceae; genus Kitasatospora; species Kitasatospora sp. NPDC057015. Next base: position 155,142 of record NZ_JBHUSG010000005.1, read on the forward strand.
GTACGGCTACGCCCTCTACTGGACGATGGCGGACGCGGACTGGGCCGCGCCCGAGTTCGCGCAGGCCCGGCAGACCGGCTTCGACACCTTCCAGCCCGCGCCCTAGCGGGGCCGGTCCGGCGGCCACCGCCGGTCGGGTCGGGCCCGGCCCGGGGAGTCAGCCGATCAGGCGCTGCTTGGCCCGGGTGAACTCCTCCTCGGTGAGGGCGCCCGCGGTGCGCAGCGCGGCCAGCCGCTCCAACTGGTCCAGCAGGTCGGCGCCGGTCGCGGGGGAGCCGGTGGCCGGGCCGGTGGCGGCCGGGGCGGCGGTCGCGCCCTCGCGGGCCGCCCGGGCGCTCTCCCGGAGCCGTTCGGCGAACGGCTCGGCCTTGGTCACGTCCTCGAAGCGGTGGGCGCCGGTGAGCGCGACCACCTTCAGCACCTCGCCGTTGAGCCTCGTCCGGGTGACCGTCACCTCGGTGACGGCCTCCAGCGGAACCGGCAGCGGCGGCTTGCCGTCCTTCAGGAAGAGCAGCCGGTGCGTGGTCAGGACCAGCGCGCCCTTGCGGAAGTGGTCGGGGTGTCGGGCGGCGGTCGCCGCGACGGGGCGCTCGCCGGGTGCGATGGTGGCCTCGACGGTCCGGACGGCCGCGGCCCGCCCGCGGTCCTCGCCGTTTCCGGCCGCGTCGAAGGCCACATCGATCAGATCGGTCCAGTCCACGGATCGAGCGTACCCGCGACGGCCACGTACGCTGGCGGTGACGAGAGGAACAGCATGCTGGCGGGCCCGGGGCAGGTGTTGGCAGGGCGGTACCGGGTGACGGACCGTCCGGAGTACCTGCGGGTGCTCGCGAAGGACGAACGGACCGGCACCCCGGTGAGACTGACGGGACTGGAGTTGCCCGGCCTGCTGTCGGCCGGCGGCCCGGCCTACGGGGGCGCCCAGGCCGCCGAGACCTACGAGGACCCGGTGCCGGCGCAGGGCGAGCGGCTGGTGCGCAGGGTGGCCGCCGCGGCGGCCGGGGTGCCAGGGCACCCGCGGCTGCTCGGCGCGGGCGGGGCCTTCGTCGACGGCGAGCTGCTCTGGACGGTGGAGGAGTACCCGGGCGGGGTCTCGCTGGCCGACCTCGCGGCGGACGGTCCGGTGGCCCCCTACCGGGTCGCGGAGCTGGCCGCGGACCTCGCCGGGGCACTGCGGGCGCTGCACGAGGACGGTCTGACGCACGGAAACGTTTCGGCCGACTCGGTGCTGGTCTGCGAGGACGGCGCCGCGCTGCTGGGCGGCCTGGAGGCCGGGGTCGCGCTGGAGGCGCTCTGCGAGGAGCTGGGCGGTCCGGCCGGCCGGCGCCGGTACGAGGTGCGGGCCGGACTGCTCGGTCCCCGCACCGAGCGCTGGCCGATGGACGGCGGCCCGGCCGGTGACTGCTGGGCGCTGGGCGTGCTGCTGTTCCGGCTGCTCACCGGCGCCGGGCCGTACCCGGAGGACGACCTGCCGACGCTGCTCGGAGCCGTCCGGGACGACCGGCGGGCCTCCACCCACGGCTGCGGTCCGCTCGGTCCGCTGGTCGGGCGGCTGCTCCAGCCGGACCCGGCGCTGCGGCCGACCGCCGTCGAGGCGTGGCGGGAGCTGACCGAACTGCTGGCCGGCGCCCCCGAGCCGTTCGGTTCGGCGCCGCCGGTGCTGCTCCCGGTGATGCGCCCGGAGGGTCCGCTGGTGCCCGTCCAGCGCCGTGACCGTCGGCGCGCCGCCGCTCCGGCCGCCGCGGGGGACGACGGGCGGCCCGGCCGGCCGCCGAGGATCCCGCCGGCCCTGCTGGGGCCGCTGCTGGTGGCGGGGGTGCTGGTGGCGCTGGTGCTCGGGGTCGGCGCCGTGGTGTTGTTCGCAGGCTGACGGGCCGCCCCGCAGGTCACGGGGCGGTCACGTGGCCGGGGCGGAATCCCTGGAATGGAACGTCCGGCCTAATCTGTGCGTGAGAGTTGTTCGAGCGGTGGTCGGCGGTGCACCGGGCCCTCCGTCGGGGTGACGGCAGGTGGATGAGGGGGAGCGGTCGCGATGGGCGTTCAGGATCGGCCGGAGGCGCCTGTCGCGCAGCGGTTGCTGGCGGACCGCTACGAGCTGGGGGAGCGGCTCGGCCGCGGCGGCATGGGCACGGTCTGGCGGGCCCGGGACCGGATGCTCGACCGCGAGGTGGCGGTCAAGGAACTGACCGTCAGCCACCTCCCCGAGGAGGAGCTGGAGATCCTCAACGCCCGGATGAAGCGTGAGGCCAGCGCCGCTGCCCGGATCAAGCACCCCGGCGTGATCACCGTCCACGACGTGCTGGAGCAGGACGGCCGGCCGTGGATCGTGATGGAGCTGGTGGACGGCCGCTCGCTGGCCGACGTGATCAGCCAGGACGGCACCCTGCTGCCCCGGGAGGCGGCCGAGGTCGGCGCCCAGGTGCTGGCCGCGCTGCACCGGGGCCACCAGCTGGGCGTGCTGCACCGGGACGTCAAGCCGGGCAACGTGCTGCTGGAGCGCGGCACCGGCCGGGTGGTGCTGCTGGACTTCGGCATCGCGACCTACGAGGGCTCGGCCGAGCTGACCCGCCCCGGCGACCTGGTGGGATCTCCGGACTACCTGGCGCCCGAGCGGGCCCAGGGCGAGCGCCCCGGCCCGGCCTCCGACCTGTGGGGCCTCGGTGCGACGCTGTACGCGGCGGTGGAGGGGGAGTCGCCGTTCCGGCGCACCTCCCCGCTGACCACGCTGGCCGCGGTGGTCGGCGACCCGCTGCCGGAGCCGCGCAGGGCCGGCGCGCTGGGCCCGGTGCTGGCGGCGCTGATGGCCAAGGACCCGGCCGAGCGGCCGACCGCGGACGAGGCGCTGCGGATGCTCGCCGAGGTCACCGCGGGGCACACCATGGGCTTCAAGAAGCCCGAGCCGAAGAGCCCGCCGAAGGTGCCGACCCAGTCGGTGCCGGTGGTGGACCGGACGGGCACGCCGGCGCTCGCGGAGGACCCGGAGCCGGTCACCGTCCCGCGGGCCGCCGAGCCGGCGACCCCCGCCACCACGCCCGTCACCCCGGTGCCGGTGGCGCCGGCCGCCCCGGTCCGGCGGCGCTCGCGCGCCCGGCTGGTCCTCCAGGTGGCCGCGCTGGGCCTGGCGAGCGCGCTGGTGGCCGGCGGGGCCGCGTACCTGGTGACCGCCCAGAAGGACCGGAACGGCGGCGCCGCGTCCGGGCCGACCGGGACGGCCGCCCCGCAGTCCCCGACCGCCGGCGCGCCGGCGCCGGCGGGCTACCGCTGGACGGAGGACCCGGGCGGTTTCCGGTTCCTGCTGCCGGAGACCGGCGGGGTCTGGCAGCGCAGCATGGACCGCAACCAGATCTACTACAGCCCCGACAACAAGGTGCACTACCTGCAGTTCGCGGTGACCGTCGGCCAGTCGACCCGCCCGCTCGACCACCTCGGGCAGCTGGAGCTCACGGTCAGCAAGAACCTGGCCGGATACACCCAGCTCAAGATGGCGGACGCGAAGGTCAAGGGCCACGACGCGGCGGTCTGGGAGTTCTCGTACGCGGCGAAGGAGGGCGGCCGCCGGCACGCCGTCGAGGCCGAGTTCATCGACGACCAGGGCACCGCGTACGCCGTCTACCTGTCCTGCCCGGAGAAGGACTGGACCGAGGGCGAGCAGCGTTTCACCACGGTGCTGAACAGCTTCGAACCCACCCGCTGAGGCCGGGCGCCCGGCTCGCCCTCCCGGGGCCGGGCGCGTGAAGTCTCCTGTTTTCCGGTTACTGGCGGGTACCGAACCGGCCGCCGAGCGCCTAGGCTTCGCCGCATGACGGACCTCACGGCAGATGCACAGGCGCCCGCGCAGCCCGGACGCAACCCCGCCGCGCCGGGTGGCGCCCGCACCGTCGCCTCGGCGGTCCCGCAGGCCCTGGTCGCCCGGCTCGCCGCCGGTGTGACCGCGGCCGGCGAACCGCGGACGGTCGACACCGTCGCGCCGCTCACCGGCGAGCGGCTGGCCACGCTGCCGCAGTCCACCCCGGCCGACGTGGAGCTGGCGTACGAGCTGGCCCGCCGCGCCCAGCGCAACTGGGCCGCGCTGCCGGTGCGCCGGCGCGCCGCCGTCCTGCTGCGCTTCCACGACCTGCTGCTCAAGCGGCAGGACGAGGTGCTCGACCTGATCCAGGCGGAGACCGGCAAGGCCAGGCTGCACGCCTTCGAGGAGGTGCTGGGCGCCGCACTGGCCGCCCGGCACTACGGCCGCGCCGCGCAGAAGTACCTGCGCGACCGCCGCCGGGGCGGCGCCGTGCCCGTCCTCACCCACACCGTGGAGGCCCGCCGCCCCAAGGGCGTGGTCGGCCAGATCTCGCCGTGGAACTACCCGCTGGAGCTGTCCGTCGGCGACGCCCTGCCGGCCTTCGTGGCCGGCAACGCGGTGGTCAACAAGCCCGACACGCAGACCGCGCTGACCGCCCTGTGGGCCCGCGAACTGCTGATCGAGGCCGGGCTGCCCGCCGACCTGTGGCAGATCGTGATCGGCGACGGCCCGGTCATCGGGCCGGCCGTGGTCGAGCACGCCGACTACGTCTCGTTCACCGGCTCGACCCGCACCGGGCGCGAGGTCGCGCAGCGGGCCGCCGCCCGGCTGGTCGGCGCCTCCCTGGAGCTGGGCGGCAAGAACGCCCTGCTGGTGCTCGCCGACGCCGACCTCGACAAGGCCGCCGAGGGCGCCGTCCGGGCCTGCTTCTCCTCGGCCGGCCAGCTCTGCATCTCGGTGGAGCGGCTCTTCGTGCACCGCTCGGTGGCCGACGAGTTCCTCGCGCGCTTCGCCGAGCGGACCCGGGCGCTGCGGCTCGGCGGCGGCCTCGCCTACGGCGCGGACATGGGCTCGCTGGTCTCCGAGCGCCAGCTGGAGGTCGTCAGCGGGCACGTGGAGGAGGCGGTGAAGGCCGGCGCGACCGTCCTGGCCGGCGGTCGGGCCCGCCCCGACCTCGGCCCGCTGTTCTTCGAGCCGACCATCCTGGACGGCGTCACGCCGGGCATGGCGGTGTGCGCCGAGGAGACCTTCGGCCCGGTGGTCTCCGTCTACCGCTTCGACACCGAGGACGAGGCCGTCGCGGCGGCCAACTCCACCTCCTACGGCCTGAACTCCAGCGTCTGGACGAAGGACGGCCGGCGCGGCCGGGCGGTCGCGGCCCGACTGCGCACCGGGACGGTCAACGTCAACGAGGCGTACGCCGCGGCCTACGGCTCGGTCGCCTCGCCGATGGGCGGGATGGGCGACTCCGGACTCGGCCGCCGGCACGGCTCCGAGGGCATCCTGCGCTACACCGAGGCGCAGACCATCGCGAGCCAGCGGCTGCTGCCGATCGGACCCTCGCTGGGCATGGACGACGCGCGGTTCGCCGCCCTGTTCACCACCGGTCTGCGGGCGATGAAGGCCTTCCGGCTCAAGTAGCCCGTACGGCGGCGCGGTTCACCGCCGGGCGGGTGTGGTCCTCCGGTACGTCGAGCGATAGGTCGGTGGTGCGCCGGCCGGTACTTCGAAGGAGCAGCGGGCGATGGCAGCGACACCGGAGGCGGCAGTGCCGTCCGAAGCGGACGACCTGACGGACGCCCGACCGGAGGCGGAACGCCCGTCCGGCGAGGGGGAGTTCGACTACGACGTGGTCGTGGTCGGCTCCGGCTTCGGCGGCTCGGTCACCGCCCTGCGGCTGACCGAGAAGGGGTACCGGGTCGCCGTCCTGGAGGCCGGCCGGCGGTTCCGCGCGGACGAACTCCCGTCCACCTCGTGGGACACCAGGAACTACCTCTGGGCCCCCGCCCTCGGCCTGTACGGCATCCAGCGGATCCACCTGCTGGCCAACGTCCTGATCCTGGCCGGTGCGGGCGTCGGCGGCGGCTCGCTCAACTACGCCAACACCCTGTACGTACCGCCGAAGCCGTTCTTCGAGGACCGCCAGTGGCGCCACATCACCGACTGGCAGGAGGAGTTGGCGCCGTTCTACGACCAGGCGCAGCGGATGCTCGGGGTGCGCCTGAACCCGACCGTCACCCCCGCCGACGTCCACCTCAGGGCGGCGGCCGAGAAGATGGGCGTCGGGGACACCTTCCACCTGGCGCCGGTCGGCGTGTTCTTCGGCGACGGCGGGGACGCCGCGGGCGAGGTCAGGGCGGCGCCGGGCGAGGAGAGCGAGGACCCGTACTTCGGCGGCGCCGGGCCCAGGCGCCGGGCCTGCACCGAGTGCGGGGAGTGCATGACCGGCTGCCGGCACGGCGCGAAGAACATGCTGACCGAGAACTACCTCTACCTCGCCGAGCGCAACGGCGCGCGGATCCACCCGCTGACCACCGTGTCCCGGATCCGGGAGAGCGGCGGGGGCTTCGCGGTCGACGTGCGGCGCACCGACTCGCGCTCCCGGGACCGGGGGAAGGCCGGCGCCCGGACGATCACGGCGGCCCGGGTGGTGGTCGCGGCCGGCACCTACGGCACCCAGAGCCTGCTGCACCGGATGCGGGACGGCGGCCACCTGCCCGGCATCTCGGCCCGGCTCGGCGAGCTGACCCGCACCAACTCCGAGGCCCTGGTGGGCGCGCAGACCAACGACCGGCGCTACGGGTCGAAGGCGGACTTCACCAAGGGCGTCGCGATCACCTCCTCCATCCACCCCAACGAGAACACCCACATCGAGCCGGTCCGCTACGGCAAGGGCTCCAACGCGATGGGCGCGCTCTCGGTGCAGCAGATCCCCGGCGGCGGCCGGGCGCCGCGCTGGCTGACGTACGCCGTCACCGCGGCCACCCACCCGGTCAACTTCGTCCGGTCGATGACCCTGCACCGCTGGTCGGAGAAGACCATCATCGGCCTGGTGATGCAGTCCCTGGACAACTCGATCACCGTCTCGGTGAAGCGCAAGGGCCTCGGCAAAGGCAAGCTGACGTCGAGTCAGGGGCACGGCGAACCCAACCCGACCTGGATCCCGGCCGCCGAGGAGGGCGCCCGGGCGCTGGCGGCGGAGATCAACGGGTTCCCCGGGAGCACCATCGGCGAGATCTTCGACATCCCGATGACCGCGCACTTCCTCGGCGGCTGCCCGATCGGCGACGCCCCCGAGACCGGCGTGGTCGACCCCTACCACCGGCTGTACGGGCACCCGGGGATCAGCGTGGTGGACGGCTCCGCGGTCTCGGCGAACCTCGGGGTCAACCCCTCGCTCACCATCACGGCGCAGGCCGAACGGGCGATGTCGATGTGGCCGAACAAGGGCGAGGCGGACCCGCGCCCGGCCCAGGGCGAGGCCTACCGGCGGGTCGCGGCGGTGGCGCCGGTGCGCCCGGCGGTGCCGAAGGGCGCCTTCGGGGAGCTGCGGCTGCCGCTCCTCGCCGTGCCGGCGGTGCCGAAGAAGTCCGTGGCGGCGGACCAGGTCGGGTCGGAAAAGCTCTAGGACCGGCCTCCCGGGCGGGAGTTCGGGCCCGTACCGCCGCCGGTTGACAGTGTCTGACGGCCGGTGGGATAAACAGTGGCTCATCGAGGCTTGCGACGACGGGGGAACGCAGCTGTGGCCATCTGTGCATCGTGCGGGGCGGCATCGGCCCAGGGGGCGCAGCGCTGCGCCTCCTGCGACCGGCCGCTCGCGCCGCCCGCCGCGGCGGGGCCGCCCACCGCCCCGCCCCTGCCGCCCACCGCCCCGCCGGTGCCGCCGGCACCGCTCGCGCCACCGGCCGTGCCCGGCGACCCGGCCGCCTGGCCGGCACCGCCGGTGCCTCCCGCTGCGCCGCCCGTCACGGCTCCGCCCGTCGGCGCTCCGCCGGTGGGGTCCTGGGGTGCGGGCACGGTGGTCGCCCCCGCGGCGGCCCGCTCCGCCGTGCTGCGCTGGCTCACCGGGGCCGACTGGCGTCCCGCGCTGCGGGTGGTGCTCGCGCCCACGGGCGTCCTGCTGGTGGCGGCCCTGCTGGCGGCGATCCCGAGCGACTACGGCGGCGCGTTCCCGGCGCCCTTCGGCTCCCGCCTGGGGGCGGCGCTGGCGGCCTCGCTCGCGGCGCTCGGCGCGCCGTTCGCCCTGCACGTCTCCCCGGACTGGGGCGTCGACGGGGGGCAGCAACTGGTGTTGGAGTACCTGCTGCGGGTGGCGCCGCTGACGGTCACCGCCCTGTGGCTGCTGGCACTCTGGCTCGGTCTGCGGATCGGGCTGCGGCGGCGGCAGGCGCGCTCCGGCGAGCAGCTGACCGGGCGGCGGGCCTTCGGTGAGGCGGTCCGCACCGGGCTGGTGGCGGCGGCCGTCACGCTGGTGCTCGGCGTCCTCGCGGGCGGCAGCTTCCGGCCCGCCCGCGGCGCCGGCGTCGACGTCGACCTGCGGGTCTACCCGTCCCTGACGGGCTTCGGTCTGGAGGCCCGCTGGCTGGAGGCCGTCCCCTGGACGTTCCTGCTCGCCGGCCTGACGGCGCTGCTGGTGTACGGGACGGACGCGGCGCGCTGGGCGGCCTGGCGCAGTACCGAGGTGCGCGGGTGGGCGGTGGCCGCGCTGTCGGCCGCCCGGGTGATCGGCCTGGTGGTGGCCGTGGCCTCGGCGGCGGCCTTCGTGGTGGTCGCGGTGCAGGGCTCGGCCGGCGCCACGCTCAGCTCGCTGGCGTTCCTGCCGAACCTCGGCCTGCAGCTGCTCGGCTTCGGCTCGGGGGCGACCTTCGAGGCGGGACGGCAGTACGGGATGTCCGTGGACGGACTCCCGGTCTCCGGGGTGCGGTTCTCGTTCTTCGACCTGCACGACGCCCCCGGGGACTGGCGCTGGGCCGGCCTGCTGGCGGTGCTCGCCGTGGTGCTGCTCGGCCGGTCGGCGTTGCGCCACCGGCTGGGCGCGGCGGAGCGGATCAAGCTCGCGGTGCTGTACGCGGCCTTCCTCAGCCTGCTGATGCTGCTGGGCGGTGCGGGGCTGACCGTCAGCCAGTTGGGCATGGGTGGGATGCCCGGCGTTCGGGGCTACGGCCAGACCTCCTCGGCGGGCCTGGCCCTCGCCTCGGTGGTGCTGGCGAACGTCGTCTGGGCGGCCGTCGGCGCGCTGGCCGTGCCGCGGCTGCTCGCCTCCCTCGGTGTCGGGCGGTCGGGGGCGGTCGGCGCCGCCGGCATCCCCGCGCAGACTCCCCACGGTGGGGGCGAGACGGGGGCGCACGACTTCGCCTCCGCGCCCCAGGGGCCGCCGACCGTCGTCCCGCCGACCGTCGTTCCGGCGCCGACCGACCTGCTGGACTCGGACCGGGCTGCGGCGTCGGCCGGCAGCGGTCCGGCGCTCTCCCCTGCGCCCTCCCCGGAGCCCTCCCGCGAGGCGGGCGAGGACCCCTCGGTCTGGCGCAGGCAGGACCAGACGGACGCGTAGCGCCGCTGCCGGCCAGGGCGGGCCGGCAGCGCTGCCTCCGGCGCCGCCCCGGTCGCGGTCGGGCCCGGAAAGGGCAAAGGGCCCCGCGGGGGAACGGGGCCCTTTGTCGCTCAGCACTCGGCGTCAGGGCTGCGCCGGTGCTGTGGTGACGGCGCCGGGGGAAGAGCGCCGTCGCGGCGGATGGCTTCGGATGTCGCGCCCCGCGGCCGGCGCGGGTGAGCCGGGGTGCGGCGGGTGCGCGGTCGTGCGCGGTCCGGCGCGACGGTGCGCGCGGGCCGACGCTCACGGAGCGTGAGGTGATAACCGTTGTCGTCGTCGGGTTGCGACGCCACCGGCACGGACTCGCCGCCGACCCGACCGCGGTCGCCTGCGAACCCCCTCAACCAGCATCGTGCTGGACACAGGCCTTGCTCTGCAACCGATTCGACGCAGTTCGGCACAGTCCATTTTGCCGAAAGGCCCGCCGCCCGGTCCGCCCGGAAGCACCGCGGTGCCTCCGTCGCGGGCCCGCTTCCACGGCCGGGCAGCCGCTGACCGGGGCCCCGGGTGCGGGGAGTGATGATCACGTTGAGTAGTGGGACCGGGCCGGAGCGCATGGGGACGCGCGTAGCGGCGCGGGGCGGCGGGGGACGTGCGCCGGTGGGGACGGGGGGACGGTCCGGGGGTGCGACGGCCGCCGCCCGGGCGTCCCCGGGCAACGGCCGCCCCACCTCCTTGGGTCCAGTCGCGGCCGGGGTCGCTGTCCCCTGCTGTCCGGTCGCGGCACCCGCGCACGGTCCCACGGCGGGCCGCGCCCGGCTGCGACCGGAACGACGGCGGCGCCACGTGCGCCGGTGGACTGGCGATGAGCTCCACGCGTGGTCCTGCAAAGCCCGTACGGCACCACCCCCGGACCTGCGGGGCCGAGGCGGCGCACCTGGCGGGTGCGTCGCGGTCGTACGGTCGTGTGGAGAACGAGCCGGCGGCCCGGGCGGTCACGGTGCCAACAGGGTGACGTACCGGGTGCAGCGGGAGGCCCCGGGCGGGCCGGTAGACTGGGGGCCGACACCCCCACATACCACCCGCCGCCGCCCTGCCGGGCGCCGTGGCGTGTGGCACCTCCCGTTCCGCTGCCGGAAGGCCGTTCGTGTCCTCTGCTACCCCCGACCACTCCGTACCGCCGGCCGACACCGTCCTGGTCGTCGACTTCGGCGCCCAGTACGCCCAGCTCATCGCCCGCCGCGTCCGTGAGGCCCGGGTCTACAGCGAGATCGTGCCGAGCACGATGCCCGTGGAAGAGATGCTGGCCAAGAACCCCCGGGCGATCATCCTCTCCGGCGGCCCGTCGTCCGTGTACGCGGAGGGCGCCCCGACCGTCGACCGGTCCCTCTTCGAGTCCGGCGTCCCGGTCTTCGGCATGTGCTACGGCTTCCAGCTGATGGCCACCACGCTCGGCGGCACCGTCGACGACAACGGCGCCCGGGAGTACGGCCGCACCCCGCTGACCGTCTCCAAGACCGGCTCGACCCTCTTCGAGGGCACCCCGGCCGAGCAGTCGGTGTGGATGTCGCACGGCGACGCCTGCTCGGCCGCGCCGGAGGGCTTCACCGTCACCGCCTCCACCGACGTGGTGCCGGTCGCGGCCTTCGAGAACGACGAGAAGAAGCTGTACGGGGTCCAGTACCACCCCGAGGTGATGCACTCCACGCACGGCCAGCAGGTGCTGGAGCACTTCCTCTACCGGGGCGCCGGCATCGAGCCGAACTGGACCACCACCAACGTGGTCGAGGAGCAGGTCGCGCTCATCCGCGAGCAGGTCGGCAGCAAGCGCGCGATCTGCGGACTCTCCGGCGGTGTCGACTCCGCGGTCGCCGCGGCCCTCGTGCAGAAGGCCATCGGCTCGCAGCTGACCTGCGTGTACGTGGACCACGGCCTGATGCGCAAGGGCGAGACCGAGCAGGTCGAGAAGGACTTCGTCGCGGCCACCGGCATCCAGCTGAAGGTCGTGGACGCCGAGGAGCGCTTCCTCGCCGCCCTCGCCGGGGTCAGCGACCCCGAGACCAAGCGGAAGATCATCGGCCGCGAGTTCATCCGGGTCTTCGAGCAGGCCCAGGCCGAGATCGTGGCCGAGGCCGGCGCGTCCGGCGAGGACGTCGCGTTCCTGGTCCAGGGCACGCTCTACCCGGACGTGGTCGAGTCCGGCGGCGGCACCGGCACCGCGAACATCAAGTCGCACCACAACGTCGGCGGCCTGCCCGACGACATCGAGTTCGAGCTCATCGAGCCGCTGCGCAAGCTGTTCAAGGACGAGGTCCGGATGGTCGGCCAGGAGCTCGGCCTGCCGGAGGAGATCGTCCAGCGCCAGCCGTTCCCCGGCCCGGGCCTGGGCATCCGGATCGTCGGCGAGGTCACCAAGGAGCGCCTGGACCTGCTGCGCGAGGCCGACGCCATCGCCCGCGAGGAGCTCACCGCGGCCGGCCTGGACCGCTCGATCTGGCAGTGCCCGGTCGTGCTGCTGGCCGACGTCCGCAGCGTCGGCGTGCAGGGCGACGGCCGCACCTACGGCCACCCGATCGTGCTGCGCCCGGTCTCCTCCGAGGACGCCATGACGGCCGACTGGTCGCGGGTGCCCTACGAGGTGCTGGCGAAGATCTCGACCCGGATCACCAACGAGGTCGACGAGGTGAACCGCGTGGTGCTGGACGTCACCAGCAAGCCGCCGGGCACCATCGAGTGGGAGTAGTCTCCCGCCGGACTGAACAGCCGCGCCGTCGCACCCGTATCCATGGGAGCGGCGGCGCGGCCGTTCGCGGTGCGGGGCGCCCACCGGGTGGGCCCTCCCACCGAAAGCGCTCGGCAACGGGCAGAATCGGACCGGATCTGTCAGGGGGCTGACGGGCCGTGAAGGAAGGTGGAGGCATGTCGGAGGCCAGCACGGACGCGGCCGGCGGTACGGGAGCCGGCGGTACGGGACTCGGCGGCGGCAGCCGGGCGGAGCGGCTGCGCGGGCTCGCGTCGCGGTACGCGCTGCTGCCGCTGCGGCTCTTCCTCGGGGTGACCTTCGTCTACGCCGCGCTGGACAAGCTCTCCGACGCGCACTACCTCGCCGGCGCCGCGGACCCCGCCTCGTTCGTCTCGCAGACCCAGGCGGTGAAGGCGGCCAGCCCGATCTCCTTCCTGCTCGGCCCGGCCCTGGACGCGCCGACCTTCTTCGCCCTGCTGATCGCCTTCGGCGAGCTGGCCGTCGGGCTGGGCACCCTGTTCGGACTCTGGGGCCGGATCGCGGCCACCGGCGGCGCGCTGATCAGCGCCAGCCTCTGGCTCACCGTCAGCTGGGGCGTCACCCCGTACTTCCTCGGCAACGACCTCGTCTACCTGATGGCCTGGACGGCCCTGGTCCTGGCCGGCACCCCGTACCTCTCGGTGGACGGCTACCTCGCGGCCCGCGGGAAGCGGGACCGCGCCCGGGGCCTGGGCGACGCGCAGATCCGGCGCCGCTCCCTGGTGGACGGCTCCATCGCGGCCGTCGCGATCGGCGGGGCCGGGCTGCTCACCGGATCGCTGACGGCCACCTTCGGCCGGGACAAGACGGTCAAGCCCCGGCAGACCGCCGCGCCGACGCCCGCCGGACCGGTCGTCTCGGTGGCCGTCTCGGCCGTCCCGGTGGGCGGCTCGGCCCAGGTCAAGGACCCGGCCACCGGCGACGCCGTCTACGTCGTCCAGCCGACGGCCGGCCAGTACTGCGGCTTCTCGGCCGTCTGCACCCACTCCGGCTGCGCGGTCGACGCCCCCAAGAACGGCCAGATGTACTGCCCCTGCCACGGCTCGAAGTTCGACGCCGCGACCGGCGCGGTGATCAACGGCCCGGCCACCAAGCCGCTCCCCAAGTACGCCGTCACCAAGGACGGCGACAAGCTCAACCTCGGCGCCGTCCAGGCCTGAGCGGCCCGCAACGGCCCCCGCGCCCCGGGAGGACCCTAGCGGTCGCTCCCGGGGCGTTCGCGGTCCAGCAGGCCCAGCTCGCGCAGGTGGGCGTCCAGGTCGCCCTCCGGGGTGCCGGGGGCGGCCGGCGCCGCCGGCGGGGCGGGCGCCTCCGTCCGGCCGCGCCGCGCCATCGCCAGCACCGCCCCCGCCAGGCCCGCGGTGCCGAGCACGATGAAGGTCACCGGGATGACTATCCGCCCGTTCACCGAGAAGTCGTTCAGCGAGGCCACCAGGTAGAGCGTGGCCACCACGGTGAAGAGGGTTCCCGCGATCAGCGAGAACAGGTCGAGCGGGTGCTTCCTCATGCCTGGACCACCTTGATGTCGCCGAGCCCGACCGTCAGCGTGAGGTCGAGCGTCCCCTTCGATGCCTGCCCGCTGCGCGGTTGCAGCTCGTACGTGCGGTCGTTGCTGTCGCCGGTGTCGTCGAACCCGGTGATCTGTACGTTGCCGAGGATGTGCCTCGCCCGCACGCTGACCACGACATCCGGGGGTACCAGGACGGTGAGGTCGCCCGCGCCGACCCGGGCGGTCGTGCTCAGGGTGCCGCCCGCCGGATCCAGCCCGCGCAGGTCGAGCGTCCCGCTGCCGGCGCCGAGCCGGTACTCCCGGTGCAGCTCGCCCGCGCTCGTCGGCGCCCAGACCCGGTCGCCGAAGGCGTCGCCCACCGTCGCCCCGGAATTGTTGCCGGAGGCCAGGACGAGGGTCAGCAGCACGGCCGGGACCACCAGCGCCCGGGCCCGCCCGAACTTGGCGCCGACCAGCAGGGTCAGGCCGATCCCGAGCAGCAGCGCCGCCATCGCGGTGGTGATCAGCACGCCGGCGCCGCGGCCGCCCGGCAGGCCCCAGAGGAGGGTGCAGACGCCGGCCGTGACCAGCAGGCCGAGCGGGCCGAGGAAGGAGCGCTCGCGGCGCCGGACGGGGGTGGCCGGCCGCCCGGCGGGAGCGGGGCCCTTGCGCAGCGGGTCGCCCTCCGGCAGGTCGGTCCGCTGCCACCAGGCCTGGGCCGGGGCGCCCGGCGGCGCGGTCGGCCCCGGGTACGGACCGCGCTCGGCGTACGGGTTGCGCTCGGGATGGCGAGGGTCCCAGAGGTACCCGGTCGGGCCGGCGTGCGGGGTGTCCTGGGGCACCGTGCCGGCCTCGCGCTCCCGAGCGTGCCGGGCCCGGGCCTCGGCGGCGGCCCGCCACTCCTCGCCGCCCCCCACCGCGTCGGCCGGCTGCTCCGGCGCCTGCGGGTACAGCCGGTCGTACGGGCCGCCGTGGCGCCGGCCCCGGTGGCGCCGGCGCTGCCGACCGCCGCGGTGCTCGGGGTCGCGGCGGCGCACGGCGAGGAAGATCAGCCCGCCGAGCAGCAGCAGCGGGAACAGCTGGTCGCCGTCGCCCATCGAGGAGAAGAACACCCCGGTGCCGATCACGGTCAGCAGGACCGCGCCGATCGACTGGCCGTCCACCCGGCCGGTCAGCACCCGCTGCAGCTCGGTGCGACCCTCCCGGCCCTCCGCCGCCTCGATCGGGACGACCAGCCAGGCCAGTCCGTACAGGAAGAGGCCGAGGCCGCCGGAGAGGCAGAGCACCGCGATGACCACGCGGAACACCACCGGGTCGATGTCCAGGTGCCGGCCCAGGCCGCCGCACACCCCGGCCACCACGCGGTGGTGCTCGCTGCGGGTCAGCGGGGGGCGCTCGGAGTCCGGCGGGGAGATCGGCCCCGCCCCCGGAGTGTGGTCGTCCGTCATGCCTCCATCCTGGTGGCCCGCGAGCGCCCGCCCAACCGTTCCGGGCCCTGTCCGGACCCTGACTTGTCCCTGAGAGATACTCGGGGCCCACCCTGATGCGCACGGGCCCGGGCACGTGTGACCATTCGTGGCGTGGCAGCCCCCGGTACCGATCCCAAGTCCCCAGTCCCTGACACCCCGTCGGCGGCCGGGGCCGACCCGGCCACGCCCGACGAGGGCCGGCCGCCCTACCGCAGGCTCTACCGCAGCCCGCACGGGCGGATGCTCGGCGGCGTCGCGCACGGCCTCGCCGTGCACCTCGGGCTGCCGGTCACCTGGGTGCGGGCGGCGTTCGTCCTGCTCTTCTTCGCCCAGGGGATCGGCGCCCTGCTGTACGCGGCGTTCTGGTTCGTGGTGCCGATCGGCATCGGCGAGCCGGCCCCGGGCGGCGCGCCGCACTGGGCGTACGTCGACGGCGCGTTCGTCCCGGCCGCGCCGGGGCAGAGCGGCAGCACGCTGCGCAAGGGCGGCGGGGGCCGGGTGGCCCGGCTGCGCGAGCTCCTGCAGCGGACCTTCCAGGGCGAGCCCGCGGTGCCGGCCGGGGCGGCCGCGCAGGAGCAGGCGGCGGGGGCCGGCACGGCCCCGGAGGGCGCCGGGAGGCAGGGCCTGGGCCAGCTCGCCGCCCTGGTGATGCTGGTGATCGGCATCATGGCGCTGCTGAACGCGCTGAACATCCAGACCGCGAAGCCCTACACCTGGCCGCTGCTGGCGATCGGCGTCGGCGTCGCGCTGGTCTGGCGGCAGGCCGACGACTCCCGCTGGCAGCGCTGGTTCGGCCTGGAGGAGGGCGAGCGGCGGCGCGGCGCGTACACCAGGGTCGGCGCGGGCGTGCTGCTGGTGGTGGCGGGGATCATCGGCTTCCTGGTCCTGCAGGGCACCGGCTCGACGATCGGCTCGGTGATCGAGGCGTCGATCGCCGTCCTCGCGGGCGTGCTGGTCCTGGTCGGCCCGTACGCGCTGCGGATGTGGCAGGACCTCGGGGCCGAGCGCACCGCCCGGATCCGGGCCCAGGAGCGGGCCGAGATCGCCGCGCACGTCCATGACTCGGTGCTGCACACCCTCACGCTGATCCAGCGCCGGGCGGAGGACCCGAAGGAGGTGCTCCGGCTCGCCCGCGCCCAGGAGCGCGAGCTGCGCCTGTGGCTCTACCGCCCGGAGGCCGCCGCCGAGGACGCCCCGGACACCCTGGCCGAGCGGATCCGCGAGGTGGTGGCCGAGGTCGAGGACCGGCACGGGGTGCCGGTGGAGCTGGTCTGCGTCGGCGACTGCCCGATGGACGAGCGGATCTCGGCGCAGATGCGGGCCGCGAGGGAGGCGATGGTCAACGCGGCCAAGTACGGTGGCGGGGAGCCGGTCCAGGTCTACGCCGAGGTGGAGGGGCGCACGGTGTCGGTGTTCGTACGCGACCACGGGCCCGGGTTCGACCCCGACGAGGTGCCCGAGGACCGGATGGGCGTACGCGAGTCGATCATCGGCCGGATGAAGCGCAACGGCGGCACCGCGAGGGTGCGGCCCGCGCCGGACGGCGGGACCGAGGTCGAGCTGGAGATGGAGAGAGCTGATGACTGAGCCCACGGGTGGGCCCATGGGGGATCCTCCGGCCGAAGGCGGGGGGCGGGTGGCACGGGTGGTCCTGGTCGACGACCACCGGATGTTCCGTACGGGGGTGCGGGCCGAGATCGGGCGCACCGAGGTGACCGGCATCGACGTGGTCGGCGAGGCCGACGACGTCGAGTCGGCGGTCCGGGTGGTCGCCGAGACCAGGCCGGACGTCGTCCTGCTGGACGTCCACCTGCCCGGCGGTGGCGGGGTCGAGGTGCTGCGGCGCTCCGCCGCGCTGATGGGGGACCCGGCGGGGGTGCGCTTCCTCGCGCTGTCGGTCTCGGACGCGGCCGAGGACGTGATCGGGGTGATCCGCGGCGGTGCCCGCGGCTACGTCACCAAGACCATCACCGGCACCGACCTGGTGAACGCGATCTTCCGGATCTCCGACGGCGACGCGGTCTTCTCCCCCCGGCTGGCCGGCTTCGTGCTGGACGCCTTCGCCGCCACCGACACCCCGCCGGTGGACGAGGACCTCGACCGGCTGACCCAGCGCGAGCGCGAGGTGCTGCGGCTGATCGCGCGCGGCTACGCGTACAAGGAGATCGCCAAGCAGCTCTTCATCTCGGTGAAGACGGTGGAGAGCCACGTCTCGGCGGTGCTGCGCAAGCTCCAGCTGAGCAACCGGCACGAGCTGACCCGCTGGGCGACCGCCCGCCGGCTGGTCTGACGCGCCCCGCGGTACGACGTGGGCCCGCCGCCGCGGTGACGCGGCGGCGGGCCCGTGCTCGTTCACCCGGGCACCGGTCGGTCGTCCCCGCCGGTCGGGGCCCGCACGCGCGCCGGTCGGGGCCCGCAGGCCTTCGCGGGCGGGGGATCGCAGCCGCGCTGGTCAGGGCCCGCAGGCCTTCGCCGGTCGGGGCCCGAACGCCCCGGGAGCTCCGGTACGGGCCTGGGCTGTCAGTCCTGGGTCATAGACTCGGAGTGCCATGAGTAGCCTCTTTGACGACCTCCCGCTCCCCGGCTTCGAGCTGCCCGCCGCCCGGAAGCCCGCCGGCCCGACGCGGCCCGCCGCCACCGCCGCCACCCCCCTGGACGACCCCGGCGGCCCGTTCGGCGCGGAGGAGCCGCCGCCGTACGAGGACGACGTCCCGTACGAGGAGGACGTCCCGTACGCCGCGTACGAGGCCGGCTACGAGGAGGCCATCCCGGCGGGCCTCTTCCAGACCGACTACGCGGCCGAGACCGAGCGCGACGCCTGGCACCGCAACGGCGCCGCCCGCGTCATGGCCGACCCGGCGCTGCTGCTGGAGGGGATGAACGACCCGCAGCGCGAGGCGGTGCTGCACGCCGGCTCCCCGCTGCTGATCGTGGCCGGCGCCGGCTCCGGCAAGACCCGGGTGCTGACCCACCGGATCGCGTACCTGCTGGGCGCGCGCCACGTGCAGCCCGGCGAGATCCTCGCGATCACCTTCACCAACAAGGCCGCGGGCGAGATGCGCGAGCGCGTCGAGCAGCTGGTCGGCCCGCGCGCCCGGGCGATGTGGGTCTCCACCTTCCACAGCGCCTGCGTGCGCATCCTGCGCCGGGAGAGCAAGCTGCTCGGCTTCACGTCGAGCTTCTCGATCTACGACTCGGCGGACTCGCTGCGGCTGATGGGCCTGGTCTGCCGCGACCTGGACCTCGACCCCAAGCAGTACCCGCCGAAGTCGTTCATCTCGAAGGTCAGCAACCTCAAGAACGAGCTGATCGACGAGGAGACCTACGCCGACCAGGCGGCCAACCCGATGGAGAAGAAGCTCGCCGAGGCGTACTTCCTCTACCAGCGGCGCCTGCGCGAGGCCAACGCGCTGGACTTCGACGACATCATCATGACGACGGTCAACCTGCTGCAGGCCTTCCCCGCCGTCGCCGAGTACTACCGCCGCCGCTTCCGGCACATCCTGGTCGACGAGTACCAGGACACCAACCACGCCCAGTACATGCTCGTCCGGGAGCTCAGCGGCGGCACCGCCACGGCGGCGCCGAAGCGCACCGTGGACGGCGACCTGGTGAACCCGGCGGCCGCGGCGGCGGCCGAGGTGTTGCCCGCCGAACTGTGCGTCGTCGGTGACGCGGACCAGTCGATCTACGCCTTCCGCGGCGCGACGATCCGCAACATCCTCCAGTTCGAGGAGGACTACCCGAACGCGACCACCATCCTGCTGGAGCAGAACTACCGCTCCACCCAGACCATCCTCAGCGCCGCCAACGCGGTGATCGAGCGGAACACCAGCCGCCGCGAGAAGAAGCTCTGGACGGCCGGCGAGGACGGCGAGAAGGTCGTCGGCTACGTCGCGGACGACGAGCACGGCGAGGCCCAGTTCATCGCCGACGAGATCGACCGGCTCACCGACGCGGGCGACGCCCGCCCCGGCGACGTGGCGATCTTCTACCGGACGAACGCGCAGTCCCGGGTGTTCGAGGAGGTGTTCATCCGGGTCGGCCTGCCGTACAAGGTCGTCGGCGGCGTCCGCTTCTACGAGCGCAAGGAGGTCCGGGACGTCCTCGCGTACCTGCGGGTGCTCTCCAACCCCGAGGACACCGTGCCGCTGCGCCGGATCCTCAACGTCCCCAAGCGCGGCATCGGCGACCGCGCCGAGGCGATGATCGACGCGCTCGCCGCCCGCGAGCGGATCAGCTTCGCCCAGGCGCTGGTCCGGGTGGACGAGGCGTACGGGATGGCCTCGCGCTCCGCCAACGCGGTGAAGAAGTTCAACACGCTGATGGCCGGGCTGCGCCAGGTCGTCGAGTCCGGCGCCGGCCCGGCCGCGGTGCTGGAGGCGGTGCTGGAGGAGACCGGCTACCTCGCCGAGCTGCAGTCCTCCACCGACCCGCAGGACGAGACCCGGGTGGAGAACCTCCAGGAGCTCGCCTCGGTCGCGCTGGAGTACGAGAAGGACCCGGGCGAGCGCCCCGAGGCCGAGGAGGGCGACGCCACCCCGCCGCTCGGCTCGCTCGCGGACTTCCTGGAGCGGGTCGCGCTGGTCGCCGACTCCGACCAGATCCCGGACGACGAGGAGGGCGGCGGCGTCATCACCATGATGACCCTGCACACCGCCAAGGGCCTGGAGTTCCCGGTGGTCTTCCTCACCGGCATGGAGGACGGCATCTTCCCGCACATGCGGGCGCTCAACCAGGTCAAGGAGCTGGAGGAGGAGCGGCGGCTCGCGTACGTCGGCCTCACCCGGGCCCGGCAGCGGCTCTACCTCACCAGGTCGGTGCTGCGCAGCGCCTGGGGCCAGCCCTCGTACAACCCTGCCTCGCGGTTCCTGGAGGAGATCCCGGAGACGCTGGTGGACTGGAAGCGGATGGGGGCCGCCTCGGCGCCGCCCGCGCGCGGGTACTCCGGCGGCTCCGGCGGGTTCACCGCGAGCAGCAGCGGCGGCTCGCGCGGGGCCTCGCGGGGCGCCGGCACCGCCGCCGCACCGAAGGCGGGCTGGGGGCAGTCGGCCCGGCGGGTCACCGAGCGCGAGGTCGTCGGCCTGGCGGTCGGCGACCGCGTCACCCACGACACCTTCGGTCTGGGCACCGTGGTGGCCACCGCCGGGGTCGGCGACAAGGCGCAGGCCACGGTGGACTTCGGCACCGCGGGCCGCAAGCAGCTGCTGCTGCGGTACGCGCCGGTGGAGAAGCTCTAGACCGGTGGAGAAGCTCTAGGGCTGTCGGACGGGCTGCTCGGCCCGCGCGTCTCAGCGCGGGTCGAGCCCCTGGGCGAGCAGCCAGGGCAGCGGGTCGATCGGGGCGCCGCCGTCCGGGCGGACCTCGAAGTGCAGGTGCGGGCCGGTGCTGTTACCGCTGCTGCCGGAGAAGGCGATCACGTCGCCGGCCTTCACCGGGCCCTTGCGGACCTTGTAGGTGCGCAGGTGGCAGTACCAGGTCTCGGTGCCGTCCGGGGCCTTCACTATCGCCATGTACCCGTACGCCGAGTTCCACTGCGTGCGGACGGTGCCGTCGGTGACGGCCATCACCGGCGTGCCGCCCTGGACGGGGAAGTCGATCCCGGTGTGCCGCGCCGTCCAGTGGGTGCCGGCCTCGCCGTAGGTCGCGCTGAGGCCGTGCAGCTCCACCGGCAGCGAGACCGTCGGGCGCGCCGGGGCGGGCGGTGCCTCGACCGGGGCGGCGGCCGGCTCCTGGGCGGACAGTTCGGTCCGGGCCTCGCCGCGGGCGGCGCGCTCGGTGTCCGTACCGCCCGCCGGGTCGGGCGTCCGGCCGTCGGCCGGCACCTGCTCGCCGGCCGGCGCGGCGTCCGGTGCCGCACCCGCGACCGTGGAGCGCTCGGCGCCGCCCTGCACCGTGACGGCCGCGGCGCCGGCCACGCCGAGCGCGGCGAGCGAGGGCAGCGCGACACCCAGCAGGGCCGAACGGGTGGCGGCCTTCGCGGCGCCGCGGCGCTCCGCGCGCGACTGCGCGCGGGCAGCCTCCCGCAGTTCCGCGCGGGTGGGGCGGACGGCGTCAGGCATCGGGCGGCGCCTCCTGGTGGTCCGCGGCTGAGGGGGAAAACAGGCGAGACTGTAGCCTCCCTGGCCGAGTCCGGACAAAAGTCCGGATGTCAAGACCCCTGACGGTCATTCAGGTCGCCGGATCGCATCGCTGCGGTGTCGAAGGCGTGCGGACGGGGTGTGGTGGCTGTGCCGGCCGGGCGCGGCGGTGCGCCCCGCCCGCGGGCGGGTGGGCGGCCGTCGC
The DNA here is from genome assembly GCF_042673745.1 of Kitasatospora sp. NPDC057015. Classification (NCBI taxonomy): domain Bacteria; kingdom Bacillati; phylum Actinomycetota; class Actinomycetes; order Kitasatosporales; family Streptomycetaceae; genus Kitasatospora; species Kitasatospora sp. NPDC057015. The sequence goes on from NZ_JBHUSG010000005.1 coordinate 176,484, forward strand.
CACCCGCCTGCCGCCGCCCGCATGCCGCCACCCGCCGGTCGTGGCCACCCGCCGGGCGCCGGGGTGCGCGGCGACGGTCAGGCCGTCAGCCGGCCCCCGGGCGGGAGGGCCGGCGGGCCGCCCGGCAGCCCGGTGGCCTCCGCCACCGCCGGGGCACCGGCGGCACCCCCGGACGTCCACCGCTGCGCCCCGGCGGCCTCGGCGGCGGTCAGGCGCTCGCGGACGGCGTCCACCACCCGGCGGTCCACCGGCAACCCCACATGGCCGGTGCCCGGCACCAGGACGTTCTCGGCCGTCAGGTCGGGGTGTCGCAGCCGGCCGTTGCGGGCCGGCAGCACGACCTCGTCCAGTTCGCCCCAGAAGGCGGTGAACCTGGTCCGGCAGTGCGGGGCCGGCAACCGCAGTTCGGCGAGCAGCTCACTGCCGGGCCGCATCTGGCGGGTGATCGGGAACGGGTTGGGCAGGTGGGCGGCCAGCGTGCCCTCGTGCGGCGCCGCCAGGGTGATCACGGTCGGCACGTGCTCGTCCCCGCCGAGCCGCTGGACGTAGTACCGGGCGATCAGGCCGCCCAGGCTGTGGCCGACCAGCGTCACCGGCGCTCCGCGGTGTGCCCGCCGCGCCCACTCGACGTGCCGGCCGAGCAGTACGGCGGCGGTCCGGACGTCGCCGGTCAGCGGGGAGTGGTTGAGGGCGTGCAGGTGCGTCCAGCCGTCCCGGCGCAGGGCGCGCAGCAGCGGATGGAAGACCGCGCGGTTGTCGGCGAAGCCGTGCAGGAACAGCACCGGACCGTCGTGCGTCGACCCGTCGTGCGCCGGACCGGCGCGCTCGGGGCCGGGATCCGCCGGGCGCGACTGCGCGGCCGCGGACCGGTCGCCGGTGCCCTCGGGCTGCGGCGGGCACGGGCGGCCGGGTGCGGGGCGGCGCTCGCCGCCCACCCCGGTGGGATAGCGGGCCAGGTGGCCGGCGATGGCGGCGGCCTCGGCACCGGCTCCGCGGACGGCGTCCGCGGCTCGCTGGAAGGGGACGGACATGCGGCGGCTCCCCGGATCGGCGGCGGGGGCGGGGACGCCCGGTCGGGCGGCGCGGGTGGGTCTGGCGGGAGCGGTGGAGCGGGTGGCCGGCGGCGGTGGTCGCGGGGCTGCCTTCGTACAACTGCTGCCGCCCGACTGCGGTCACGCTGCCGTGGTGCGACGGGACACGGGACACGGGCACGGTGCCGTGTTCGCGGAGCCGTGCCACGCGGGCAGGCGGGGGCCCGGTGGGTGGGTGGTGGGGCCGCGGAGAACACGCGGTGCTGTGATTTTCCCCTCGCTTGGAAGGGCGAAACGACCAACCGGCCCCCGTGGCGCTAACCTCCCCTCAGGTTCAGTTATCGATGGTTAACAACACCCGGACCGGACACAATCCGGAGGGGTGGTGGACAACGTCGTCCAGGAGGCAGTCATGGGTGTGTCAGGGCCGATCCGCGTAGTCGTCGCCAAGCCGGGGCTGGACGGTCACGACCGGGGTGCCAAGGTGATCGCCCGCGCACTGCGCGACGCCGGCATGGAGGTCATCTACACCGGCCTGCACCAGACGCCCGAGCAGGTCGTGGACACCGCGATCCAGGAGGACGCGGACGGCATCGGCCTGTCGATCCTCTCCGGCGCCCACATGACGCTCTGCGCGCGGGTGCTCGAACTGCTCCGGGAGCGGGACGCTGCGGACATCAAGGTCTTCTGCGGCGGGATCATCCCGGAGGAGGACATCATCGAGCTCAAGGCGCTCGGGGTGGCGGACATCTTCACGCCCGGCACGCCCACCCGCGACGTGGTGGCCTGGGTCGAGGCCAACCTGCGCGCCGCCAACTGATCACTGTCCCGCAGTCCCGCAGTCCCGCAGTCCCGCAGTCCCGCAGTCCCGCATCCCGGCGGTCCCGCTGCCCCGCCGTGCCCGGCGGGTGCGGGGCCGTCCGCCCCGGCTCAGCCGTCCAGTTCGGTCAGCATCGCGGCGCGGAAGCGCAGCGTCCCGGCGAGCCGGGCGAAGGTCTCCGCCCAGGCCGTGTCCGGCGCCGCGTCGGCCGCCAGGGCCTCCACGGCCGGTGCCGTCCCGGGGGCGAGCGCCCGCTCGGTCATCCCGAGGACTCCGCTGTGGCTCCACGGGTACGTGCCCGAACTGGCGGCCCGCTCCAGGGCCGCCACCACGGCGGTCGAGAGCGGGGGCGTCCACGGGGTGGCGCACGCCCCCAGGAGCTGGAACGCCTCGCCCAGCCCGTGCGCCTGGATGAACGCCGCCGTCCAGGCGGCCCGCTCGGGTGCGGGCAGCACGGAGAGCAGCTTGGCGGGCGCGCCGGAGGTGCGCGCGGCCCGGCCGCCCCGGCCCGGTCGCGGCGCCGGCCCGAGCAGGGCGCGCGCCCAGTCGGCGTCGTGCTGGCGGACGGCGGCCCGGGCCCAGGCCTCCCGCAGGTCGTCGGCCCAGGTGCTGTCGGCGCCGCCGTCTCCCCGCCCGCCTCGGCCGGCGTCACCGACCGGCAGCGCGAGGAGCCCGGCCGGCGTCAGGCCGGTGTCCTCCGTCCAGGTGCGCAGGGGGGTGGCCGCGATGATCTCGCCGAACCACCAGGCCCGTTCGCCGCGCCCGGTCGGTGACTTCGGCGCGACGCCGTCGCGCTGCATCGCGGCGTCGCACGCGGCGGGCGGAGTGACCAGGAGTGCGTCCCCGGTGCCGGCGAGCTGCACGGTGGATCGTGCGCGCTCGGCCATCCGGGTGGCGAGCGCCGAGCCGGGGAGGGTGGAGAGCAGTTCGGCCGCCGTCGCGCGGACGTTCTTGCTGCGGTCCCCGAGCGCGGACTCCAGGAAGGGCTCGTCGGCCGCGGAGAGGCCGTCCTGGAGGGCGTCCAGGAAGAGCAGGCGGTCCTCCGCGCGCTCGGTCGCCCAGGTGCCGCGCAGCAGGTCGAGCCCGGCGGCCGGATCGGTGCGGCGCAACCGCGTCAGGTGGGTGACGCGTTCGGCGAACAGGCCCTCGTGCCAGATCCGGTGCTCGGCGCCGGACGGCTCCGCGCCCCCGCCGTCCGGACCCCGATCATCCGAGTCGGCCGAGTCGGTGGTGCCGGCCGGGTCGCCGGCGGGGACGGGGACGGCCGTCCGCAGGACGAAGCGCCAGTCCGGGTTCTGCTCCGCCAGCCAGCGGCCCAGCGGGCCGGTCAGCGCGACCACGTCGCCGCGCAGCTCGCTGCGGGCGCGGGCGGTGTCCAGCAGCCCCGGGACGAGTGCGGCGGGCGGGCGGTAGTCGCGGTCCCGGGCGGCGGCGAGCCACTGCGGGAGCAGTTCGGTGAGGTTGGCGAGGGTGCCGCCCGCGGACCGGCCGCCGAGCAGGACGGCCAGCCGTCGGGCGGCCGCCACGGGCAGTTCGGCCCTCGGGTCGGCGGGGGCGGCGGGCCCGGCGGCCGCCCGGGTGGCGGGCCGCGCCCCGGCCCGCCGGCGGACGGCGGTGAGGGCGGCCAGCTCCAGCAGGGCGGTGGCCGGGTCGGTGCGGTCCACCGCCGCCGCGGCGGCGACCAGGGCCGGCGACCCGGCGGGCGCGGGCAGCGGGCGGCGGTCGGTGCCGAGCAGGGCGGAGGTCCTGAGGTCCTCCCAGGCGTCGGCCGGGGCGGTCGGTTCGGTTCGGGTGGCCGTCACGTGCGGGCTCCTGCGGTCTGGTTGCTGGGCCGGGGGGGTCTGTGCGCCGGGGCGGCTACTGGGCGAGGCCGGTCGGGCGGCCGTGCTCGTCCCAGACCGTGACGGGGGTGAAGCCGCGGTGGCCGCACTCGCCGAAGAGGGTGACCGGGCGGCCGCCGGAGACGGCGGCGAGCCGCCAGAGGGCCGGCTCGGGCGCGCCCGCCCGGTGCAGGCGCAGGGAGTGCCGGCCGTCGGTGAGGTGCCAGCCGTCGACGTCGTGGACGGGGACGACACCGGCCAGCACGGTGGGCCAGGCCTCGACCCACGGGTCCTCGGCGACGGCCGCCCCGTACTCGGCGAGGGCGGCGGCGGGGGAGAGGCCGGCCGGGGCGCCCTGGTCGGGGGCCTGCGGCCCGCCGTGCCGGGTGCCGAGGACGGCGCGCAGCGGGCGGGCGCCCGGGTGGAAGGCGAGCTCGGCCTCCAGCAGGTGGCCGGTGGGCAGGGCGAGGTCCGGGGCCTGGCCGGGCCGGCCGAAGGCGAGCAGCAGGGCGTGGCGGCCGGTCTTGGCGCCGCGCAGCCAGACCCGGCGGGTGGTGAGGCGTTCGTCGCCGCCGGCGTCCATCGGTGCGGTCCGGGAGCCGAGCACCTGCCAGCGGTCGCGGACGGTGGGGCCGGCGAGAAGTTCGGCGGTGTCGGTGGTGAAGCCGACCCGGGCCCGGACGGTCGCGCCCAGGGCCTCGGGCAGCTCGTCGACCCGGCCGTAGGCGGTGGCCAGCAGGTGCAGCATCGCGTATTCCTCCAGTAGGTCGGCCTGCGGGGTGTGGTCCAGCTCGCGGGCCCGGGCGGCGAGGCCGGGGGCCTGGGCGTCGACCATCCGGGCGGCGACCTCGTCCCAGCCCTCCGGCGCGCTGCTCGCGTCGGCCAGGCCGTGCCGGATCCGGTCGGCGAGGCGGAGCCTGAGCTCCTGGGCGCCGGCGGCGACCCGCGCGGAGCGCTTCTCGGCCCGGCGCCGGGCGGCGGCCGGGTCGGCCGCCGCGGCCTCGGCCTTCGCGGTGCGCCGCTCGGCGGCCTGCTCGGCGCGGTCCCGGCGCTCCTCGAGCCAGGCGGCGGCCCAGTCGGCGGGTTCGGCGCCCGCCGGGACGGCCTCCGGGCCGGCGCTCCACAGCAGGAGCAGCCCCAGGGCGTGCTTGCACGGGAACTTCCGGCTCGGGCAGCTGCACGTGTAGGCGGGCGTGGCCAGTTCTACCGCCGTCCGGTAGGGCGTGCTGCCGCTGCCCCGGCACTCCCCCCAGAGCGCGTCGCCGTCGGTGCCGGTGCCCGACCAGGGTGCGGGTGAGGACAGCTTGCCCGCGGCCTTGCGTGAGGGGGCGTCAGGCGCCAGGGACAGGACGTGTTCGGTGCTCCAGCGTTCCTCCATGCCCACCACGCTAGGGGGAGGGACTGACAACCGGCCGGGCCGAACTGATCGCCGGTCAGGTCGTCCGGGCCGGTTGTCAGTGGCGGGGTGCATGGTTGTTCGAGCAGGCCGGACGGGGCCCTCCCGCCGGCCGGACGACATCTGCGCCGATGCTCCCCATCGATCACCCCGCCGCCCGCGACCCCTGCCACAGGTGTGTCCGGCGGCCGACCAGAAGGAGCCCTCATGACGACCGCCACCACCGCCGCGACCGCGCCGACGGCCACCGCCGAGGTGCTGCGGGAGCACGCCGAGGACGCGTTCGCCGCCGAGCTGGCCGCGCTCGCCGCGCAGGACGACCGCCCGCGCCCCGAGCGCTGGCGGCTCTCGCCGTGGGCCGTGGCCACCTACCTGCTGGGCGGTGAACTGCCCGACGGCACCGTGATCACCCCCAAGTACATCGGCCCGCGCCGGATCGTCGAGGTCGCCGTGACCACGCTGGCCACCGACCGGGCCCTGCTGCTGCTCGGGGTGCCGGGCACGGCCAAGACCTGGGTGTCCGAGCATCTGGCCGCGGCGATCAGCGGGGACTCCACGCTGCTGGTCCAGGGCACCGCCGGCACGCCGGAGGAGGCCGTCCGGTACGGCTGGAACTACGCCCAGCTGCTCGCCCACGGCCCCAGCCGGGACGCCCTGGTGCCGTCCCCCGTGATGCGGGCGATGGCCGATGGCAAGATCGCCCGGGTCGAGGAGCTGACCCGGATCCCGGCCGACGTCCAGGACGCCCTGATCACCGTCCTGTCCGAGAAGACCCTGCCCGTCCCCGAGCTCGGCGGCGAGACGCAGGCGGTGCGCGGCTTCAACCTGATCGCCACCGCGAACGACCGCGACCGGGGGGTGAACGAGCTCTCCAGCGCGCTGCGCCGCCGGTTCAACACCGTGGTGCTGCCGCTGCCCGCGACGCTCGACGAGGAGGTCGACATCGTCACCCGGCGGGTCGGCCAGCTGGGCCGCTCGCTGGACCTGCCGGAGCTTCCGGGCGGCGCGGAGGAGATCCGCCGGGTGGTGACGGTCTTCCGCGAGCTGCGGGACGGCATCACCGCGGACGGCCGGACGAAGGTGAAGTCGCCGAGCAGCACCCTGTCGACCGCCGAGGCGATCTCGGTGGTCACCAACGGCCTCGCGCTGGCCGCGCACTTCGGCGACGGCGTGCTCCGGGCCGGCGACGTGACCACCGGCATCCTCGGCGCCGTCCTGCGCGACCCGGTCGCCGACCAGGTGGTCTGGCGCGAGTACGTCGAGGGCGTGGTCCGCGAGCGGGACGGCTGGAAGGACTTCTACCGCGCCGCGCGCGAGAACGCCCGCTGAATCCGAACGACGGTCTTCGAGGAGGGGAGGCGCGATGAGCGCAGAGGTGACGCTGCTCGGCGTACGCCACCACGGCCCGGGCTCGGCCCGCGCGGTGGGCGCCGCGCTGCGGCAGTTGCGGCCGGACGTGGTGCTGATCGAAGGCCCGCCCGAGGCCGATCCGATCATCGGCCTGGCGGGCCACAAGGAGACGGCGCCGCCGGTGGCCCTGCTCGCCCACGCGGTGGACGACCCGGCCCGCGCCGCGTTCTGGCCCTTCGCGGTCTTCTCCCCGGAGTGGGTCGCGATCCGGTACGCACTCGACGCCGAGGTGCCGGTCCGCTTCGTCGACCTCCCGGCGGCGTACGGCCTCGCCGGGGAACCGGCCGGGCCCCCCGGTCCGTCCGAGCCGTCAGGGGGAGTGCCGGGGGGCACTTCTCCGGACGGCCCGCCGGCCCCGGGCCCGGCCGCCGCGGACGGCCGCGCCCCCGACCCGGGCGGCGAGGAGGCCACCGCCGACCCGATCGGCGCGCTGGCCGCCGCCGCCGGCCACGACGACGCCGAGCGCTGGTGGGAGGACGTCATCGAGCACCGGGCCCCCGGCTCGGACGCGCTCGCGCCGTTCACCGCCGTGGCCGAGGCGATGACGGCCCTGCGCGAAGGTGGCCGGGCCGGGCGGCGCGATGAACTGCGGGAGGCGTACATGCGCCAGCAGATCCGGGCGGCCCGCCGGGCCGGGCACCGGCGGATCGCCGTGGTCTGCGGGGCCTGGCACGTCCCGGCGCTGGCGACCATGCCGACCGTCGCCCACGACAGGGCGCTGCTCGCCACCCTGCCGCGGAAGGTCCGCACCGAGATCACCTGGGTGCCCTGGACGCACCGCAGGCTCGCCCAGCACACCGGCTACGGCGCCGGAATCGCCTCCCCGGGCTGGTACCACCACCTGTTCACCACCGAGGGCGACCCGCTCGCCTGCTGGATGACCAGGGCCGCCGAACTGCTCCGGGGCGAGGACCACCCGGTGTCCTCCGCGCACGTCATCGAGGCCGTCCGGCTGGCCGGCACGCTCGCCGTGATGCGCGGACGCCCGCTGGCCGGACTCACCGAGACGCTGGACGCCGTGCGCTCGGTGATGTGCGACGGCTCGGACGTCGCGCTGGCCCTGGTGCACGACCGCCTGGTGATCGGCGACGAGCTCGGCGCGGTGCCCGACGACGCCCCGGCCGTGCCGCTCCAGCGCGACCTCACCCGGCTCCAGCGCACGCTGCGGCTCAAGCCGGAGGCGGCCGTCCGGGAGCTCGACCTCGACCTCCGCAAGGAGAACGACGCGGCCCGCTCCCGGCTGCTGCACCGACTGCGCCTGCTCGGCGTCGACTGGGGCACCCCCGGCCGCTCCGCGGTCAACTCCACCGGCACCTTCCGGGAGAGCTGGCGGCTGCGCTGGGAGCCCGAGTTCGCGGTCCGGATCGTGGAGGCCGCGCAGTGGGGCACCACGGTCGAGGGCGCGGCGACCGGCCGGGCCGTGGAGACGGCCGCCCGGGCCGGTGAGCTCGGCGAGCTCACCGGCCTGGTCGAGCGCTGCCTGCTGGCGGGCCTGTCCGGCGCGCTGCCCGCCGTGATGCGGGTGCTCGCCGACCGGGCCGCCCTGGACACCGACGTCGCCCAGCTGGCCGCGGCCCTGCCGGCCCTGGTCCGGGCGCTGCGCTACGGCGACGTCCGGGGCACCGACAGCTCCGCGCTCGACGCCGTGGCCCGGGGCCTGGCCGAGCGGATCTGCGTCGGCCTGCCGCCCGCCTGCACCGGGCTGGACGCCGAGGGCGCCGCCGCGATGCGCCGCTCGCTCGACGCGGTGCACGCCGCGATCGGCCTGCTGGAGAACGCCACCGACGGCGGCTCCGCCGGTGACGCCCCTGAGGAGCCCGGGCGCGGCGGCAGCGACACGCTCGCCGACCGCTGGTCCGCCACCCTCGGCTCGCTGGCCCGCCGCGAGCCGGCCGGCGGCCCGGCCACCGGCGTCCCGGGGCTGCTGCGCGGCCGGGCCGTACGGCTGCTGCTGGACGACGGCCGGCTGGACTCCGCGGAGGCGGGCCGCCGGATGGGTCTGGTGCTCTCCACCGCCAGCGCACCCGCCGACGCCGCCGGCTGGGTGGAGGGCTTCCTCTCGGGCGGCGGCGCCCTGCTGCTGCACGACACCCGCCTGCTCGGGCTGCTGGACGCATGGCTGGCGGGTGTGCCCGGCGGGGTCTTCACCGACGTGCTGCCGCTGCTCCGCCGGACCTTCTCCGAACTGGAGGCCGGCGTGCGACGGACCGTCGGCGAGCAGGTCGCCGCCGGCCGGCTCGGCGCCCCGGCCGCTCGGGCGGCCGGCCCGGCGGCCGACCTCGACGAGGAGCGTGCGGACGCCGCCGTCCCCACCGTGGCACTGCTGCTCGGCCTGCCCGGGCCGCTGCCGACGGGCCGCGACGGCGACCCTGCCGAGGGCCCGCTGCGCCGGTTCCCCCGGCAGGCCGACCGCCGCGGCCCCTGAGGCCAGCCGTCCGACCCTCGGTGCCCGCCCCGCGCGTCCGTCCGGTCCCGTCCCCGCCCGTTCGTCCGTACTTCCGCCAACCATCAACGCCAGCCGTCAGCCGCCAACCGTCAGCCGTCAGCCGTCAGAAGGAGCGCCCGATGTCCGTCACCCCCCAGCTCGCCGGTGCCACCGCGGGCGCCGGCGGCCCCAGCGCCGGCGCCGCTCCCCTGGACGCCGACGCCGAGCGGCTGCGCCGCTGGCGGTTGGTCCTCGGCGGGGAGGCCGACGGGACGGGCTGCCGCCTGTCCGGCCGGGACGCCGCCATGGACGGCGCGCTCGCCGCCCTCTACCGCGGGGAGGGGGCCGAGCGGACGAGGCCGGGTGCGCGCAGCGCGGGGCTGGGCGGCTCGGCGCCGCAGGTGGCCCGCTGGCTCGGTGACATCCGGGAGTACTTCCCGAGCTCGGTCGTCCAGCTGATGCAGCAGGACGCGATCTCCCGCCTCGGCCTGGAGCGCCTGCTGCTGGAGCCCGAGATGCTGGAGGCCGTCGAGCCCGACGTCCACCTGGTCGGCACGCTGCTGTCGCTGAAGCACGCGCTGCCCGAGACCACCCGGGAGACGGCCCGGGCCGTGGTCGGCAAGGTGGTCGCGGACCTGGAGCGCCGGCTCGCCGACCGCACCCGGGCCACCCTCGGCGGCGCGCTGGACCGCAGCGCGAAGGTCAACCGCCCGCGCCACCGCGACATCGACTGGGACCGCACGATCCGGGCCAACCTCAGGAACTACCTGCCCGAGGCGGGCCCGGACGGGCGCGGCACGGTCGTGCCCGAGCGTCTGGTCGGCTACGCCCGGGCCCAGCGGGCGGTGAAGAAGGACGTCATCCTCTGCATCGACCAGTCCGGCTCGATGGCGCCGTCCGTCGTCCACTCGGCGGTGTTCGGCGCGGTGCTCGCCTCGATGAGGACCCTGGACACCCGCCTGGTCGTCTTCGACACCTCGGTGGTCGACCTCACCGAGCAACTGAGCGATCCGGTGGACGTCCTGTTCGCGACTCAACTCGGGGGCGGAACGGACATCAACCGGGCGCTGGCGTACTGCCAGTCGCGGATCACCAGGCCGTCCGAGACGATCGTGGTCCTGATCAGCGACCTCTACGAGGGCGGGATCCGCGACGAGATGCTCAAGCGGGTCGCGGCGATGAAGGCCTCGGGCGTCCAGTTCATCGCGCTGCTCGCGCTCTCGGACGAGGGAGTCCCGGCCTACGACCACGCGCACGCGGCCGCGCTGGCCGCCCTGGGCGCGCCCGCCTTCGCCTGCACGCCGGACGCCTTTCCGGAGATCATGGCCGCCGCGATCGAGAAGCGCCCGCTGCCGGTGCCCGACCCGCAGTAGTGAACGGACGGGGCCGAAATTCACTCGCACGGGTGAACCGGGTCGGTGCTCACAGGCGGTGACCGGGCGCGGTGAGAAGCACGCCCGGCACACCGCCGTGCGGCCGTTGTGACGGTTCTCACCAAACCCGTGCCGGTCCCGGGCGAAACACGCCCGTCGTACGGGGATAACCTGCCAGACGGACGTGACGCGCGTGTTGATTGACGTGTGCGCCCGTGGCTGTGTGGGCCGCAAGGCCGTATCTCTGCGTACCTGCACCGCCTCGACGACCCGCAGCGAAGATCCTGCCGTGGCACGCTCGTAGAGACACAATCCGCGACCACGAACAAGGACGAACACACGTGGACCTGTTCGAGTACCAGGCGAGGGACCTCTTCGCCAAGCACGGTGTACCCGTGCTTGACGGGGATGTCATCGAGACCCCCGAAGCCGCTCGTGCCATCGCCGAGCGCTTCGGCGGACGCGCCGTCGTCAAGGCTCAGGTGAAGGTCGGTGGCCGAGGCAAGGCCGGCGGCGTCAAGCTCGCCGCCGACCCGGCCGACGCGGTCGCCAAGGCCGAGGCGATCCTCGGTATGGACATCAAGGGTCACACCGTTCACAAGGTGATGCTGGCCCAGACCGCGGACATCAAGGACGAGTACTACGTCTCGTTCCTGCTGGACCGCACCAACCGCACCTTCCTGGCCATGGCCAGTGTCGAGGGCGGTGTGGAGATCGAGGTCGTCGCCGAGGAGAACCCCGACGCACTGGCGAAGATCCCGGTCGACGCCAACGAGGGCTGCACCCCGGAGAAGGCCGCCGAGATCGTCGCGGCCGCGAAGTTCCCGGCCGAGGTCGCCGACCAGGTCGCCGACGTTCTGCAGAAGCTGTGGAAGGTCTTCATCGCCGAGGACGCGCTCCTCGTCGAGGTCAACCCGCTGATCAAGTCCGGCGAGGGCAAGATCATCGCGCTCGACGGCAAGGTGTCGCTGGACGAGAACGCCGAGTTCCGTCAGCCCCACCACGAGGAGCTCGAGGACAAGGCCGCGGCCAACCCCCTCGAGGCGGCGGCGAAGGCCAAGGGCCTGAACTACGTCAAGCTCGACGGCGAGGTCGGCATCATCGGCAACGGCGCGGGTCTCGTCATGAGCACCCTGGACGTCGTCGCCTACGCCGGCGAGAACCACGGTGGCGTCAAGCCCGCCAACTTCCTCGACATCGGTGGCGGCGCCTCCGCCGAGGTGATGGCGAACGGCCTGGAGATCATCCTGGGCGACCCCGACGTCAAGTCGGTCTTCGTCAACGTCTTCGGCGGCATCACCGCGTGCGACGCGGTCGCCAACGGCATCGTGCAGGCGCTGGCCCTGCTCGCCTCGAAGGGCGAGGAGGTCAGCAAGCCGCTGGTCGTCCGCCTCGACGGCAACAACGCGGAGCTGGGTCGCAAGATCCTCGACGACGCCAACCACCCGCTGGTGCAGCGCGTGGACACCATGGACGGTGCGGCCGACCGCGCCGCCGAGCTGGCCAACAAGTAAGGGAGAGGACTGAATCATGGCTATCTTCCTTACCAAGGACAGCAAGGTCATCGTCCAGGGCATGACCGGCTCCGAGGGCATGAAGCACACCCGCCGCATGCTCGCCTCCGGCACCCAGATCGTCGGCGGTGTGAACCCGCGCAAGGCCGGCACCACCGTCGACGTCGACGGCACCGACGTGCCGGTGTTCGGCAGCGTCTCCGAGGCCATCGAGAAGACCGGCGCCGACGTCACGGTCATCTTCGTGCCGCCGAAGTTCACCAAGGACGCCGTCGTCGAGGCGATCGACGCCGAGATCGGCCTCGCGGTCGTCATCACCGAGGGTGTCCCGGTCCACGACTCGGCCGCCTTCTGGGCGTACGCCGGCTCCAAGGGCGGCAAGACCCGGATCATCGGCCCGAACTGCCCGGGCCTGATCAGCCCCGGACAGTCCAACGCCGGCATCATCCCGGCGGACATCACCCAGGCCGGCAAGATCGGCCTGGTGTCGAAGTCCGGCACCCTGACCTACCAGCTCATGTACGAGCTGCGCGACATCGGCTTCTCCTCGGCCGTGGGCATCGGTGGCGACCCCGTCATCGGCACCACCCACATCGACGCCCTCAAGGCGTTCCAGGAGGACCCGCAGACCGAGATCATCGTGATGATCGGTGAGATCGGCGGCGACGCCGAGGAGCGTGCCGCGGCCTACATCGCCGAGCACGTCACCAAGCCGGTCGTCGGCTACGTCGCGGGCTTCACCGCCCCCGAGGGCAAGACCATGGGCCACGCCGGCGCCATCGTCTCCGGCTCCTCGGGCACCGCGCAGGCGAAGAAGGAGGCCCTTGAGGCCGCCGGCGTCAAGGTCGGCAAGACGCCGTCCGAGACCGCCCGCCTGGCGCGCGAGCTCATCGGCTGACAAGGCGCGGCGGCCACGGCCGCCCGCCTGCGAGGGCGCCCCTCGTCGGACATCGGTCCGATGAGGGGCGCCCTCGCGTTTCGTCGCCCGCTGCCCACTGCCCACTGCCGTCGCCCGTCGCTCTGCACCCGCCGCGCGCCGTCCGAGCGACCCGGCGGCATCACCGACCCGCGGGCGCGCGCAACGGCGCCGGCAACGGAGGCGCGGGCTGTGCGCGGACGGCGCACGGGCGGGGTGCGAGCGCCGAGCACGGGGCGGCGGTCGCGCCGCTCGGCCCGGGCGGGCCGGCCGCGTCCATCGACCCCCGGACGCCCTGGTGCACCGGCCCCCAGAGCGCCAGCGCCGGTGGCGGCGGCGGGCCCAGCACCGCCTCCCGGCCCGGTGCCGAGCTGCACCAGGCGGTCCGCAGACCCGGCGGCGGCCCGCCCGGCGCTGCCGGCCCGGCGCTGCCGTTCTGCCCGTTCGTGCAGACCGGGTGCGGCACCGGCGGAGTCGGCTTGAACAGCTCGCCGGGGCCGGCGCCGAACAGCGTGGTCGCCACCGCGGTGGTCATCGCCAGCGTGACCAGTGCGGCGCCACCGGTCACCGTGGCCGTGGACACCCGGTGCCGGGCGCTCAGCACCGGGACCGGCGGCCGATGCGGCTCCGGGCAGCCGCGGACACCCGCCCGGTGGAGCAGGGCGCTGAGCCGGTCCGCGAAGCCCGGTTCGGCCGGGTCCGCGCCGACCAGCTTGGGCAACTGGGCCGCCAGCGCCGCCCGTGCGGCCAGGACCCGGCCCTCGGCGGCGGCCGTACTGGACTCCACCTCGACCGCGACCTCCGCGGCCGGCAACCCGATCCCGTCATGCAGCACCAACGCGCGGCGCTGCGGCCGAGTCAGCCGCCGGAGCACCCTGAGCAGCGCCCGGTCCTGCTCCGTGAGCCGGTCGTGCTCCGGCAGCACGGTCTGCCCCTCGTCGGCAGGCCGCACCGGTGGCCGACGCCACGGCCGGCGCCGCGCCGCCCCCCGCCGTCGGCCGGCCCGGCGCCAGGGGGAGAGCGCCGCCTCGCAGGCCCGGGCCCGGACCCAGGCCTCCGGGTCCGGTAGTTCGGACACCTCCGGCCAGGCCCGCAGCGCGGCGCCGAAGGCCAGGTGCACGCAGTGCAGGGTGTGGTGGCGCGCGCCGGTGAGCAGGAAGACCTGCTGGACGAGGCGGGTGTGGGCGGACTCGTACAGCTCCTCGAAGGCGGAGTCCGCCGGGACGGCGGGGGGCCGTACGGGTGACTCCTCGGCGGACGGTTGCTCGGCGGCGGGTTGTCCGTCGGACGGTTGCTCGGCTGTGGGGTGCTCGGTCGAGGGCCGGTCGGGCTGGGGCTGTTCGGTGGACGCCGGTCCGTCCGCCGGTTCGGGTGCGTCGGATCCGGACGGGCGGGCGTCGGGCTCGGCCGCCTTCCGGGCCGCTGCCGTCCGGCCTGACGCCTTCCGGGCGTCCGTCTTCTGGCCGGCTGCCTCCTGACCGCCCGCCTCCTGACCACGTGCCTTCTGACTCCCCGCCCGCTGGTTCCCCGACTTCGCTGCGGCGACCTTCGCCGGTTCGGCCGCCGTCACCTCCGCCGCCTCGGCCGTCGTCGCTCCGCTAGCCGGCCCACCGTCCTTGCCGGCCGCCTCCTTCGCCGGGGCGCTCGCGGGGGCGTTCTTCGTCGGCGTGCCCTTGGCGGGAGCGCTTCTCGTGGAGCTCGCCGTCGCCGGCCCGTCCTCGGGTGCCGCGTCCTGTCGAGAGGGCGCCGCCGCCCGGCGTCCGGTGGGCGGCCGGCGCTCCTTCTGGGCCGGGGCGTCCGCCGGCACAGTCCCGGCCCCGGCCCCAGTCCCGGCCCCGGCCCCAGTTTTGGCCCCGGTCCCGGCGGCGGCCGCCGGGGCGTCAGCGGCGCCGGGCGCATCCGGCGGGTGCCCGGCGTTCGGGGGCGCGGTCGCGCCGCCCAGGGCCGGCGGCCGGGGCGGTGCGGCGCCGCCCAGCAGGGCCGCGGCGGTGGCGGCGGCCTCCTGGGGGGTGCGGGCACCGATCTTGCGCATGGTCCGGTGCAGATGGGTGCGGGCGGTCGCGGGCGCGATGCCCAGGGCCGCCGCGAGCTGGGCGGTGTCGTCCCCGGCCGCCAGCCTGGCCAGCACCTGGGCCTCACGCGGTGTCAGCAGGCCGAGCAGCCGAGCCGGATCCGGCTGGGGGCGGGCCCGGGCATCGGTGCGCTTGGACCGGCGCCCCTTGGTCGGTGGCGGCTGCGGGGCGGCGCCTCCCGGGGCGCGCTCGGCCGGGCGCTCGGCCGTGGGTGGCGTGGTCATCAGACCCTCCGGGCCGGGGCGGCGACGACGGCTTGGTGACGTGGTCTGAAAATGCGCATAAGCCAATAATCTGGGACACGGCGACGGTTTGCCTCTTCACGGGGCGGGGCGAGTCGCCTTGGCACCATGAGGCGCATGACGCAGCTGATGGGCCGTCCGATCCTGGATCTGCCAGGCGAGCTGAGCTCCCGGTCGGTGCTCGCCGACCTGCTCGCCGGGGTGCGGACGGCACTCCTGGGGCTCGCGGCGGTCGCGGTGCCGATCCTGGCGCTCTGGGTGGTGACCCCGTACGCGGACGACACGGCGAGCGGGGCCGCCCGGCTGGCCGGCACGGTCTGGCTGCTGGGCCACGGCGGTCCGCTCGCCCGAGGCGGGTCCGGCGCGCCGGTGACCGTCACTCCGCTGCTGCTCACCGTCCTGACCGCCTGGCAGCTCCATCGAGCCGGCCGGCAGGCGACGGCCGTCCACGGCGCGGGACCGGCCGAGGTCCGCGGCGGCCGGGCGGGGGGCGGTCGCCCGGATGCGCGTGCGACGGCGCGCGGCGGCGGGCGGGGCGCGGCGGCGGCGGTGGGCGCCGGCTACCTGATGGTGGTGGCCGGCGTGGCCCTGCTGGGGGCGAGCGGGGTGACTCCCGCGGCCGGGGCGGCCTTCCGGGCGCGGGTGCTGCCGGACGTCCTCGCGGCGGCGTTGCTGGTGGCCCTCGCGGTCGGTGCGGGCGCCCGTTCGGCGGGGTCCGCGGGTGACTTCGCGCCAGGTTCTGGGCAGCCCGGCCGATTGCTCCGGTTGGCGGAGCGGATCCCGCCCTGGGCGTGGCCGACGGCGCGCGCGGAGGTCCGGGAGGCCGTCCGGGGGGCGGTGCTGGCCGCGGCGTACGGGCTCGTGGCGGCGGGAGCGTTGCTGGTCGCCGGCTCCGCCCTGCTGGACGCGGCGGTGGGCGGTGGCCGGCCCCTGCCGCCGGCCGGCGGCGGGGTGGCCGGGGTGCTCGGCCTGCTGCTGCTCTGCGTGGTGCTGCTGCCCAACGCGGTGCTCTGGGGTGCGGCGTACGCGCTGGGCCCGGGCTTCACGGTGGGGACGGGCGCGGTGGTGGCGCCGTCCGGCGCGCGGCTCGGGTCGGTGCCGGGCGTCCCGCTGTTCGAGCTGTTGCCGGCGGCGGGCGAGGGCGGCTGGCGCTGGCTCGTCTGCCTGCTGCCCCTGCTGGCCGGGGCGGTGCCGGCCGTACTGCTCGGCAGGGCGGCGGCGGGCGGGGGAGCGCCGACGGCTGGGCGGGCGGCGTCCGGCGGCGTGCCGGTGGGGTCCGCAGGACGCGCGGAGGAGGCGCCGTCCGGCACCGGGGGCGGCGGCGGGGTCTGGCATCCGGGGGCGACGGTGGTCGTGGTGCTGGTGGCCGCCGTGCTGGCGGGGGCCGCGGCGGCCGGTTGCGGCTGGTTGGCCGGGGGCTCGCTCGGTACCGGTCGGATGGCGCAGCTGGGGCCCGTCCCGTGGCAGGCGGGTTCGGCGGCCGCGGCCTGGTTCGCGGGGGTCGGCGTACCCGGGGCCCTGGCGGTGCGTGCCTGGCGGGTGCGGGGCGGGCCGGGACAGGGTGAGGCGGGACAGGGCGCGGTGGGACAGGGCGCGGCAGGGTGGAAGGCGCTGTCGTGGGGCGGGCCCGGCCGGTGGTCGACGCGGCGGGTGGTCGATGCGGCCGACGCGGCCGAAACGCCGGCAGGGCCGGCAGGGCAGGCAGAGCAGGCAGAGCAGGGAGGGGCGGGAGCGGTCGTGGCCGTCGGCGGTGAGCCGTCCGGGACAGGCCGCGGGGTGGGCGTCGGCGGCCGGCGGTCGGCCGTGGGAGCGGCGCTCGGGGCGGGGCAGGCCCGGGCCCGGGCGCTCGCGTACGCACTGGTGCTGTACGCCGGGCGGCCGGGCCGGCGCGCCCCTCGCGGGTAGTGGCACCCGGCCGGGGCGCGCGTCCGGGGCCGGCCCGGGCCCGTCGTGCCCGGGCCCGTCGTTCCCGCGCTCGGCTACTTGCTGGGGTTGACGATGTCGACGTACCACTTCGGCGCGAGCTTGGCGCAGTCCTGCTCGCCGGCCGCGGTGAGGGCGTCCTTCACGCAGGTCCCGTAGTCGGCGTAGTACATGCTCAGGCCGATCGCGCAGAGCGTCACGACCACGGCGACCGCGCCGGTGAACAGGCCGCCGAGGGCGGCCGGGTTCTGCGGGTTGCCGGCCGGCCCCTGGGCGGGGCCGAGGGTCGGGCCGAAGCCGGGGCGGGTCGGGGCGGCGGAGGCGGCCGGGGCCGTGGGGTGGGCGGGGGCGGGCGGCTTGGGGGTGGTGCGCAGTGCGCTGATGCCCCAGTAGACGGCGAGCGCCCCGACGAACAGGGCGACGTACGGGATGCCGCCGAGGGTGCAGACCAGGGCGGCCATACCGGCCATCAGGGCGTTCCGGGCGCGCCGCTGGGCGGGGTCGTTGGGGTCCGGCTTCGGCTGCTGGGGGGCCGGCTGCGGGTGCCAGGGGCCCTGGTAGCCGGGGCTCCACGGGTGCGGCGGGGGCACCTGGGGGTGCTGCTCCTCGCCCTCGGGCCGATCCGGGTCCTCGGATTGCCCGCCGGCCGGGGGCTGCGTCCGCGGCTGCCACGGCTGGTCCGGGGCGTCCGCCGGCGGCGGCGCGAAGGGGTTGCGCTCGCCGGTGTTGTCGCCGCTGCTCATGGTGTCAGCCAATCCTTCTCGGTCGGTGGGGCCTGCCTGCCCGCCTCCAATGATCCCGCAGGCGTCCGGGCGGCCTGCGGCGGCCTGCCGTCACGGGTGCGGCGAGATCCGTGTCTCAACTACGCGCGTAGCGGCATCCGGCCGGTTCTGGCCCCGCCGGAGCAGCCGTTATCGTGGTGACGGTCAGCAACCCCCATCGGTTCCCGGGACCTCGCAGCGCCGCGGGATTCCCGCCCCTTGACCCGCTCGACCTGCCGTTCGTAGTGGCCCCACCGTCGGTGGACGTACCAGCGGGCGGCGCACCGAACCTACGGAGAATCGCGCAGTGGCCTCCGCCAAAGTGTTCCCGCCCCGTACGGCCGGCCCCGCCCGTCTGGTGGTCCTGGTCTCCGGCTCCGGCACCAACCTGCAGGCCCTGATCGACGCGGTCACCGACTCCGCGTACGGCGCGGAGATCCTCGCCGTCGGCGCGGACCGCGAGGGAATCGCGGGTCTGGACCGCGCCGGGCGCGCCGGCCTGCCGACCTTCGTGCACCGGGTCAAGGACTTCCCCGCCCGGGCCGACTGGGACCGTGCCCTGACCGCCGCCGTCGCCTCGTACGAACCGGACCTGGTGGTCACGGCCGGCTTCATGAAGATCCTCGGCCCGGAGTTCGTCGCCGCCTTCGCCGGCCGGATCGTCAACACCCACCCCGCTCTGCTGCCCGCCTTCCCCGGCGCCCACGGCGTCACCGACGCGCTGGCGTACGGCGTGAAGGTCACCGGTTGCACCGTCCACCTGGTCGACGCCGGCGTGGACACCGGGCCGATCATCGCGCAGGGCGTCGTGGAGGTCACCGACGCCGACCACGCCGATGGCGGCGACGCGCTGCACGAGCGCATCAAGACTGTCGAGCGCCAGTTGCTCGTCGAGATCGTGGGCCGGCTGGCCCGCGAAGGCCACCGCATTGAAGACCGAAAGGTATGGATCCCGGCATGAGCGCCGCCGCCAGCACCACGCCGCTTGTCTCCGAAGACGTCCGCCCGATTCGCCGCGCCCTGGTCAGCGTCTACGACAAGACCGGCCTGGAGGAGCTGGCCCAGGGCCTGCACGCCGCCGGGGTCGAGCTGGTCTCGACCGGTTCGACGGCCGGCCGGATCGCCGCCGCGGGCGTCCCGGTCACCGAGGTGTCCGAACTGACCGGCTTCCCCGAGTGCCTCGACGGGCGCGTGAAGACGCTGCACCCCCGCGTGCACGCCGGCATCCTGGCCGACCTGCGGCTGGAGTCGCACCGCGCGCAGCTGGCCGAGCTGGGCGTGGAGCCCTTCGACCTGGTCGTGGTCAACCTCTACCCCTTCAAGGCCACCGTCGCCTCGGGCGCCACCCCGGACGAGTGCGTCGAGCAGATCGACATCGGCGGCCCGAGCATGGTGCGCGCCGCCGCGAAGAACCACCCGTCGGTGGCCGTCGTGGTCGACCCGGCCCGCTACACCGACGTGCTGGCCGCCGTGGGCTCCGGCGGTTTCGACCTGGCCGCCCGCAAGCGCCTGGCCGGTGCCGCGTTCGCGCACACCGCCGCCTACGACGTCGCGGTGGCCTCCTGGTTCGAGGCCGGCTACGCGCCGAGCGACGAGCGGTTCCCCGAGTTCCTCGGTGCCACCTGGGAGCGTCAGAGCGTGCTGCGCTACGGCGAGAACCCGCACCAGGGCGCCGCGCTCTACAGCGACGGCACCGGCGGCCTGGCCGGGGCCGAGCAGCTGCACGGCAAGGAGATGTCGTACAACAACTACGTCGACACCGACGCCGCGCGCCGGGCCGCCTACGACCACGCCGAGCCGGCCGTCGCGATCATCAAGCACGCCAACCCGTGCGGCATCGCGACCGGTGCGGACGTCGCCGAGGCGCACCGCAAGGCGCACGAGTGCGACCCGGTCTCCGCGTACGGCGGTGTGATCGCGGTGAACCGCCCGGTCACCGTCGAGCTGGCCGAGCAGATCGCCCCGATCTTCACCGAGGTCGTGGTGGCCCCGGCGTACGAGGACGGCGCCGTCGAGGTGCTGGCCCGCAAGAAGAACATCCGGGTGCTGCGCGCCCCCGGGGCCCCGGCCGGTCGCCAGGAGGTCCGCCCGGTCTCCGGCGGCGTCCTGCTGCAGGAGACCGACCGCATCCACGCCGAGGGCGACGACCCGTCGACCTGGACGCTGGCCGCCGGTGACGCCCTGTCGGCCGAGGAGCTGGCCGAGCTGGCCTTCGCCTGGCGGGCCTGCCGGGCCGTCAAGTCC
This sequence comes from Kitasatospora sp. NPDC057015, assembly GCF_042673745.1. Taxonomy (NCBI): domain Bacteria; kingdom Bacillati; phylum Actinomycetota; class Actinomycetes; order Kitasatosporales; family Streptomycetaceae; genus Kitasatospora; species Kitasatospora sp. NPDC057015. The sequence goes on from NZ_JBHUSG010000005.1 coordinate 196,431, forward strand.
AACGCGATCCTGCTGGCCAAGGACGGCGCCTCGGTCGGCGTCGGCATGGGCCAGGTCAACCGGGTCGACTCGGCGAAGCTCGCGGTCGAGCGGGCCGGCGAGCGCGCCAAGGGCTCGTACGCCGCGTCGGACGCGTTCTTCCCGTTCGCGGACGGCCTGCAGATCCTCATCGGCGGCGGCATCAGGGCCGTGGTCCAGCCCGGTGGTTCGATCCGGGACGAGGAGGTCGTGGCCGCCGCGACCGAGGCCGGCGTGACGATGTACCTGACCGGCACCCGGCACTTCTTCCACTGAGACCGGTCGGTCCGAGCCCCCTCCCGCCGCGGCGGGAACGCCGACGGCCCGCACCCCCCGGGATCTCCCCGGGGGTGCGGGCCGTCGGCGTGTGCGTCCTCGTCAGGAGGACTTGACCACGACGGTGCTCATGATCTTGTCGGCGAAGGTCTGCTTCTTGGCGTCCCAGATCGGCCACAGGTAGCCGATGTAGCAGGGCAGGCCGTCGACGGCGTGGCAGAGCCGGCGGACGAAGGCCATGCCGAAGCCGAGCGGCTGGCCGTCGGCCTCGCGCACGACGCGGATGTTGACCATCTTCTTGCCCGGGGTCTGGCCGGTCTTGCCCTCCTGGGCGATCAGCCAGAGGCCGAGGCCCAGGGCCACGGCCGCACCGAGCAGGATCAGGGCGATGCCGCCGCCGCTGACGCCGCCGCCGTCACAGGTCGTGATGCCGTAGGAGTCGGTGGAGCAGTCGAGGCTGCTCGCCGTCATCGCGGCGCCGATGCCGTAGAGGATGCCGGAGGGCACCCCGACGATCAGCCCGTCGAGCAGGAGCGCGATGACCCTCGAGCCCCAGCCCGCGTAGAACGGCTGCACGTAGCCGGGGTGGCCGTAGCCGCCCTGCTGCGGGATGCCGTAGCCGGCGGGCGCCTGCTGCGGGTAGCCGTAGCCCGGCTGCTGCGGGGCCTGCTGCGGGTAGCCGTAGCCGGGCTGCGGGGCCTGCTGGCCGTACGGGTTGTTGGGGTCGGGCGGGTAGCTCATGAGATGCCTCCGGGCAGGATGGGACGGGTGACGGACAGCAGGGGAGTCCTGGACGGACGGGCATGTGGGCTGCCGACCGAAGGGGACAATAGCGGAGCGGACTGACGCGGGGTCCACCGGTGACGGTCGAGAACCTGTCGGTCCGTGAATCGGGAGGGTGTTCGGATACGAGCGTTCGGGCACGACTGTTCTGACGGCCGTTCCGGGGCGGCGGACGCCGGCTCAGGGCCGGGAGATGCCCAGCCGTTCGAGCTGCCACACCCAGGCGGCGGCCAGGGCTGCCGCGACCAGGGTGTTCCGGCGGTTCGCCGGGAGCGCCGTCCACCAGCGGCCGGGGCCGAGCGGGGCGAACAGCAGACCGACCAGCGCGGCCACGGTCACCGGGTTCGCGCCCGCGGCGGCCGCCCAGTGGCCCTGACCGGCCTCGATCAGCACGGTGGTGCTCCCGCAGGCGGGGCACGGGACGCCGGTGAGCAGGCGCAGCGGGCAGAGCACGCCCGGGTCGTGGGCCCGGTGAAGGCCCGCCACCGCCACGGCGGCGGCCGCGCCGGCGGCGGCGCGCAGCACGGTGCGCAGCACGGCGCCCGGCCGGGAGCCGGCACTGCGCCGCCAACGGACCGTCAGTCCGGTCAGGGTGGGGGTGGTCACGGCTACTGCGGGGCGATCACGATGAAGACGATCATGGCGATCGAGATCAGCACGGCCAGCGTGTTGAGGGCGATCCCGCCGATCGAGGCGTTGCGCCCGACACCGGTGGCGGTGGACCGGTTGAGGCCGGCGATGCCGACGCCGAGGCCGATCAGGCCGAGGAACCCGCCGTAGAAGCAGGAGAAGAGGACGGCGACGAAGCCGAGCACCACGGCCGCCGTGGCGTAGGAGTTCGGCTGGGCGACCGGCTGCGGCGCGTACGCCTGCTGCTGCGGGTAGCCGTAGCCGGGCTGCTGGTACTGCGGTTGCGGCTGCTGGTACTGCGGCGCACCGTACGGCTGTTGCGGCTGCTGCTGACCGTAGCCGCCGTACGGGTCCGGCGGCGGTGTCTGGTACGGATTGCTCACTGTTCTTCCCCCGAGGATGTCCCCGCATCGTCTCCGGCGGCCCGTCGCCGGGCTGTGGGCACGGAGATGGCCGGGCCTTATCGTCAACCCGACAGCCGGGCCCTGTCCAGCCTGGCCCGGCTCGCGGACACAACTGTGGCGCAACCGCAACTAGAACCACACGTTCCGTATCCGCGGGGGCGCATTCACGGGCACCCCGGCCGATCCAGGAGAATAGGCCCATGACTGCCCAGATTCTCGACGGCAAGGCCACCGCTGCCGCGATCAAGTCCGAACTGTCCGTCCGCGTGGCGGCCCTCAGGGAGCGGGGCGTCGTCCCCGGTCTCGGTACCGTCCTGGTCGGCGACGACCCGGGCAGCCGCTGGTACGTCAACGGCAAGCACAAGGACTGCGCCGAGGTCGGCATCGCGTCGATCCAGCGCGAGCTGCCCGCGACCGCCACCCAGCAGGAGGTCGAGGACGTCGTCCGCGAGCTCAACGCCGACCCGGCCTGCACCGGCTACATCGTCCAGCTGCCGCTGCCCAAGGGGCTGGACCAGAACCCCGTCCTGGAGCTGATGGACCCCGACAAGGACGCCGACGGGCTGCACCCGACCTCGCTCGGTCGGCTCGCGCTCGGCATCGAGGGCCCGCTGCCCTGCACCCCGTACGGCATCGTCGAGCTGCTCCGCCGGCACAAGGTGGAGATCAACGGCGCCGACGTCGTGGTGCTCGGCCGCGGGGTGACGGTCGGCCGCTCGATCGGCCTGCTGCTCACCCGCAAGAGCGAGAACGCGACCGTGACGCTCTGCCACACCGGCACCCGCGACCTCTCCGCGCACCTGCGCCGGGCGGACATCGTCGTCGCGGCGGCCGGCGTCGGCCACCTGGTCAAGGCCGCCGACGTGAAGCCCGGCGCGGCCGTGCTGGACGTCGGCGTCAGCCGGGACGGCGAGGGCAAGATCGTCGGCGACGTCGAGCCGTCGGTGGCCGAGGTGGCGGGCTGGATCTCGCCGAACCCCGGCGGCGTCGGCCCGATGACCCGCGCCATGCTGCTGAACAACATCGTCGAGGCGGCCGAGCGCCGCGCCGGTATCTGACCCCGAGGGACGGTCTGGCCATGAGCGAACGACGACCGGCCAGGACCCGCCGCAGGCCGGTCAGGACCACGGGCACGCTGCCGCCGGAGGGCGCGGGGGCGGCGCTCGGGCGCGGCCATACGCTGCCGGTCCGCCAGTGGCCCATAACGCTGGTCCTGACGGTGGTCCTGACCGGGCTGGCGGTCACCGTGTTCGCCGACTTCCAGGACGGCTTCAAGTACGGCCTGATGGTGGTCGGCAGCGGGATCCTGCTCGGCGCCGTGCTGCGACTGCTGCTGCCCGAGGTCGGCATGCTAGCGGTGCGCAGCCGCTTCACGGACGTCATCGTGCTGCTGGTGCTGGGCAGCGGGATCGTGCTGCTCACCCTGGTGGCCCAGCCCAACCCGTGGCTGGAGATCCCGCTGCTCGACAACATCGGGCAGCTGATCGGCCGGCCCCGGCACTGAGGCGGCGGCCGCGCCGGCCGCCCCGACGCCGTCCGGTGAAGCCACCGCCCGGACGCGGTCGCCACGGCCCCCGCCGGGTACGCCCGCGGGGGCCTTGGCGTGCCCCGGGGCGGTCCGGCCGCGCGTCCGGCCGCGCGTCCGTCCGGGCGTGTCGCGGCTGCGGTCCGGGGACGCCCGGTGCCGGCCTCGGACCCGCCCGCCCGGGCCGGTGTCGCCCGCCGCGGGGCCGAAACCGGCGCGGATGTGAGATATCAGCCAGGCCCGTGCGCTGGCGGCGCGCCCAGCTTGCGATAGCCTGAGCCGGGTCTCTCGATGTCGAGAGACCGTCCTCGGCTCCAGCGCGTCGGGCGCGCGTGGAGCGCGGTACTGGCGATCGCTGGAGTAGGTAAAAATGACTCGCACCCCCGTCAACGTCACCATCACCGGAGCGGCCGGCCAGATCGGCTACGCGCTGCTCTTCCGCATCGCCTCGGGCCACCTGCTCGGTGCCGACGTGCCGGTGAACCTCCGCCTCCTGGAGATCCCGCAGGGCCTCAAGGCCGCCGAGGGCGTCGCCATGGAGCTCGACGACTGCGCCTTCCCGCTGCTGCGCGACATCACCATCACCGACAACGCCGCCACCGCGTTCGACGGCGCCAACGTGGCCCTGCTGGTGGGCGCCCGTCCGCGCACCGCCGGCATGGAGCGCGGCGACCTGCTGTCGGCCAACGGCGGCATCTTCGGCCCGCAGGGCAAGGCCATCAACGACAACGCGGCCGACGACATCAAGGTCCTGGTGGTCGGCAACCCGGCGAACACCAACGCCCTGATCGCCCAGCGCAACGCGCCCGACGTCCCGGCCGAGCGCTTCACCGCGATGACCCGCCTGGACCACAACCGCGCGGTCGCCCAGCTCGCCAAGAAGACCGGCGTCACCGTCAACGACGTCCGGAAGCTCACCATCTGGGGCAACCACTCGGCCACCCAGTACCCGGACATCTTCCACGCCGAGGTCGCCGGCAAGAACGCCGCCGAGCTGATCGACGACCAGGCCTGGCTGGAGAACGACTTCATCCCGACCGTCGCCAAGCGCGGCGCCGCGATCATCGAGGTCCGTGGCGCCTCCTCGGCCGCCTCGGCCGCCAACGCCGCCATCGACCACGTGTACACCTGGGTCAACGGCACCGCCGAGGGCGACTGGACCTCGATGGGCATCGTCTCCGACGGCTCGTACGGCGTGGAGCCCGGCATCATCTCGTCCTTCCCGGTCACCACCAAGGACGGCAAGTTCGAGATCGTCCAGGGCCTGGAGATCTCCGACTTCTCGCGCGCCCGGATCGACGCCTCGGTCGGCGAGCTGGTCGAGGAGCGCGACGCGGTCGCCGAGCTCGGCCTGATCTGAGCCGTAGCAGTGCGACGCCCGACGGCCGGGCCCCCGCGCGGGGGCCCGGCCGTCGGGGGGCGCCCGCCGGCCCGGGGTCAGCCCCGCGCCCGCCCCGGCGTGACCGGCGGGCCAGCCCGGCGACGGGGGGGGCCCCCAC
>NZ_JBHUSG010000005.1:201575-315659 GCF_042673745.1 Kitasatospora sp. NPDC057015
GACCCCGCGACCCCGCGTCGTGCCGCGGGCCCCCGCCCCCGGGGCGCGGCCGCCGCCCGGTGCGCCCGCGCGGCCGCGCCCCCGCGCGGGCGCCCGGCGGTCGGGCGTCGCCGTCCTGCCGGTCGTCAGCCCGGCGCCGTCCCGGGAGTCACTTGCGGACCAGCAGGGCGACGGTGAGGCCCGACACCCTGTCCACCCTGGTGACCGTGTAGTGCTGCTGCAGCACGGCGCGGCCCGAGTCGTAGACCGTGTTGAGCACGTCGGCGTCGCCGTCGTCCTTGGAGACCAGCCAGATCCGCGGCTCGTCGTGCAGACAGGTGGCCGGGGTCGCGCACACGGTGGGCCACAGGTCCTGCCGGTCCTTGCCGCTCGTCCCCGCGAACACGTCGCGCACCTTGACGTGGTGCGGCAGGTAGTCCAGGTAGTAGGCGACGCCGATGTCCACGCCCCACCACACGGCCATCCGCTGCTGCCCGTACGCGGCCCCGTCGCCCGGCCGGTACTCCTCGTCGATGATCGTCGCGGCCGCCCGGTAGTCCAGCGGCACGAACATGGTCAGCGGCTCGGGGTAGAGGTAGTGCGCGTGCGACAGCGGCTGCCGCACGACGATCTGGTCCTGCGAGGCCAGCAGACCGAGCGCGATCAGCGCGGCCACCACGCCCCGCGGGCGGACCGCCGTGATGCCGGCCCCGGCCAGCACGGCGCAGGCGGGCAGCACGAAGAACATGTACTTCGGGATGAAGTACGAGGTCTCGCCGTAGCGGGAGACCGCCCAGATCACCACCACGGGGAGCACGGCGGCCGTCGAGCAGAGCGCCGCCCCGAACCTCCGGTCGGTGCCCCAGGCCAGCGCACCGGCCAGGAGCACCCCGCCGGCCATCAGGGTGCCGCAGAACACCCCGCCCCAGATCGCGAGGAGGTCGCCCGCCTTCGGCACGGCGATCCAGCCGAGCTGCCGGGTCACCTGGACCTCGCCCAGCTTGACCAGCGGATACGCGCAGGCCGCTCCGAGCCCGGCCGACAGGGTGAAACCGACCGGCAGCCGCCAGTTCCGCCGGTCCCGCCACCAGCACATCGCCACGCCCAGCGCGTGCGCGCCGAGGAAGGTGAGCGACACCAGGTGCAGGTAGGCCGCCGCGGCGACCGCCAGGGAGTAGCAGAACCAGCGCAGCAGGGTGGGCCGCTCCAGGGCGCGCAGCAGCAGGAGCAGCGCGGCGGCGGCGGCCAGGACGACGAAGGCGTAGCTGCGCACCTCCTGGCCGTACCGGGTCACGCTGGGGATCATCGCGAACACCAGCCCGCCGACCAGGCCCGCGCGGCTGCCGAACAGCCGGCGGCCGGTCAGCGCCACGCAGCCGGCGGCGGCGGTCATGGCGAGCACGGTCGGCATGCGCAGCATCGCCGGGGACTCGCCGAAGGCGAGGATCCAGTAGTGCAGCAGCAGGTAGTACGTGCCGTGGACGGCGTCGACGTTCTGCAGCATCGCCAGGATCGCGACGGTCGGCCGGCGGACCACGGTGAGGGTGGCCAGCTCGTCGTGCCACATCACCGGAGTGCTGATCTTGAACAGTCCGGCGGCCAGGGTGGCCAGCACGGGCAGCACCCAGACCCGGTGGAGCAGGGCACGGACCCCGCGCGGGCGGACCGCTCGCAGGCCGTGCCTCGCCCGGCGGCCGGCCCGCAGCGGCGGGTCGGGATCGGTGGAAGGGGCGGGGGACGGGGTCGGGGCAGTCCGGGCCATGGGTTCCTGGGGGCGGTCGTAGAAGGGAGTGCGGTGTTCCGGAACATTCTGCCGGTCCGCCGCGATGGCCGCTCGGTCACCCTACGGTCCTAGGATGACCCACTGTGAACGAAACCCTCGGGGACGCCGCGCTCGTCCTCGTCTTCATCATGCTGGGCGGGTTGTTCAACGTCGCTGAGATCTCGCTGATCTCCCTGCGGGAGGGCCAGATCCGGGCCCTGGAGGGCAAGGGCACCCGGCGGGCCGCCCGGGCCGCCCACCTGGCGGCCGACCCCAACCGGTTCCTGGCGGCCGTCCAGGTCGGCGTGACCTGCATGGGCTTCCTCTCCGCCGCCTTCGGCGCCGACACGCTGGCCGGCAAGCTCGCCCCGGTCTTCGTCGACCTCGGGCTCTCCCCGGGCGTCGCCGACGCGGTGGCCCTGGTCGGGCTGACCCTCGTCATCAGCTACGTCTCGCTCGTCCTCGGCGAGCTGACCCCCAAGCGGATCGGCCTGCAGAGGGCCGACTCGATCGCGGTGCTCGCCGCGCCCGTCGTCGACGTGATGTCGGTGGTGCTGCGCCCGGCGATCTGGCTGCTCGGCCACTCCACCAACCTGATGGTGCGCCTGTTCGGCGGCGACCCGAAGGCCGGCCGGGGCAGCATGAGCTCCGAGGAGCTGCGCGGCCTGGTCGCGGCCAACACCGAGCTGGGCAGCGACGAGCGGGCACTGATCGCGGACGTCTTCGCCGCCGGCGAGCGCCAGCTGCGCGAGGTGATGGTGCCCCGCACCGAGGTGACCTTCCTGGACGCCGAGCGGCTGCTCGCCGAGGTCCGCGAGGAGACCAGCCGCTCGCCGCACTCCCGCTACCCCGTGGTCGAGGGCAGCTACGACTCGGTGGTCGGCTTCGTGCACGTCCGCGACCTGTACGGGGCGCGCGGCGAGCAGGCCGTGCGGGTCCGCGACCTGGCCCGCCCGGTGAAGCTGTTGCCGGCCACCAAGCGGGTGCTGGAGGCGATGGGCGAGATGCGCCGTGAGGGCCACCACCTGGCGATCGTGGTCGACGAGTACGGCGGCACGGCCGGCATCGTGAGCCTGGAGGACCTGGTGGAGGAGGTGATCGGCGAGATCCGGGACGAGTACGACTCGCAGGAGCCGACCACCACCCGCCGGCTGGCCGGCGGCGGCATGGAGCTGGACGGCCTGCTCAACCTGGGCGACTTCGCCGAGGAGACCGGCGTCACGGTGCCGGAGGGCCCGTACGAGACGGTGGCCGGCTACGTGGTCGCCGAACTCGGCCGGCTGCCGGTGGACGGCGACCACGTCCGGATGGCGGACGGGGTGCTGCTGACGGTGGCGAAGGTGGAGGGCCGGCGGATCTCCCGGCTCCGCGTGAGTGCCGTCACACTGTCGCAACCCTCCGCCGAAGACGTTTCCTGAGCGGTAGGTGAAGCTGGAACAATGGCCCGCATGGTCAACGCAGCGGTCAGTGGTCCGGTCAAGGACCGCCCCCGGGTTCTCTCCGGCATCCAGCCCACCTCCGGCTCCTTCCACCTGGGCAACTACCTGGGCGCGGTGCGCCAGTGGGTCGACCTGCAGGAGGCCAACGACGCCTTCTACATGGTGGTCGACCTGCACGCGATCACCGTCGAGCAGGATCCGGCGACGCTCCGCGAGAACACCCGGATCTCCACCGCCCAGCTGCTCGGCGCCGGCCTGGACCCGGACCGCTGCACCCTGTTCGTCCAGTCGCACGTGCCCGAGCACGCGCAGCTCGGCTGGGTGATGAACTGCCTCACCGGCTTCGGCGAGGCCGCCCGGATGACCCAGTTCAAGGACAAGTCCGCCAAGCAGGGCAACGACCGCACCTCGGTGGGCCTGTTCACCTACCCGGTCCTGCAGATCGCCGACATCCTGCTCTACCAGGCCGACGCCGTCCCGGTCGGCGAGGACCAGCGCCAGCACCTGGAGCTCACCCGGGACCTCGCCGAGCGCTTCAACACCCGCTACGGCCAGACCTTCACCATGCCCAAGCCGTACATCCTCAAGGAGACGGCCAAGATCCTGGACCTCCAGGACCCGGCCGCCAAGATGAGCAAGTCGGCCTCCTCGGCCAAGGGCCTGGTCAACCTGCTGGACGAGCCCAAGGTCAGCGCCAAGAAGTTCAAGAGCGCCGTCACCGACACCGGCACCGTCGTCTCCTACGACGAGGAGGGGAAGGCCGGCGTCTCCAACCTGCTGCGCATCCACTCCGCGCTCAGCGGGCAGAGCGTCGACCAGCTGGTCGAGCACTTCGAGGGCAAGATGTACGGCGCCCTGAAGACCGAGCTGGCCGAGCTGTTCACCGAGTGGGTGACGCCCTTCCAGAAGCGCACCCAGGGGTTCCTGGAGGACCCGGCCGAGCTGGACCGGGTGCTGGCGGTCGGCGCGGAGAAGGCCCGGGCGGTCGCCTCCGAGACGCTGGCCTCGGTGTACGACCGGATCGGGTTTTTGAAGCCGGCGAGCCCGAAGCCCGCCGAGCGCTGATGCCGCTGACGAGCCTGCCCGGTGGTGGCGATCTCCCCGAGGTCGTCACCATCGGTGTGTCCGTGAGCGTCCCGGAGCCGTACGGCTCCGAGATCCAGGACGCGCGAGCCGGTCACGGCGACCCGCTCGCCCGGTCCATACCGACGCACGTCACGCTGCTGCCGCCGACCGAGGTGCCGGCCGGCCGGCTGCCCGGGATCGGCGCGCACCTGGCGGAGGTGGCCCGCTCGCACCGGCCGTTCCGGATGCTGCTGCAGGGCAGCGGCACCTTCCGCCCGGTCTCCCCGGTGGTCTTCGTCCGGGTGGAGGAGGGCGCGCACGAGTGCCGGCTGCTGGAGGCCGCCGTCCGCTCCGGGCCGCTGGCCCGGGAGCTGGCCTTCCCGTACCACCCGCACGTGACGGTGGCTCACGGGCTGGCCGACGAGGTGCTCGACCAGGCCTACGAGAAGGCCAGGACCTTCCAGGCGGCCTTCACCGTCGGCGGGTTCGGCATCTCCCGGTTCGACGCCGACGAGGTCTGGCGGCCCTGGCGGTCGTACGCCTTCGGGACGGGCTGACCGCCGACCCGGCACGGGGGCCGGGCCGCGCAGCCGCCGGGCCGGGGCGCGCGAGGGCCCGGCCAGGGCGCTCAGTCGGCGCCGAGCGCCAGCATCCGGTCGACGACCCGCCCGGCCGCGCCGCCGTCCTCCAGCGCGCAGAACCGCTCCCGGAAGCGCTCGTACCGCTCCCGGTACGGGTCGGGCGCCCCGGGCAGCGCGGCCAGCGCGTCGACCAGCTCGGCGGAGCCGCGCAGCAGCGGACCGGGCGCCTCGGCCTCGAAGTCGAAGTAGAAGCCGCGCAGGGTGTCGCGGTAGTGCTCCAGGTCGTAGGTGAAGAACAGCATCGGCCGGCCGGTGATGGCGAAGTCGAACATGATCGACGAGTAGTCGGTGACCAGGACGTCGGCGATCAGCAGCAGTTCCTGGACGTCCGGGTAGTCGCCGACGTCGTACAGGAACCCGTCGCCGGCGCCGGGCAGCGGCTCGCGGACGTGCGCGTGCGGGCGGACCAGCAGGACGTGGTCCCCGCCGAGCCGGCGCCGGGCGTCCTCGACGTCCAGGCGCAGGTCGAGGGTGAAGCCGTCGCCGTTGTCGCGCTGTCGGTCCTCGCGCCAGGTGGGGGCGTAGAGCACCACCCGCCGGCCGTCCGGGATCCCGAGGCGGCGGCGGACCTCGGCGACCGCCGCCGGGTCGGGCCGGGCGAGCACGTCGTTGCGCGGGTAGCCGGACTCCAGGATCTCCCCCCGGAAGCGGAACGCCCGGCGCAGGATCGGCGTGGCGAAGGCGCTGGGGGAGACCAGCAGGCTCCAGTGCGGGCACTCCCGGTCGAGCTGCTCCAGGTACCCGCGGTCGGCGAGCCAGGGGTTGTCGACGTCGTGGGCGATCCGCTTGAGCATCGACCCGTGCCAGGTCTGCACCACGACCTGGCCCGGGCGGCGCTCCAGGAAGTCCGGGAAGTGCGTGTTCCCGACCAGGTAGCGACTGGTCGCCAGGGCCTCGTACCACTCGGGGCTCCAGGTCCGGACGGCCCGCACCCCCGGCGGCACCACGGCCTGCGCGTCGTAGACCGCCCACAGGTGCTCCACCGCGGACCCGCGGCGGGCCAGTTCGGCGTGCACGGCGCGCGGGGAGTCGCAGTAGCCGCGCCCGCTGAAGACGTCGTAGAGCACCGCCTCGCGCAGCGGCCGGTCCCGGGCGGCCGGGTAGTGGCGGGTCCGCAGCCGCTCCTGGGTCCAGGCGCTGCGCTCGGCGGCGCCGAGCACCGGCGTGGAGTCGAGTATCACGGTGTCGTGCCAGCGCCGTTGGAGCAGTATCCGCTTGCCGCCGGCCTCGGCCTGGGCGGGCAGCGCCGGCAGTGCGGCGGGCGCGCCGAGCAGCGGGCGTTCCGCGCCGTCCCGGCCGGCCGGGCGCAGCGACGGCTCCCAGACGCCCTTGCGCAGCGGCAGCGCCGTCCCGCCGGAGTCGGTGGCGGTGGCGGGCAGGTGGACCCGGAACCGGTCGCCGTCGCCCAGGCTGACGGGGCGGCGCAGCTCGGCGGTGCCGTTGACGTGCCGGAGCACGAGTTCCAGCGGGCCCCCGTCCGGGCGCGGGCAGCTGCCGGAGAGCTCGAAGCCGTCCGGGCGGACGGCGATCCGGTCGACGAGGCCGGCCCCGGGCTGGACGCAGAGCTGGAGCCGGCCGTCGGCAAGCTGCTTGAGGTAGAGCACGCGGTCGGGCGCCGCCAGCGGGTGCTGTCCGGCGACCGGGCCGTCCCGTTCGTCGACGACGAGGGGTTCGGCGCCGCCGTCGGGGCGCCGGAGTTCCGGGTCCCAGTGTTCGAGGGCCTCGGCGCCCCGGCCGTCGGCGGTGAACGGCCCGAAGGGCAGCCGCACGGTGAAGGCGTGCCCCTCGACGCCGACCGGCAGGTCGACGACTGCGCCGCTCTGGCGGTGGGCCAGCCGCAGCACGGTGCCGGCCGGGCAGTGGCCCGACGTCCCCCGCAGTTCGACGCCGCCGTCGACCGGCCGCGCCGCGGTGATCCGGGCCCGGGGCCGTTCGACCCGCAGGCGCAGCGCCTCGCCGTGGAAGTACGGCAGGATCCTGGCGTCGCCGCCCACCCAGCGGGCCGGCGGGTACTCGCCGGAGCCGCACCAGTGCGGGGAGAGCGTGCCGTACTGGCGGCGCAGCCGGGTCGCGCCGGGCCGGGTGAGCAGGGTCGCGCCGACCTGCCACTCGCCGGGCGTCCAGGCGCCGTCGGTCCGCAGCCGGCGCGGGTCGACGACGGCGGTGAAGCCCGACCAGTCGTGGTTGAACAGGCTCTGCCCGCTGTCGTCGGTGATCTCGGGGAGGAAGCGCGGCCGGGTGCGGACCCCGAGCCGGCGCCGGCCGTCGTCGTGCCGCAGGGTCAGCCAGGTCAGTGCGCTGCCCCGGCGGGCGGTGTCCAGGTCGCCCGGCCGGGCGAAGCCGGTCAGCTCCAGCCCGCGCGGCGTCCAGCGGGCCCGCAGCAGGCCGAACTCGGGCTCGTCCCCGTACCCCGGGCCCGCCGGGCGCGAGGTGCGGGGGCGGGGGAGGACGATGCGGTTGACGAGCGACATGGGAGGCCCTTCACGGCGGCGGACCGGCCAGGGCGGCGGTCGGGAGGCCCACCGCGCCCGGGGGAGCGGGCCCGTGCCGCACGGTGGCGACAGGGGGGGTGGGCCGAACCGATATCACATCCCGGAAAGGCCTTCCTGGTCAACAGCTGAGTGCTGGCACTTCACTGTGAAATTCGTCGGCAAAGCACTTATTCGAGGGCCGGGAAATTCTCATTCTCCGCGGCGCTCGCGGGCCGGGGACGCCCGCCGTCGAGAAGGGCGGCGCCCGGCGCGGGGATCGCGCCGGGCGCCGCCCGGGTACCGCCTGTGCCGCCGGGTCCTACCGGTCGAGCATGCCGTCGACGACCCGGGCCGCGGCGTGGCCGTCGTCCAGCTCGCAGTACGCCTCGCGGAACGCCGTGTAGCGGTCCGCGTGCTCGGCGGCGATCTCGTCGACCCGCCCCAGGGCGGAGACCAGCTCGGCCGAGGTGGCCAGCAGCGGGCCGGGCGCCTCGGCCTCCAGGTCGAGGCTGAAGCCGCGCAGGTTGTCGCGGTAGTGCTCCAGGTCGTGCATGAAGAACAGGATCGGGCGGCCGGTGCCCGCGAAGTCGAAGAGCGTCGACGAGTAGTCGGTGACCAGGACGTCCGCGATCAGCAGCAGGTCGGCCATGTCGGGGTAGCTGCCCACGTCCCAGATGTACCCGTTGCCGGCCCCGGGGATCTGGCCGCACATCAGGTGGTGGCCGCGGACCAGCAGGACCTGGTCCTCGCCCAGCGCGGCCTTCGCCGCCTCCAGGTCGAGCCGCAGGTCGAGCTGGTAGCCGCCGTTGGGGCGCTTGCGGTCCTCCCGGTAGGTGGGTGCGTAGAGCACCACCTTCTTGCCCTGCGGCAGGCCCAGCTGCTCCCTGACCCGGTCGGCGTTCTTCTCCCGGTCGGCCGCGTGCAGGATGTCGTTGCGCGGGGCGCCCGTCTCCAGGATCTCGCCCTCGTAGGCCATCGCCCGGCGCAGCACCGGGGTCGAGAAGCGGTTGCCCGAGACCAGCAGGGTCCACTGCGCGACCTCGCGGTCGAGCTGCTGGAGGTAGTTGGCGTCGGTGAACCAGATCTTCTCGAAGTCGTGCCCGATCTGCTTGAGCGGGGTGCCCGTCCAGGTCTGCACTATCACCTGGCCGGCCCGCCGGGTGAAGAAGTCCGGCAGGTGACCGCTGGTCACGACGTACTTCGCGGTGGCCAGCGCCTCGTACCACTCCGGGCTCCACTGCCGCAGCGCCCGGGCGGTCTGCGGCAGCTCGGTCTGCATGTCGTCGACGTCCCAGAGGTGCTCCAGCGGGAGCTCCCGGCGGACCAGCTCCTCGTGGATCGCGCGCGGCGAGTCGGCGTACCGGCCGCCGGCCGCGACGTGGTACACGACGGCGTCCCGCAGCGGCCGCTGCTGCGCGGCCGGGTAGTCGACGCGGCGCGCCTGGCGCTGCCGGAAGCCGCTGCGCTCCTCGGGCAGCAGCACGGAGTGCGACTCCAGGGAGAGCCGGTCGTACTCGCGGCGCTCCAGCCCGATCCGCTTGCCCCGCGACTCCACCTCGGCCGGGAGCGAGTCCCAGCACCCGGAGGCGACCAGGGCCTGCGGCCAGCTCGACTCCGGCGCGGCGCCGACCGGGCGGAAGAGCACCTCCCAGGTGCCCTGGGCCAGCGGTACGCGCCCGGCGAACGACGCCGTCGGCACGGTCGGGAGGGCGGCGACGAAGCGGCCCTCGGCGATCTCGACCGGGTACTTGTGCTCCTCCTCGCGCCAGTGGTGACGGACCACCAGCTCGTAGTGGTGCGTGCCGGGCAGCGCGAAGCTGCCGCTGAGCAGGAAGCCGTCCTCGCCCCGGGGCGTGATGCTCTCCACCACGGGCTGCAGCACCTGGTCGCAGAGCTGGAGGAAGCCGGTCGGCGAGGGCTTGGAGAACAGCGCGCGGCGCAGCTCCGGCGCCGCGCCGGGGTTCAGCGCGACGTCCAGCGGCGTGGGGGCGACGCGGTCGTCCAGCGCCACCGGGACGGTGCTGCCGTCGGTGAGCAGCAGCGCGGTGTCCCAGCGGTCCCTGGTGCGCTCCTCGGCGAGCGGGTCCAGCGCGGCCCAGCCCTCGCGGACCTCGGTCAGCTCGGCGACCGGGAAGACCGCGGCGAACGGCTGGGTGGTGCCGGCCGGTACGCCGAGCTCCAGCGGGAAGGTCAGCGTCCGGTCCGACTCGACGTGGGTCAGGCGCAGCTGGGCGCCGGCCAGGTCGGGGCCGGAGCGGGCGGTGCCGGAGACCTCGATCTGTCCGCCGGTCGAGGCCAGGCCGGTGACCCGGGCCCGGATGTTCTCCACCCGCAGGTAGACGTGGTTGTCGCGGACCCACGGGACGACCCGGACGTCCTGCTCCACCCAGTGCGCCGGCAGGAACGCGGCGTTGTCGCTCCAGCCCGCCGAGATCCGCCCCTTGAAGACGCCGCCCTTGCCGGCGCCCGCCACCAGCACCCGCCAGTTCCCGTCCTTCCACCGGCCGCGGTGCTTGAGCCGCTTGGGGTCGATGGTGGCGGTGAAGCCGCCCCAGTCGCAGCTGTACAGGTCGTGCGGGGAGCTGGCGGTGGCCTCGGGGCTGTACTGGGTCCGGGTCTGCACGGCGAGGACCCGGCGGCCCTTGACCTCGCGCAGCACCAGGACCTTGACCATGTCGTGCTTGTTCTCGGCGCCCAGGTGCTCCGGGTAGGCGTGCCCGGTGAGCTCCAGCTTGCCGTCCACCCAGTCCGAGCCGTACAGCCGGCTGCGCATGACCAGCGAGTTCTCCAGCCGCAGCACGTCGGCGGGCACGCTCTTGCGCCCGCCGCGCAGGAACGGGTAGTCGGCGTAGGGGCGCAGGATGCCGCGGGCGGGCGCGGCGCCGTTGCTCCGGCCCTCGAACTTCATCTGCTCGACGAACTCGTCGATCCGGCCCTGCAGGGTCAGGTGGTACTTCAGTCGCAGCGGCGCGCGCAGCTTGCGGACCTTCTCCGGGCCGATCGCCCGCAGCAGGCGGCTGACGCTGGTGCGGTAGGCGTCGCGGTACTCCCGGTCGCCGTCGACGACCGACCAGAAGAACATCGGGATCTCCTCGACGAGGGTGTTCTCGTCGTAGGAGCGCAGGTACTCGGCGAACCGCGGCTCGGGCCGGTTCCCCAGCCAGGCCCGGACCAGCTCGACGGACTTGACGCGGTCCACCAGGCCCTTGGGGTTGGTGCGCATCTGGGTGATCGACATCTCGCCGACCTCGCGCTCGCGCCAGTGGTAGATCGGCTCGGAGAGCACGTCCACGCTGCGGGCGAGGTAGTGGTGCGGCACGCTGACCGGGGCGTCCTCGTACAGGATGCCCTCGGGGTAGAGGATGCCGGCCTCGTCGAAGAAGCTGCGGCGGTACACCTTGTTCCACGCGGTGCGGTCGGTGACCAGCGCCGGGATCTCGGTGATGTGCGTCTTGAGGCGGGTCTCCTTGAACGGCTTCACGTGCCCGTTGGACTGGTAGTAGCCCACCGCCCGGAAGCGCAGCACGTTGCCGGTGACGAAGTCGGAGCCGGTCTCGTCGAGCGTGTTGATCATCAGCTCGTACGCGCTCGGCGGCATCGAGTCGTCACTGTCGACGAAGCAGAGGAACTCGGTGCCCTCGGTCAGGTTCCGGATGCCGGTGTTGCGGGCCGCACCGAGGCCCTTGTTGACCTGCTGGACCAGCCGGAACCGGGGGTCCTTGGCCGCGTAGGCCTTGGCCAGGGCCGCGCTGCCGTCCTTGGAACCGTCGTCGACCATGACGACCTCGAAGTCCTCGAAGGTCTGGGCGGCGATCGAGTCGAGACATTCCACGAGATAGCGCTCGACGTTGTAGATCGGGACGACGATGGAGAGGCGGGGAGCCATCGGCTACGCGGGCCTTTCAATTGGGGGAGGGGCCCGACCGGCTGGAATGAGCTGGTCACAGGCTGTTCTGGCTGCACACGTGCTCCGATCTTACCGTCCCGCCCTCGCCGTCCCGGTGGCCCGACCCACCGGGGCCGGGTGCCGCGCGGCGCCTTCGCGACGCGCCCGCCGGCGGTCCCGAGCCCGCCCGCCCCCTCCGCCGCCGCCCCTGGAATGATGGCCGGATGCCCCGCTTCAGCGTGATCATCCCCGTCTACCAGGTGCAGGACTACCTCGCCGAGTGCCTCGACTCGGTGCTCTCGCAGTCCTTCACGGACTTCGAGCTGATCGCGGTGGACGACCGCTCACCCGACGGCTGCGGCGCGATCCTGGACGAGGCGGCCGACCGCGACCACCGGGTCCGGGCCGTGCACCTGCCGGAGAACGTCGGCCTCGGCCGGGCCCGCAACGCCGGCCTCGACCACGCAACCGGCGACTACCTGCTCTTCCTCGACAGCGACGACACCTTCACCCCGGGCCTGCTGGAGGCCGTCGACCAGCGCCTGCGCCGCGGGCAGGACCCGGACGTCCTGGTCTACGACTACGCCCGCAGCCACCCCGACGGCCGGCTGGTCCGGGCCGCCTCCGCGGCCGTGATGGGCCGCCCCGGCCCCGAGGTCTTCGACCTCGACCAGCGCCCCGACCTGCTCGAACTCCTCCAGGTGGTGTGGAACAAGGCCTACCGCCGCGACTTCGTCACCGCGCAGGGCCTGACCTTCCCGGCCGGCTACTACGAGGACACCCCCTGGACGTACCCGGCGCTGCTCGCGGCCGCCCGGATCACCCTGCTCGACCGGGTCGGCGTCCACTACCGGCAGCGCCAGGAGGGCGGCAACATCCTCGCCACCCCCAGCCGCAAGCACTTCGACGTCTTCGGCCAGTACGACCTCGTCTTCGCCTTCCTGGACGGCCGCCCCGACCTGGACCGCTGGCGCCCGGTGGTTTACGGGCGGATGCTGCACCACCTCGACACGGTGGTCAGCCGGCCCGGCCGGATCCCGCCCGGCGACCGCCGGGAGTACTTCCGCCGCGCGGCCGCGCACTGCGCCCGGCTGCGCCCGGCCGGCTACCGGCCGCCCGCCGGCGTGGCCGGCGTCCGGACCGAGCTGCTCAGCCAGGGCCGCTACGCCGGCTATCAGGCCGTTCGGGCGCTCGCCCGCGCCCGCCGGCTGGTGGCCCGGGGCGCCTGAGACATACCGGGCGGAGCGACGGGTATAAGGGACGGACCGCCACTTCCGGCTGCCCCCGATCCGAGGACAGGTCGACCCGCCGTGGAATTCCTCACCCGTCTCCCGGTGATCGGCCCGCTCGTGGCCCGGGTGCTGCGCAGCCGACCGTACCGCGTCTACGAGCACTTCACCGCCACCAAGGGCAACCGGCTGGCGGGTGCGATCACCTTCTTCGGGTTCCTCGCGCTCTTCCCGCTGCTGACCGTGGCCCTGGCGATCGCCGTCGCGGCGCTGACCCCGGGCCGGGTCGAGGACCTCCAGCAGCGGATCGAGGACCAGCTGCCCGGCCTGTCCGACTCGCTGGACCTGAACTCGCTGGTCGCCAACGCCGGCACGGTCGGGGCGATCAGCGGCCTGCTGCTGCTGCTCTCCGGCCTCGGCTGGGTCGACACCATGCGCGGCGCGATCCGGGACGTCTGGCTGCTCCCGGAGGAGACCGCCAACCCGATCCTGCGCAAGGCCTGGGACTGCCTGGTGCTGTTCGGCCTCGGCCTGGTCAGCCTGTTCTCGCTGGCCGCCTCCGCCGCCGGCACCACCCTCGCCGGGAAGATCGCCGACCAGCTCGGACTCGACCGCAGCGGCCCCGGCGGCTACCTGCTCACCGCCGTCGGCCTGCTGATCGCGATCGCCTCGGACATGGTGCTGTTCGCCTACCTGCTGGCGCCGTTCCCCCGGATCACCGGCCAGCGCCGGCGCAGCCTGGTGGAGGGCGCGCTGCTCGGCGCGGTGGGCTTCGAGCTGCTCAAGCTGCTGCTCGCCTCCTACCTCGGCTCGGTGGCCGGCAAGAGCCTGTACGGGGCCTTCGGCGTCCCGGTGGCCCTGCTGCTGTGGATCAACTTCGTCTGCCGGCTGCTGATGTACTGCGTCTCCTGGACGGCGGTCGCCGACCCGGAGGCCGCCCGGGAGCGGGCGGCCGAGCAGGCCCGGCGCGCCCTGGAGGCGGCCGGCGAGGGCCGGACCGCAGGCGGCCCGACCTCCTGACCGTCCGAGGGTGACCCGCCGCCGCGTCCGCGGCCCCTGCGCCGCCCGTCCCGGCCCCTGTTCCCGGCCTGTCCCGGGGCCCGGTCGGGACAGGCCCGCACCTGCCGGGACCGGCTCTGACCTGCGGATTCTGGCCCCTGACGGCGGGGCGGCGAGGGCCGGTACGAGGAATAAAACAGAGCTTGTCCGTATCTCTCGCATGGAGTCGAACAAGTGACTAGGCTCACACCTCACTGCCCGCACGACTGTGACTTCCGTCCCAGTGCCGGCGGGCACCAGCGGCCACCCCGCTCACCGCAGTCACCTGGAGATTCCCGTGATGAGCGCCGATCCCCACACCACGAATCCGGTCCGCCCCACCCCACGGCGACTGGATGACGTACCCGGCTGGTTCTGGCCCGTCGACCAACTGCTCTTCACCCGCATCCTGGAAGGGCAGACTGCCGCCGAACAGGCCGGTGACCTGCTGGAACTCGGCACCTACCTGGGCCGGAGCGCGATCCTCATAGGCCGGCACCTCCAGCCCGGCGAGAACTTCACCATCTGCGACCTCTTCGACTCGGACGCGCCCGACGCGGCCAACGCCGACGAGATGTCGATGTCCTACCGCAAGACCCTGACCAGGCAGGCCTTCGAGGCCAACTACCTGGCCTTCCACCCGGAGCTGCCGACCGTCGTCCAGGCGCCCACCTCCGTCCTGCAGGACGGCCGGGTGGCCGCGGAGAGCTGTCGCTTCGTCCACATCGACGCCTCCCACCTCTACGAGCACGTCGTCGGCGACACCGAGGTCGCCCGCGCGGCACTCGGCAAGAACGGCGTGGTCGTCTTCGACGACTACCGCTCCGCGCACACCCCGGGGACGGCCGCGGCCGTCTGGGAGGCGGTCTTCGCCCGCGGGCTGCGCCCGGTCTGCCTGAGCCCGGAGAAGTTCTACGGCACCTGGGGCGACCCGGTCGAGATCCAGCAGATGCTGCTGAGCCACGACTGGACGGGCGAGGGCTGGGACCTCGGCCGGGACGTGCTGGCCGGCGGCGAGGTGCTGCGGCTGTCCGGACAGGGCCGCAACCCGGCCGATCCCGAGGTCGCGGCCGCCCGGCCGGGCGGGCGGGCGGCCGGCGGCGGTGAGCGGCAGCCGGCCTCCAGGCCCGTCCCCGGACCTCGCTCGGTCGGCCGCCGGCTGGCCCTCGACCTGCTGCCGCCGGTGGCCACCCGCGCCGTCCGGCGCCGCCTGCAGGCCTCCCGGGACCGCCGGGCCGGCTGAGGCCGCCGGGTGGGCCCGTCCGCCGTCCGCTCCCGGCACACCGCCGTGCCGCCGCCACACCCCGCGCCGAGGCCGGGCGGGCCGTCCCGCGCCCGCCCGGCCTCCGGTGCGTCCGGCGCGCGCTACGCCTCCTGGTCGAACGGCGGCGGGCCGTCCCACCGGCCCGCCGCGGCCGCCTCCGCCCGGCGCGCCCGGCGGATCACCAGGAAGGCCAGCAGGGGCAGCAGGGCGGCCGTGGCCACCCCCAGGGCGATGGCGGGCCCGGTGTCCGTCCGGCCGGGTGCCGGCCTCGCCGCCGGCGGGGCCAGCGCCCGGGCGGGCTCGCTCGGCGCGGCGGTCGGCCCGCCCTGCCCGCCCGCGGCCCCGCCGGCCGGTGAGGGAGAGGCACCGGCCGGCTTCTCGTCGACCAGCTGCCCGACCGGGGTGACCTTGTCCGCGGCGGCGAAGCCCCAGTCGAGCAGCGCGGCCGTCTCGTCGTACACCTTCTGGTACGTGGTCGGGTGCATCACCGTCACCAGCAGGGTGCGTCCGCCGCGCTCGGCGGCGCCGACGAAGGTCGAGCCGGCGTTGGTGGTGAACCCGTTCTTCACCCCGATCAGGCCGGGGTACTTGCCGAGCAGGCGGTCGGTGTTGGCGATGCCGAAGCTCCCGCGCTGCCCGGTGTTCTTGTCGAACATGCCGGGGAACTGCGCGTCCCGGGTCGCGCAGTAGGCCCGGAAGTCGGGATTGCGCAGCCCGGCCCGGGCGAACAGGGTCAGGTCGTAGGCCGAGGACACCTGGCCGTCCTGGTCGTAGCCGTCCGGCGAGATGACGTGGGTGTCGCGGGCCTGCAGCGCCTCGGCGCGGGCCTGCATCTCGGCGACGGTCTGCTCGACGCCGCCGTTCATGTGGGCGAGCACGTGCACGGCGTCGTTGCCGGAGCTGAGGAAGACCCCGCGCCAGAGGTCCTCGACCCGGTAGTCCAGGTCCTCCTTGATGCCGACCAGGCTGCTCCCGGCGCCGAGGCCGGTCAGCTCCTCGGGCGCCACCCGGTGGACCTGCTCCTTGTCGAACTTCGGCAGCACCGTGTCGGCGAAGAGGATCTTCATGGTGCTCGCCGGCGGCAGTCGCAGGTGCGGGTTGTTCGCGGCCAGCACCTCGCCGGACGCGGCGTCCGCCACTATCCAGGACTTGCCGGTGAGATCCCCCGGCAGCGCCGGAGCGCCGGCCAGCGGGGCCAGTTGCACCCCGGGCAGGCCCAGCAGCTCGCCGCCGATCGCCGGCGGCGGGGGCGGCGGGTCCTCACCCGGCGCGGCGACGGCGGCCGGGGCCGCGCAGATCGAGGCGGCGGCGGTCAGCGCGGCCAGCCGGCGTGCGAGGTGACGGCGTGTGTGCACCCGCAGACCGTACCCACATCCGGGTTCGGCCGGACGCGGCACCCCCGATGTCCCCCGCAGGAGGGGCTGCGGCTGGGCCGTCCGGCGCACTGCGCATACTGGACCGGACGGCCCGACGGACCGTTCCGCCCCGCCCCCGGAGGACTCGCACCATGAAGCTCAGCCGCCGCACGTCCTGGTTCCTGACGGCCTTCGGCGCCTGGTCCATGGTGATCTGGGTGACCTTCGTGAAGAACCTCTGGAAGGACTCCGGCGGCCAGGCCTTCACCGGCGGCGACCACTCCCAGCCGACGGCCTTCTTCTGGATCCACCTCACCCTCGCGGTGACCTCCTTCGTCCTCGGCGTCCTGGTCGGCCTGGTGGGCGTCCGCGGTCTGCGCGCCGGTCGGGAGCCCGCCGCCGGCTGACGGTATATCCGTTGCCCGCCCCGGTCGCGCGCTGGCAAGATCCTCAGGCGCGCGACCGCGCGAACGAACTTGCGATTCAAGGGTGGGGTCCAGTGACACGTTCGAGGAGCATCCGAGCCGTCCGCCGGCTGTCGGTGGTGTCGGCCGCAACCCTCGCGGCCGGGCTGATCGCGGCCCCCGGAGCGCTCGCCGCCGGAGCCGCCAAGCCGACCGTCGCCGAGCCGAAGGCCTCGCCCACACCGGGCTTCGCCTCCACCGGCGTCGCCGGCGACGCCTGTGACGGCTCCACCGTGCCCGGCTGGCTCGGCCTCTCCACCGGCGGCCCCACCCTCACGGCGTTGGTCGGGACGGGTAAGGACACCGCCACCCCCGTCGGAGCCCGCTTCACGGTCCGCGACGTCACCGGGGCCAAGCAGAAGAAGGCCTTCCAGGGGGACACCACGCCCGGAGCGCCCGGCATCGTCCGGATCCAGGCCCCCGGACTGACGGACGGCCACTCCTACGCGTGGAACGCCAAGGCCGTCCAGGGTGATCGGCACTCCGCGCCGACCGCCGACTGCCACTTCCGGCTCGACCTCACCCCGCCGACGGTGGCGGTGAACTCCACCGACTTCCCGGCGAGCGGCTCCGGCGCCCAGCCGGTCAAGTACGCCGGGGAGACTGGCACCTTCACCGTCACCGGCACCGACCCGGTGCCGGCCGGCGGCGCGGCCTCCGGCGTGGCCTGCTACCAGTACGCGCTGGCCCCCGCCGGGCTGAGCGTCGGCAAGCACTGCGGCGACCCGGGCACCGTGGCGGCCGCCGCCGACGGCGGCGCGTCCGTCCAGGTGAAGCCCGCCGACTGGGGCAGCAACGTCCTCGCCGTCCAGGCCATGGACAACGCCGGCAACGTCTCGCAGCCGTTCTCCTACAGCTTCTACGCGCCGTCCGACCCGCGCCCCAAGCCGAGCACGGACGGGGACGTCAACGGTGACGGGGTGCCCGACATCCTGCTGCCCGACGCGGCGGGGAACCTCCAGATCGTCAGCGCCGCGGCGACCACCACCGCACCGGCCTCGGTGATCCCGGCCGCGCTCGGGCCCGGCGGCACCTGGACGGGTGCCGAGGTGCTGCACCGGGGCTCGACCGCCGCCCACGCGCCGGTCGACGACCTCCTGGTCCGCAAGCCCGGCAACCCGGGAACCGTCTACGGCTACCGGAACTTCGCCGCCGGGAACTTCAGCGGCCGCAGCCCCGTCCTGGTGGACCACCCGGGCACCGGGGACTGCTACGACCTGGACGCCGCCCCGGTCGCCTGCCCCGCGGACTTCGCCGACGACTGGTCGGCCGCCGAGCAGCTGGTCGCGCTCGGCAACCCGTACGCCCCGCAGCGCGAGCTGCCCGTCCTGATCTCGGTCGAGCACGGCAACCTCTGGGCGTACTACTCGTCCGGCCTGTCCTACGGCGCGGCCCAGCAGCTCACCACCACCGGCACCTGGACCGGCTACGACCTGATCGCCCCCGGCGCCGACGCGGCCGGCAACCTGGCGCTCTGGGCCCGCGAGCGGGCCACCGGCAAGCTGCACGCCTACGCGGTCCCGAAGAAGGCCGACGGCACCCTGGACTTCACCGCGCTGGCCGACCCGGCCGCCGGCGTCGTCCCGGGCAGCTTCACCGTCGAGGCGTACCCGACGCTCGGCAGCTCCGGCGACGGCAACGCCGACGGCGCCCCGGACCTGTGGGCCGTCACCGCGGACCGGCACCTGGTGACCTTCACCGGGTACACCGCCCCGAAGGACCTCGGCCTCCTCGGCTGAACCACGCAGACGCCCGAGGGCCCGTCCGGATCACTCCGGACGGGCCCTCGGGCGTCGGTGCGGGCGGCTCCTAGAAGCGGCGGGTCACCAGGGCCCGCTTCACTTCCTGGATCGCCTTGGTGACCTCGATGCCACGCGGGCAGGCCTCCGAGCAGTTGAAGGTGGTGCGGCAGCGCCACACGCCCTCACGGTCGTTCAGGATCTCCAGCCGCTGCTCCGCACCCTCGTCGCGCGAGTCGAAGATGAAGCGGTGCGCGTTGACGATCGCGGCCGGGCCGAAGTACTGGCCGTCGTTCCAGAAGACCGGGCAGGACGACGTGCACGCGGCGCACAGGATGCACTTGGTGGTGTCGTCGAAGCGCTCGCGGTCCTCGGCGGACTGCAGGCGCTCGCGCGTCGGGTCGTTCCCGTTGGTGATCAGGAACGGCATGACGTCCTTGTACGCCTGGAAGAACGGGTCCATGTCGACGATCAGGTCCTTGAGGACCGCGAGGCCCTTGATGGCCTCGATGGTGATCGGCTTCTCGGGGTTGACGTCCTTGATCAGGGTCTTGCAGGCCAGCCGGTTGCGACCGTTGATCCGCATCGCGTCCGAGCCGCAGATCCCGTGCGCGCAGGAGCGGCGGTAGGTGAGGGTGCCGTCCTGCTCCCACTTGACCTTGTTCAGCGCGTCCAGGACGCGCTCCTTCGGGTCCATCGTGAGCTGGTAGTCCACCCACACCGGCTCCGGGTGCTCCTCCGGGTTGAACCGGCGGATCCGCAGGGTCACGGTGATCAGCTGGACGCCGCCCGCCTCGGCCGCGTCCAGGGCGGCGGAGTGCTTCTCCATGGTCGGAGTGCCCATCAGTACTTACGCTCCATCGGCTGGTAGCGGGTGGTGACGACCGGCTTGTAGTCCAGGCGGATCGAGGTGGTGCCGTCCTCGGCGACCTCCTGGTACGCCATCGTGTGCTGCATGAACTTCACGTCGTCACGGGTCGGGAAGTCCTCGCGGTAGTGACCGCCGCGCGACTCCTCGCGAGCCAGCGCGGAGACCGCCAGCACCTCGGCCAGGTCGAGCAGGTTGCCCAGCTCGACGGCCTCCAGGAGGTCCGTGTTGTAGCGGAAGCCCTTGTCCTGGATGGCGACGTGCTTGTAGCGCTCACGCAGCCCGGCGATGTCCTCGACGGCCTGCTTCAGGGTCGCGCCGGTGCGGTAGACCATGGCGTTGGCGTCCATCGTCTCCTGCAGCTCCTTGCGGATCTGCGCGACGGACTCCGTGCCGGTGGACTCCCGCAGGCCGTCGACCAGCGCCTGGACCTTCTCGGCCGGGTTCTCGGGCAGCTCGGTGAAGCCGACCGTGGACGAGTAGTCGGCGGCGGCGATGCCGGCCCGCTTGCCGAAGACGTTGATGTCCAGCAGCGAGTTGGTGCCCAGGCGGTTGGCGCCGTGCACCGACACGCAGGCGACCTCGCCGGCCGCGTACAGGCCCGGGACGACGTCCGTGTTGTTGCGCAGCACCTCACCCTCGACGTTGGTCGGGATGCCGCCCATCGCGTAGTGCGCGGTGGGCTGGATCGGGATCGGGTCCGTGTAGGGCTCGATGCCGAGGTAGGTGCGCGCGAACTCCGTGATGTCCGGGAGCTTGGCGTCCAACTGCTCCGGCGGGAGGTGCGTGAGGTCCAGGTAGACGTGGTCGCCGTCCGGGCCGCAGCCGCGACCCTCGCGGATCTCGGTGTAGATGGCGCGCGAACAGACGTCACGGGACGCGAGGTCCTTCATGACGGGGGCGTAGCGCTCCATGAAGCGCTCGCCGTCCTTGTTGCGCAGGATGCCGCCCTCGCCGCGGGCGCCCTCGGTGAGGAGGATGCCCATGCGCCAGATGCCCGTCGGGTGGAACTGGAAGAACTCCATGTCCTCCAGCGGCAGGCCGCGGCGGTACACCAGGGCCTGGCCGTCACCGGTGAGGGTGTGGGCGTTGGAGGTGACCTTGAAGAACTTGCCGGTGCCGCCGGAGGCGAAGACGACCGACTTGGCCTGGAAGACGTGGATCTCGCCGGTGGCCAGCTCGTAGGCGACGACGCCCGCGGTCTTGCCCTCGTTGATCAGCAGGTCCAGGACGTAGAACTCGTTGAAGAACTCGACGCCGTGCTTGACGCAGTTCTGGAACAGCGTCTGGAGGATCATGTGACCGGTGCGGTCGGCCGCGTAGCAGGAGCGGCGCACGGCCGCCTCACCGTGGTTGCGGGTGTGGCCGCCGAAGCGGCGCTGGTCGATCCGGCCGGCCTCGGTGCGGGAGAAGGGCAGGCCCATCTTCTCCAGGTCGAGGACGGCGTCGATGGCCTCCTTGCACATGATCTCGGCGGCGTCCTGGTCGACCAGGTAGTCACCGCCCTTGACCGTGTCGAAGGTGTGCCACTCCCAGTTGTCCTCCTCGACGTTGGCGAGGGCGGCGCACATGCCGCCCTGGGCCGCGCCGGTGTGGGACCGGGTGGGGTAGAGCTTGGTCAGCACGGCGGTGCGGCTGCGCTGCGTCGACTCGATGGCCGCGCGCATGCCGGCGCCGCCCGCGCCGACGATGACTGTGTCGTACTGGTGAATCTGCATGGGGGTCTTAACTCGCCTCTGGCCTCTGCCGATTGCCGGTTAGATGCTGTGTCGTCAGATGTTGGGGTCGAAGGTGAAGATCACCAGCGTCCCGAGCAGCACGGTGAACACCGTGGCAGCGCCCATCAGGGTCTTCAGCCAGAACCGGGTGGAGTCCTTCTCGGCGTAGTCGTTGATGACCGTGCGCATGCCGTTGGCGCCGTGCAGCATGGCCAGCCACAGCATCAGCAGGTCCCAGCCCTGCCAGAACGGCGAGGCCCAGCGGCCCGCCACGAAGGCGAAGCCGATCTTGGAAACGCCGCCGTCGAGCACCAGCATGATCAGCAGGTGGCCGAGGATCAGCACGACCAGCACGACGCCCGACAGGCGCATGAACAGCCAGGCGAGCATCTCGAAGTTGGTCCGCGTACGGCGCGGGGTCTTCCTGGTGCGGGTCCGGGGGGGCTCGACCACGAAGGCGTCGGCGGGGTTCCCGGTGCCGAGACCCTGGCCCGTGTGGGCCTGGGCGGAGGGAACCACCAGCGAGTCGGAGTAGGTGTAGTCCGTAGGCATGCCGATCACTTCCCGAACCAGTTGGTCAGCGTGTGCTGGAGGATCGGGTAGAAGGCACCGGCCATCAGGACGACCCAGACGCCGACGACGGACCAGAGCATCTGCTTCTGGTACTTCGGGCCCTTGGACCAGAAGTCGACGGCGACGAGCCGCAGGCCGTTCAGGGCGTGGAACAGGATGGCGGCCACCAGGCCGTACTCCATCACGTTCACCAGCGGCGTCTTGTACGTCTGAATGACGGAGTCGTATGCCTCGGGGGAGACCCGCACGAGGGCGGTGTCGAGGACGTGGGCGAACAGGAAGAAGAAGATGAGGACGCCGGTGACTCGATGAGCCACCCAGCTCCACATGCCTTCCCGGCCGCGGTACAGCGTTCCAGCCGGCACGGAAAAACCCTCCGGAAGCGATTGGGGGCTCGGCCGGCTTCGGTGTCGGTCAGCCCGGCCGGTACGGTCCTCCGGCCGCCAGCATCCTATCGACGCGCTGTCGGGAACCGCCTCCGGGGGCCCGAGGTGTGATCAAACAGGCACGAGCGGGCTAATCCGGCGGGAACTCGTCACCGTACGTGAGCGCCCGGCTGCGCTACGGTGGCGGCCCGCCCCGCCGCCGACGACTGCCGAGGCCCCCGTGCCGCTCCGCCCTGCCCGTCGCCCCGCCCCCGGTCCGTCCCCGACCCCCGCGCCGCCGGCCGGCCCGTGCCGTCGCCCGCCGGGCCGTACCGCCGCGGCGCTCGCCGGCCTCCTGCTGCTGGTCAGCGGCTGCGCCACGGTCGGCGTCTCCGCCGACCGGGTCGGCGAGGGGCGGGCGCTGACCGCGGCCGAACTGCGGGCCGCGGCGCTGACCGACGGCGATCTCGGGCCCGGCCGCATCGTCACCGTGATGACCCCGGGACACGGCGAGACCGGGCCGGCGGACGGCCGGGAGGTCACCGACGTGCCGGCCTGCCAGCCCGTCCTGGACGCGGTGACCCCGGCCAACGCGGCCGGCCGGAGCGGCGGCTCCTCGCCGACGGCGGACCGCGACCAGCCGCTCGCCGAGACCGACCTGAGCGTGGCCACCGCGGCCGACCCCAAGGGCAGTGTCTACGCCGGTCTGCTGGCCTACCGCCCGGGCCGGGCCGCGGAGTTGCGCCGCCGGCTGGAGGAGGTGCTGGCCGGCTGCGAGAGCTTCACCTCCACTACGGCGACGGGCCACGGGGCGCCCGGCGGGCGCAAGGGGGTGCCGGCCAGGCACCGGCTCAGCCGGGTCGACACGCCCACCACCGGGGGAGCGGACGCGGTGACGGGGTTCACTCTGACGAATGAATCCGGAGGGGTGACGCTCACCCAGCGGGCGGTCCTCGCCCGGGTCGGTTCGGTGCTGGCGGTCTTCAGCACGGTGGGCGTCGGCGCGGAGCCGGCCGCCGAGCCGGACGAGCGGGTCGTCCGGCAGCAGGTGGCCAAGCTCCGCGCCGCGCAGCGGAGCGGGTAGGGCCCGGTGCGGGACGGCCTCAGCGCGCCCCGGCCTCGGTGTGGGTGGCGACCAGGTGCTCCAGCCGGGTCAGGGCGATCCGGCGCAGTTCCTCGGCCGCGATCAGCCGCTCCTCGTCCGGGTCGTTGGCCAGCCGGGTGCGGACCGAGCTGAGCACGGTGTCCAGCATCTCCTCGGGGGCGATGCCCTCCAGGCAGACCACGAACACGTGCCCGAACCGGGCCTCGTACGCCGCGTGCGCCGCCCGCAGCGCGGTGTGCGCGGCCTGGCTGCCGGGGGCGCGCATGCCCAGCAGGGGCTGCGGCATCCAGCTCTCGTCGGCCAGCGCCTCGGCCAGGTCGGCCGGCCGCAGGTCGTAGGAGGCCTCGCTCGCGGCCGCGAGCAGTGACCCTATGTCGGGGTACGGGCGGTGTGCGGTGAGCCGCAGGGCCCACCGGTGGCTGCCGCAGCAGGCGAGGAGCGCCTCCTCGGCCGCGCCTGCGTCGGCCTCGTTGAAGCGGTGCAGCCCGAGAAGCGCCGGTTCCGTCTGGGGGCTCCCCTGGACGAGAGCCGGGGGAAGGTCGAGCCGCTGTGGCGGGACGTCGCTGGCCAGCGGGTCCTCCTCGTGAGGGCGGGAAGGGGCGGCGCGGAGGATGAGGTGAAAGGGAGCCGCGCCGTACAAGGGGTGCCGACAAGCCTGCCGATGGTTCGGTGCTCGGTGATCGCGTGAGGCTGTGTCGTCGGTGCGTGACACGGGTGAAGTATGGGCCGGTCCGGGCGGTTCCGGGCGTTGGCCGGGCAGCGGCACCACGGTAGTTGAGCAGTCATCAGTTGGGGAGGGTGCGCGTGGAATTCACCCGATCGAGCTATCAAGTTGTGACGTTGACAGCTTCGTGTCAGTCCCCGTCCGGGGTCGATGTGCTAGTCGGCGGCCCCTGAGCGCCCCGGGCGGCCCCGGTCACCGGGACCGCCCGGACGGCCCGGACTACTTGGCGCAGCGGGTGCCGGCGGCCGGCGGGGTGCCGTTCACCAGGTAGGCCTCCAGCGCCGCGTCGATGCAGCCGTTGCCCTTGCCGAAGGCGCCGTGGCCCTCGCCCTCGCGGGTCAGCAGGACGGCGTCGGCGAAGCCCTTGGCCAGGTTCTCGGCGGCCGCGTACGGGGTGGCCGGGTCACCGGTGGTGCCGACCACCAGGATCGGGGCGCTGCCCTCGGCCCGGACGGTGTGCGGCTTCTCGGGGGTGTGGAACGGCCAGGCCGCGCAGGCGGGCGTGCCGTAGTCCTCGGCGGTGGTCCCCTTGCTGACCAGCGGCGCCTGCTCGTGCAGCAGGCCGAGGACCTGCTGGATCCGCTCGGCGGAGGGCGCGGGCGGTGCGCTGTCGGCGCAGCGGATGGCCCGTCCGGCGTCCTCCAGGGTGGTGTAGTGGCCCTTGTCGTCCCGGCCGTTGTAGTTGTCGGCGGAGGCCAGCAGGAAGTCGCCCTTGCCACGCGCCATCGCCCAGCCCAGCGCCCAGCGCAGCTGCTGCCAGGCGGTCGTCTCGTCCCCGTAGAGGTAGCTGATCGCGCCGGTCCAGCCGAGGTCGCTGGTGAGCCGGCGGCCGTCCTTGGCCGTCAGCGGGTGCTCGCGCAGCCCGTCCAGGAAGTCGGCGGCCTTCTTGGCGGCCTGGTCGGGGGAGCTGCCGAGCGGGCAGTCGTCGGCGTGGTTGCGGACGCAGTCGACGGCGAAGCGCTCCAGGGACTTCTCGAAGCCGGCCGCCTGGTTGACGCTCTGGTCCAGCTTGTCGGCGGCCGGGTCGACGGCGCCGTCCAGCACCAGGCGGCCGGTGTTGGCCGGGAACTCCTCGGCGTACAGCGAGCCGAGGTAGGTGCCGTACGAGATGCCCAGGTAGCTGAGCTTGCGGTCGCCCAGGGCCTCGCGCAGGACGTCGAGGTCCCGGGCGGTGTCGCGGGTGCCGACGAAGGGCAGCAGCTTGCCGGAGCGGGCCTGGCAGGCGGCGGCGAAGTCGGCGGCCCGCTTGGCGCGCTCGGCCTGGCGGGCCTGCGGGTCCTGCGGCTCGTCGGTGGAGTTGAGCGCGTCGCGGTCCTTGTCGTCGAGGCAGTTGACGGGGGCGGTGCCGCCGACGCCGCGCGGGTCGAAGCCGACCACGTCGTAGCGGTCGTGCAGGGCGCCCTTGAAGCGGTCGGCGCCGAACCGGACCATGTCGACGCCGGACTCGCCGGGGCCGCCCGGGTTGACCACGAGCGAGCCGATCCGCTGCTCGGGCCTGCCGGCGGGCAGTCGCAGCAGGGCGACGTCGATCGCGTCGGCGTCCGGGTGCGCGTAGTCCAGCGGGACGTGCAGGGTGCCGCACTGCATGGCGGAGGTGTCGGTCTTCTCGGCGCGCGGGTCGTCCGGGCAGCCGGCCCAGGCGATCTGCTGGCCGTAGAAGGGCTTGAGCGCCGGATCGGCCGCCCCCGTGGGCCGGGCGGTCGGCGTCGGGCTCGCGGCGGCGGTGGTCGCCGGGGCGGCGGCCGCCGTGTCGGGGGCGGGGCTCGGCGCCTGCGGGTGGCCGCTGCACGCGGTGAGCAGCAGCGCGCCGGCCGCGAGGCAGGCGGCCAGCAGGCGCGGCGGCGTGGCCCGGGGAGTGGTCATCACCCAGGTGTACCAGGAGATGATCATGTGATGAAGCCGTTATCGCACTCCCCGGGCGGGCCCGGCCGGGTCAGGCCCGGTGCACCTTGTGGTTCGCGGCCTGGGCGCGCGGGCGCACCACCAGCAGGTCGATGTTCACGTGCGGGGGGCGGGTGACCGCCCAGGCGACGGTGTCGGCCACGTCGTCCGAGGTCAGCGGCTCCGCGACGCCCGCGTAGACCGCCGCGGCCTTCTGCTCGTCGCCCCGGAACCGGGTGACCGCGAAGCCCTCGGACTTCACCATGCCCGGCGCGATCTCGATCACCCGGACCGGCTCCCCGCACAGCTCCAGCCGCAGCGTGGCCGCGATGGTGTGCGCCGCGTGCTTGGCGGCCACGTAGCCGCCGCCGCCCTCGTAGGCGGCCAGCGCGGCCGTGGAGGACATGACCAGCACCGTGCCGTCGCCGGTGGCCCGGAGCGCGGGCAGTAGCGCCTGGGTCACGTGCAGCACGCCGAGCACGTTGACCTGGTACATGGCCAGCCAGTCGGCCGGGTCGCCGGTCTCCACCGACTCCGCGCCGACCGCGCCGCCGGCGTTGTTGACCAGGACGTCCACCCGGCCGACCTCGGCCGCGAAGGCGTCCACGGCGGGCCGGTCGGTCACGTCCAGGGTGACGGCGCGGGCCGAGCCGCCGCTTTCGGCGATCTCCTTGGCGAGCGCCTCGATCCGGTCGGTGCGGCGGGCCGTCAGCACCACCTCGAAACCCTCGGCGGCCAGCCGGCGCGCGGTCGCCGCGCCGATCCCGCTGCTGGCACCGGTGACCACGGCCACTTTCTGTTCGGTCATAGCCGCTCCTTCGTGGGGTGCGCCGGCGGGGGTCGCCGGCGGGAGGGGGCCGCCGGCCCGGCTGGGGGCCGACCGGCGGGGGCTCGGACGTTCATCCGATCATCTCAAGCACCCGCGCCCCAAAGACCGCAGGTCGGCCGCCGGACGTGGCACCCGGCCGGGCACCGGACCGCGCACTAGATTGCGAAGGAGCCCGCCGATCTCCGGGCGCGGGCCCACGCGACCCCGAGACCCGTGGAGACCCCCATGGCAGCCGACCCCCGCCGCAGCGAGTCGGGATTCCCCTTCGAGCCCGTGTACGGGCCCGAGGCGCTCGGCGACTGGGACCCGGCCGAGCGGCTCGGACGGCCCGGCGCGTACCCGTACACCCGCGGGGTGTACCCCACGATGTACACCGGACGGCCCTGGACGATGCGGCAGTACGCCGGGTTCGGCACCGCCGCCGAGTCCAACGCCCGCTACCGGCAGCTGATCGCCGGCGGCGGCACCGGTCTGTCCGTCGCCTTCGACCTGCCGACCCAGATGGGCTACGACTCGGACGCCCCGCTCGCGGCCGGCGAGGTCGGCAAGGTGGGGGTGGCCGTGGACAGCGTCGAGGACATGGGCGAGCTGTTCGACGGGATCCCGCTCGGCGAGGTCTCCACCTCCATGACCATCAACGCGCCCGCCGCGCTGCTCCTGCTGATGTACCGGCTGGTGGGCGAGGCCCAGGGGGTGGCGCCCGGCCGGCTCACCGGCACGGTCCAGAACGACGTGCTGAAGGAGTACATCGCCCGCGGGACGTACATCTTCCCGCCGAAGCCCTCGCTGCGGCTGGTCGCGGACGTGTTCCGGTACTGCCGGGCCGAGATCCCGCGGTGGAACACCATCTCCATCTCCGGCTACCACATGGCCGAAGCCGGG
Organism: Kitasatospora sp. NPDC057015; assembly: GCF_042673745.1. Classification (NCBI taxonomy): domain Bacteria; kingdom Bacillati; phylum Actinomycetota; class Actinomycetes; order Kitasatosporales; family Streptomycetaceae; genus Kitasatospora; species Kitasatospora sp. NPDC057015. Next base: position 228,853 of record NZ_JBHUSG010000005.1, read on the forward strand.
GCGGACCCCGCGCAGGAGATCGCCTTCACCCTCGCCAACGGCATCGAGTACGTGCGCACCGCGCTCGCGGCCGGGATGGCGGTGGACGACTTCGCACCCCGGCTCTCCTTCTTCTTCGTGGCCCGCACCACGCTGCTGGAGGAGGTGGCCAAGTTCCGGGCCGCGCGGCGGATCTGGGCGCGGGTGATGCGGGAGGAGTTCGGCGCCCGGGACCCGAGGTCACGGATGCTGCGCTTCCACACCCAGACCGCCGGGGTGCAGCTGACGGCCCAGCAGCCGGAGGTCAACCTCGTCCGGGTCTCGGTGCAGGCCCTGGCCGCCGTCCTCGGCGGCACCCAGTCGCTGCACACCAACAGCTTCGACGAGGCGATCGCGCTGCCGACCGAGAAGGCCGCCCGGCTGGCGCTGCGCACCCAGCAGGTGCTGGCGTACGAGACGGACGTCACCGCGACCGTCGACCCCTTCGCCGGCTCCTACGCGGTCGAGCGGATGACCGACGAGGTCGAGGCCCTGGCCGTGGAGCAGATGCGCAGGGTGGAGGAGCTGGGCGGTGCGGTGGCCGCCATCGAGTACGGCCACCAGAAGGCCGAGATCGAGCGCACCGCCTACCGGATCCAGCAGGAGACCGAGTCCGGCCTGCGCACGGTGGTCGGCGTCAACCGCTTCCGGCTGGACGCCGAGGAGCCCTACGAGCCGTTGCGGGTGGACCCGGCGATCGAGGACCGGCAGGCCGCCCGGCTCGCGGCGCTCCGGGCCGGGCGCGACCGGTCGGCGGTCGACCGCTCGCTCGGCGCGCTGCGCCGGGCCGCCGAGGGGTCGGACAACGTGCTGTACCCCATGAAGGAGGCGCTGGCGGCCCGTGCCACGGTCGGGGAGGTCTGCGACGCGCTGCGCGGGGTGTGGGGCGACTACCGCCCGGTGGAACGGTTCTGACGTCACATCAGCGGTCGCAGGAGGGTGAAGTCGAAACACCCGCAACACCCTGCCGTCACGTCCGGGCGGCAGGGTGGGGATCGGCCGTGTCCGTCCGGTCGGGCGTTCGTTGCACAGGGCAGGTATCACCCGGGAAGGCGACTGAAACGAGATGTCATACCCAGCTGCGGGGCCGGTATGCGCCCATCCGGTGACTTCTTCCGGGGAAGTCGGGCCAAATCCCCCACACGGGCCTACCCTTGTTGAGGTGAACGATCCTCGGACCGCCCAACAGGCCACTCTCGCCGCCGCCCGTCCCGCCGACCTGCGCAGCCGGGTCCGCGCGTTCGAGGCAGAGCTGATCGCGTTCCGCCGCGACCTGCACCGGCACCCCGAGCTGGGCCGCCAGGAGTTCCGTACCACCGGGCTGCTGCGCGACCGGCTGGTCGCCGCCGGCCTCGAACCCAGGGTGCTGCCCGGCGGCACCGGGATGACCGTTGACATCGTCCCGCCCGGCACCCCCGCCGGCACGCCGTTCCTGGCCTTCCGGGCCGACATCGACGCCCTGCCGATCGACGACGCCAAGACCGACGTCACGTACCGCTCCACCGTGCCCGGCCGGGCCCACGCCTGCGGGCACGACGTGCACACCTCCATCGTGCTCGGCACCGCCCTGGTGCTGGCGGCCGAGGCCCGCACCGGCGGGCTGCGCCGGCCGGTGCGGCTGATCTTCCAGCCCGCGGAGGAGGTGATGCCCGGCGGTGCGCTGGACGTCATCAAGGCCGGCGGGATGGACGGGGTCGGGCGGATCTTCGCGGTCCACTGCGACCCCAAGGTCACCGTCGGCAGGATCGGTCTCAAGGTGGGCGCGATCACCTCCGCCTGCGACCGCCTGGTGCTGCACCTGGACGGCCCCGGCGGTCACACCGCCCGGCCGCACCTGACCACCGACCTGGTCACCGCGATCGCGCGGATGGCCGCCGACCTGCCGGGCGTCCTCGCCCGCCGGATGGACCCGCGCTGGGGGGTCAGCCTGGTCTGGGGCCGGATCGCCTCCGGGTCCGCGGCGAACGTCATCCCGCAGCACGCCGAGCTGGAGGGGACCGTCCGCTGCCTGGAACTGCCGGGCTGGCGCGAGGCACCGGACCTGCTGCACGAGCTGATCGCCAAGATGGCCGAGACGCACCGGGCCAAGTGGACCCTCGACTACCACCGCGGCGTTCCGCCCGTGGTCAACGAGGCCACCTCGATCGCGCGGCTGGAGGCGGCGATGACCGCCCGGTTCGGGGCGACCGGGCAGGTGGTCGAGGAGACCGAGCAGAGCCTCGGCGGCGAGGACTTCTCCTGGTACCTGGAGCACGCCCCCGGTGCGCTGGCCAGGCTCGGCGTCCGGGCGCCGGGGGACACCTCCGTCCGCGACCTGCACCAGGGCCGCTTCGACGTGGACGAGCGGGCGATCGGGATCGGCGTGGAGCTGTTCGCCGCGCTCGCGCTGGAGGAGGACGGCGAGGCCTGAGTCGCAGGCAAGGGCGCCCCGGCCCGCCCCGGCGTGCCGCCCGGCCGTAGCCGGGCCTGCTCGCCGGCTCCTGCCGGTGAGCAGGCCCGGCTACGGCGTTCCGCCCCTCCTCGGCCCCTCTTCGGCCGTGTGACCGGCCGCTCTCCCGGCGCTTGACCGGCCGCGTGACCTGCCCGTCGGCGCCTGGGTTCGGCGGCACCGGGGTGTCCCGGACGGTCCGCTTTCAGCCGATTCCCGAGAAGGATCTGATCAGGTTTGGCGGGATCTGGTCCGGTTTCGTTTTGGATGTGGGCTTCCAGCCCGTAACACTGGAGGCTGATGTTGGTTCCGTACCCGCGGGTGGCACGGTTTGATAACAACCCGGATGCCCGAACGAGCCGTAACACAACCGTGTTCTACGCGCGTTACGGTGGCGTCCGACCACGCTAAACGGGTGCGTGTGAGAAGGAGATACTCCCTTGCGCCGTTCTATGAAGCTCGCTGCGGTTGTGCTCTCGGGTTCCCTGGGCATCGCCTCGCTCGCCGCTTGCGGCGCAAAGAGCACCGACAACACGACCGCCTCCGCCGGTGCCTCCGGTGACTCCGGCATCAAGGTCGGCATGGCCTACGACATCGGTGGCCGCGGCGACCAGTCGTTCAACGACTCCGCCGCTCGCGGTCTCGACAAGGCCAAGGCCGACCTGGGCGTCCAGATCACCGAGGCCGACGCCAAGACCGGCGAGGCCGAGGCCGACAAGGAGACCCGGCTGAAGAGCCTGGTCACCGGCGGTTACAACCCGATCATCGCGGTGGGCTTCGTCTACCAGTCCGCGGTCGAGAAGGTCGCCAAGGAGAACCCGAGCGTCAAGTTCGCGATCATCGACTCGGCCTCCTCCACCCAGCCGGCGAACGTCACCTCGCTGACCTTCTCCGAGCAGGAGGGCTCCTACCTGGCCGGCGTCGCCGCCGCCAACAAGAGCAAGGCGAAGCACATCGGCTTCATCGGTGGCGTGCAGTCCGAGCTGATCAAGAAGTTCGAGGCCGGCTACGCGGCGGGTGCCAAGTCCGTCGACCCGAACATCAAGATCGAGACGACCTACCTCACCACCCCGCCGGACTTCAGCGGCTTCTCCTCCCCCGACAAGGGCAAGGAGGCCGCCCAGGGCCAGCTGGACAAGGGCGCGGACGTCATCTACGCGGCCGCCGGCTCCTCCGGCAGCGGTTCCATCGAGGCCGTCTCCAACAAGCCGGGCTCCTGGGCCATCGGTGTCGACTCCGACCAGGCCAGCCAGCCCGCCCTGGCGAAGTACAAGAACGTCATCCTCACCTCGATGGTGAAGAACGTGGACACCGCGGTGTACACCTACATCAAGTCGATCAAGGACAACGCGCCGCTCACCGGCGTGAAGAACTTCGACCTGAAGGCCCAGGGCGTCTCGCTCGCCACCACCGGCGGCCACATCGACGACATCAAGGCCAAGCTGGACGCCGCCACCACGGCCATCACCAGCGGCGCCACCACCGTCCCGACCGCCCCGTAAGGCGCGCGGAACAGGACGTCGATACCGCTGCCACCTGCCGGGCGGCGGGATGATTGACGCAGCATCAGGGAGGGGCCCGGCCGGGTGCGCTCAGCGCGTACCCCCGGGCCCCGTCCCGTCCCCTCAAGACTTTTGGCCCTCCAGCGCAACGACGCGCCTCCAGACCACCAGGAGACCGCCATCACCGCTTCCGACCCCGCCCTGAGCAAGGGCGGCACCCCCAGCGCGGGGACGGCGACACCGGCCGTCGAACTGCGCGGCATCACCAAGCGCTTCCCCGGCGTCGTGGCCAACCACGACATCGACATCACCGTGCGACGAGGCACCGTGCACGCCCTGATGGGCGAGAACGGCGCCGGCAAGTCCACCCTGATGAAGATCCTCTACGGGATGCAGCGCCCCGACGAGGGCACCATCGCCGTCAACGGCGAGCTCGCCGAGTTCGCCACCCCCGGTGACGCCATCGCCCGCGGCATCGGCATGGTGCACCAGCACTTCATGCTCGCCGACAACCTCACCGTCTGGGAGAACGTGGTTCTCGGCGGGGAGAAGCTGCACGGCATAGGAGCGAAGGCCAAGGCGAAGATCCGGGAGATCTCCGACCAGTACGGCCTGGGCGTGCGCCCCGACGCGCTGGTCGAGGACCTCGGCGTGGCCGACCGCCAGCGGGTCGAGATCCTCAAGGTGCTCTACCGCGGCGCCCGCATCCTGATCCTGGACGAGCCCACCGCCGTCCTGGTGCCGCAGGAGGTCGACGCGCTCTTCGCCAACCTGCGCGAGCTCAAGGCCGAGGGCGTCACCGTCATCTTCATCTCGCACAAGCTGCACGAGGTGCTGGCGGTGGCGGACGCGATCAGCGTCATCCGCCGCGGCACCACCGTCGGCGACGCGGACCCGAAGACCGTGACGGCCCGCCAGCTCGCCGAGATGATGGTCGGCGCCGAGCTGCCCTCCCCCGAGAGCCGCGAGTCCACCGTCACCGATACCGAGATGCTCCTGGTGGAGGGCCTGCGGATCGCCAAGGCCGACGCCGAGGGCATCGAGCGGGTCGTGCTGGACGACATCTCGCTGCGGATCCGCAAGGGCGAGATCCTCGGCATCGCCGGCGTCGAGGGCAACGGACAGCCCGAGCTGGTCGAGGCCATCATGGGCATGCTCCCGCTGGACGCCGGCACCGTCACCCTCGACGGCAAGGACCTCACCGGCACGCTGACCCGGGCCCGGCGCGAGGCCGGCATCGGGTACATCCCCGAGGACCGCCACCGGCACGGCCTGCTGCTGGAGGCCCCGCTCTGGGAGAACCGGATCCTCGGGCACGTCACCGAGGCCCCCAACTCCAAGGGCCCGCTGCTCGACGCGGCCGGCGCCCGCAAGGACACCTGGCGGATCGTCAAGGAGTACGACGTCCGCACCCCCGGCATCGAGGTCACGGCGGCCTCGCTCTCCGGCGGCAACCAGCAGAAGCTGATCATCGGCCGCGAGATGAGCCACCGGCCCAAGCTGCTGATCGCCTCCCACCCCACCCGCGGTGTGGACGTCGGCGCGCAGGCGCAGATCTGGGAGCAGATCCGCGCCGCCCAGCGCGAGGGCCTGGCCGTCCTGCTGATCTCGGCGGACCTGGACGAGCTGATCGGCCTGTCCGACACGATCCGGGTGATCTACCGCGGCCGGCTGGTCGCGGACGCCGACCCGGCCACCGTCACCGCCGAGGACCTGGGCACCGCGATGACCGGCGCCGCCTCGGGCCACATCGAGTCGGAGCCGGAGGCCGTCGCGGAGGACCGCGCGGTCGCCGCCGAGGGCACCGAGGCCGAGTCCGGCGCAGCCGGGCACGCGCCGGGCACGACGGACGCCACCACCGACACCGCCGACGACCCGCAGGCGGGGGAGTAACCCATGACCAGTTCCCACTCTGCCGACGGCGCGCCCGTCGGCGGCGACGGCCCCACGCCCACCGCGGTGAAGCCGGCCAAGCGCTTCGACGGCGAGCGCATCGCGCTCGGCCTGGCCGCGCCGGTGCTGGCCGTGCTGCTCTCGCTGGTGATCTGCTCGATCCTGCTGCTGGTGTCGGGCAAGAACCCCTTGGACGCCTTCGACGTCATGCTGACGTACGGCACCAAGTCGGACGGCCAGGTGCTGACCCTCAACCGGGCCACCGTCTACTACCTGGCCGCCGCCGCTGCCGCCTTCGGCTTCCGGATGAACCTCTTCAACATCGGTGTCGAGGGCCAGTACCGGATCGCGGCCCTGTTCGCCGCGTACGTCGGCGGCCAGATGGACCTGCCGGCCTTCATCCAGATCCCGCTGCTGCTGATCACCGCCATGCTGGTCGGTGGCCTCTGGGCCAGCATCGCCGGTCTGCTGAAGGTCTACCGGGGCGTCAGCGAGGTCATCTCGACCATCATGCTGAACGCCATCGCCAGCGCGGTGGTCGGCCTGCTGCTCGTCCCCGGCATCTTCGCGCCGGAGAAGGGCACCACCACCAACAGCATCCAGACGAACCCGGTCTCGGCCTCCAGCCACTTCTTCTCGATCGAGACGGCCGGCGGCACCCTCTGGGGCTTCATCGTCATCGCGGTGATCGTCGGTGTCGCGTTCCAGTTCACGCTGAACCGCACCCGCTTCGGCTTCGACCTGCGCGCCACCGGCCGCTCGGAGAGCGCCGCCACCGCGTCGGGCGTCAACGTCAAGCGCATGGTGCTGATCAGCATGGCGGTCTCCGGCGCGCTGGCCGGTCTGATCGGCCTGCCCGATCTGCTGCAGAACTCCTTCTACTACGGCCAGAGCTTCCAGGCCGGCCTCGGCTTCACCGGCATCGCGGTCGCCCTGCTCGGCCGCAACAGCCCGATCGGGATGGTCTTCTCGGCGCTGCTGTTCGCCTTCCTGGACGTCAGCGGCACCCAGCTGCCGCTGCCGCAGAACGGGGCCTTCCCGTTCGAGATCGTCCAGGTCATGCAGGGAACCATCGTCATCTGCGTCGTCGTCGCCTACGAGTTGGTGCGCCGTTACGGCCTCAAGCGCCAGCAGCAGAAGGTGGGCGCCGAACTCGCCGCGCTGGCCGCGTCGACCGCCAAGAAGGAGGTGTCCGCATGAGCACCGCAACCACCGCTCGCGCGAAGACGCCGGGCAGCGCGCCCGCCAAGAAGCGCAAGCTCTCGCTGTCGGTGGTGCTGCTGCTGATCGCGGGCGCCACGATCCTGTTCTCCGCGGTGGGGATGGCGACGGGCAACCACAGCCTGACCTCCTCCGGGCAGATCGCGGCGGCGCTCGGCGCGGCCGTGCCGATCGGCATGGCCGGTCTCGGCGGCCTCTGGTCCGAGCGGGCCGGCGTGGTCAACATCGGCCTCGAAGGCATGATGATCGCCGGCACCTTCTGCGGCGCCTGGGCCGGTTACCTGGTCAACCCCTGGTTCGGCCTGCTGGCCGGCATGCTCGGCGGCGCGCTCGGCGGTCTGCTGCACGCCGTGGTCACGGTGACCTTCGGGGTGGACCACATCGTGTCCGGTGTCGGCGTCAACCTGCTGATCCCCGGGATCTGCGCGTACGTCAACAAGATCTACTACAAGGACTACATCCCGTTCGGCGCCGGTGCCAACCAGTCGCCGCCCGCGGATCCGCTGCCGTACATCACCGTCCCCGGGCTCTCCAGCGGCCTGAAGGACATCGAGAGCCACCACTGGTTCGTGGTCTCCGACGTCGCGGGTGTGCTCGGCGGCCTGGTCACCAACCTGTCGGTGGTCGTGGTCCTGGCCGCGGCGCTGATCGTGGCCAGCTACTTCGTCCTCTGGCGCACGGTGTTCGGCCTGCGGCTGCGGTCCTGCGGCGAGAACCCGACGGCGTCCGAGTCGCTGGGCGTCAACGTCTACAAGTACAAGTACATCGCGGTGATCGCGTCGGGTGCCTTCGCCGGCCTCGGCGGCGCGTACCTCTCGCTGGTCGCGGCGCACTTCTACAAGGACGGCCAGACGCTCGGACGCGGCTTCATCGGCCTCGCCGCGATGATCTTCGGCAACTGGATGCCGGGCGGCCTCGCCATCGGCGCCGGCCTGTTCGGCTTCACCGACAGCCTCCAGCTGCGCGACCCGGAGTCGGTGCACGTGCTGATCCTGGTGGTCTCGCTCGCCATGGGCCTGTTCGCCCTCTGGCAGCTGTACCGCCGCAAGTACGTCCCCGCCGTGATCAGCTTCGTGGTGGCCGGCGGCCTCGGCGCCTGGTACGCGCTGACCGACCAGGTGCAGCGTCCGCTGATCGTCGCCACCCCGTACGTGATCACCCTCGTGGTGCTCGCACTGGCCTCGCAGCGGCTGCGGCCGCCGAAGGCCGACGGGCAGATCTACCGCAAGGGGCAGGGCAAGTGACGCCCGCGCCCGCGGTCGACTGGGACGCGCTGCGCAGGGAGGCGCGCGAGGCGATGGCACGCGCGTACGCCCCGTACAGCAAGTTCCCGGTCGGGGCGGCGGCGCTGGTGGACGACGGGCGGACCGTCAGCGGCTGCAACGTGGAGAACGCCTCGTACGGGCTCGGCCTCTGCGCCGAGTGCGGGCTGGTCTCCGCGCTGCACGCCTCGGGCGGCGGCCGGCTGGTCGCGTTCACCTGCGTCGACGGCGCGGGCGAGCTGCTGATGCCGTGCGGGCGCTGTCGTCAGCTGCTGTACGAGCACGGCGGCCCGGACCTGCTGGTCGACCTGCCCACCGGCCTGCGGCCGATGAGCGAGGTGCTCCCCGACGCGTTCGGGCCCGAGCGCCTGTAGGTCTTGGGAGCGGCTCTGGCCGTTCCGTTTGTTACGCGCGTAGAGTGTCGCGAGAGGCTGTGTGAACCAGTCGGCTCGCGGCACTCTTCGCTTTTCCGACCCTCCTGGAGAACCCCATGGACGCCCCCTCCGTCATCCGGACCAAGCGCGACAGCGGCGAGCTGACCGACGCCCAGATCGACTGGGTGATCGACGCCTACACCCGCGGCGAGGTCGCCGACGAGCAGATGTCCGCGCTCGCCATGGCCATCCTGCTGAACGGCATGAACCTGCGCGAGATCAGCCGCTGGACCGACGCGATGATCCGCTCCGGCGTCCGGATGGACTTCTCCTCCCTCCCGCTGCCGACCTCCGACAAGCACTCCACCGGCGGCGTCGGCGACAAGATCACCCTGCCGCTCGCCCCGCTGGTCGCCGCCTGCGGCGCCGCCGTCCCGCAGCTCTCCGGCCGCGGCCTCGGCCACACCGGCGGCACCCTCGACAAGCTGGAGTCCATCCCCGGCTGGCGGGCGCTGCTCTCCAACGACGAGATGATGACCGTGCTGCGCGACGCCGGCGCCGTCATCTGCGCGGCCGGCGACGGCCTGGCCCCCGCCGACAAGAAGCTGTACGCGCTGCGCGACGTCACCGGCACGGTCGAGGCGATCCCGCTGATCGCCAGCTCGATCATGTCCAAGAAGATCGCCGAGGGCACCGGCGCCCTGGTCCTGGACGTCAAGGTCGGCTCCGGCGCCTTCATGAAGAACCTCGCCGACGCCCAGGAGCTCGCCCGCACCATGGTGGGCCTCGGCAAGGCCGCCGGCGTCAACACCGTCGCCCTGCTCACCGACATGTCCACCCCGCTCGGCCTGACCGCCGGCAACGCGCTGGAGGTCCGCGAGTCCGTCGAGGTGCTGGCCGGCGGCGGCCCCGCCGACGTGGTCGAGCTGACCGTCGCGCTGGCCCGCGAGATGCTGGCCGCCGCCGGCGTCCACGGCAAGGACCCGGCAGCCGCGCTGCGCGACGGCTCCGCGATGGACCACTGGCGCCGCATGATCAGCGCCCAGGGCGGCGACGTCGACGCCCCGCTGCCGGTCGCCCGCGAGCAGCACGTCATCACCGCCACCTCCTCCGGCATCCTCACCACCCTCGACGCGTACGCCGTCGGCGTCTGCGCCTGGCGCCTCGGCGCCGGCCGCGCCCGCAAGGAGGACCCGGTGCAGGCCGGCGCCGGCGTCGAGATGCACGCCAAGCCCGGCGACCCGATCGTGGCCGGTCAGCCGCTGCTCACCCTGCACACCGACACCCCCGAGCGCTACGAGTACGCCATCGAGGCCCTCGCCGGCGGCATCGTGGTCGACCCGGCGGGCACGGTGTTCACGCCGAAGCCGATCGTGCTGGACCGGATCGCGTAACCGCGCCCCGGCAGAGCGGAGCGGGCCCCGCCGGCGCGACCGGCGGGGCCCGCGCGCATCACCAGGAGTCCCACAGGGCGCCGTGACGGTGGCGGGTGGGCTCCACCTCGGCGTCCTCGAAGGCGGCCAGGAGCAGGATCTCCCGCAGCCGGAGCCGGGTCGCCTGGCGGGCGCCGCGCTCGGCGAGGTCGGTGAAGCGGCCCATCCAGGCGCTGTCGCGGAACGCGTTGCCGTAGGAGTGGATCTCCAGGGTCAGCCGGATCCGCTCGGGGGTCGGGCGCCGGCCTTCGGCCCGTGCCCGGTCGAGGTGTGCGGTGCTGTACCGCAGGGTGTGCAGGGCCGCACGGCGGCAGGGCTCGCTCCGGCGGCGCTCGTTCCAGGGCACGCCGGTGTCGACGGGCCGGTGCGGGAGGTGACTGATCGTGCGGGACATGGCGCTCCGTAGCCCGCCAGGAGGGTCCTGGCGTAACTAACGGAAGCCGTGGTGGCCGCGGGCGCGCAGACGCATGGTGGTGACTCCGATTCCCTGATCCGGTCCGTCCGGTCCGTCCGGTCAGGCGTAGGTGCGCAGGACACTGGTGTCGAGGGACCACGGGCCGACGGTGACGGTGTCGCCGAAGGCGAACTCCGTGCGGGAGGTGTACCCGGGTTCGTCGTGCACGATGCCGGTGCCCTTGCGGGGGTCGATCAGCAGGTAGAGCGGGATGCCCATGGCGGCATAGTCGCGGACCTTGTGGTGGTAGTCGTTCTCGGGGTTGGACTTGGAGACGATCTCCACGACCAGCAGGACCTCATGGGGGAGCAGGGCCGGCTTCTCGACGTCCAGGGCCTCCTCCCGGAAGACCATCAGATCCGGGTTCCGCAGTCTGCCGAGCCCCGCGTCTTCGAGGTCGGCGCCGCCGTGGGCGATGTACCCGGGGTGGGTGTTCGGGAGTTGGGCGTTGAGCTGCCGGGCGATCCGCAGCACCGCGAGCTCATGACGGTTGACCGGCGACGGCGCCAGGACGATCCCGCCCTCGGCGATCTCGACCTTCCCGATCCCCGGCACCTGCGGCAGCCGGTCGGCGATCTCGCGCAACCGGGCATACCCGGCAGGGTCGATGCTCATGCCCGGAGTGTATCGACGGCCATGGACCGCCGGGCCTGCACCGCCTGCCGGGTCGCGTACAGCGTGACGCCGGCGGCGAGGGTCATCGCGGCGAGGCCGACGGCGGCGGCGCCGTCCCAGCCGACCGAGTGGTAGGCGTCGGCGCCGACCGTGCCGCCGAGGCTGTTCCCCAGGTAGTAGGCGATCAGGTAGAGCGCCGAGGCCTGGGCGCGGCCGTGGGTGGCGGTGCGGCCCACCGAGCTGGAGGCGGTGGCGTGGCCGGCGAAGAAGCCGCCGGTGATCAGCACCAGGCCGAGCAGCGCGCCCACCAGCGACTCGCTCAACGAGAGCAGCAGGCCGGCGGCGGTGACGCCGATCGCCACGTAGAGCGCGCCGCGGCGGCCCAGTCGGCCGGCGAGCCGGCCGGCGGCGGCCGAGGTGGCGGTGCCGACCAGGTAGACCACGAAGATCGAGGCGGCCAGCGACTGCGGCAGGCCGAACGGCTCGGCGGTCAGCCGGTACCCGACGGTGTTGTAGACGGCGCCGAACACCGCCATGAAGAGCATGCCGAGTGCGTACAGCCGGGCCAGCAGCGGGTTGCGCAGGTGGCTGCCGACGGTGCGGGCCAGCGCGCGGGCGTCGACCGGTGCCGGGCGGAAGTGCCGGGCGGCCGGGATCAGCAGCCGGAAGGCCAGTGCGGCGAGCAGGGCCAGCGCGGCGGAGGCGGCCAGGCCCCAGCGCCAGCCCCAGGCGGCGCCGGCCCAGCCGGAGACCAGCCGGCCGCCCATCCCGCCGATGCTGTTGCCCGCGACGTACAGGCCCATCGCGGAGGCCAGCGCGCTCGGGTGGACCTCCTCCGCCAGGTAGGCCATGGCGGTGGCGGGCAGTCCGGCGAGGGCGGCGCCCTGCAGGACGCGCAGCACCACCAGGGTGGTGAGGTCGGGGGCGAACGGCAGTGCCAGGGCCAGCGCGGAGGCGGCCAGCATGGAGGCCGTCATCACCGCGGTGCGCCCGTAGCGGTCGGACAGGGCGCTGGCCGGCAGCAGGGCCAGGGCGAGGCCGAGGGTGGCGGCCGACGCCGTCCAGCTGGCCTGGCCCGGGGTGAGGTCCAGGTCGGCCGAGAGGATCGGCAGCAGGCCCTGGGTCGAGTACAGCAGGACGAAGGTGGCGACACCGGCGGCGAACAGGGCCAGGTTGGCGCGCCGGAAGGCGCGGTCGCCGGGGCGGTGGCGGCGGTCGGTGCCGACCGCCCCGCTGCGGGTCTCGGTGGCGGGGGACGACTGGGTGAGGGCACCCGTCGGCTCGGTGGCCGCGGATGCCCCGGTACTGGCGGGTGGCATGGCATGACCGTAGGACCGGGCCGACTGATGCGTCCAATGCATGATTGACTCGAAATCGATGCGTACGGGCATGAGTCGAGGTGGCAGGGCCGAAGGCCGCCGCCGGGGAGCGGGGACGACGTGACGGACGGCACCGGGCAGTCGGCGGCACGGGTCGGCACAGGGGCGGTCGGGCAGCCGGTCGGGCGGGCGGCGGGGCGGTCGGCGGGGGAGCCGGCCGTGGAGCTGCCGATCCGGCCGGCCGAGCTGGGGCCGGAGACGGCGGTGGCTCAGCTGGCGCCCCGGCTGGCACAGTTCGCGGCGGTCGCCCGGCTGGAGCACGTGACCCGGGCGGCGCAGCTGCTCGGGATGCCGCAGCCGACCCTGTCCCGGGCGGTGGCCCGGTTGGAGGAGGAGCTGGGCGTGGACCTGCTGGCCCGTCAGGGCCGGACCGTCCGGCTGACCCGGGCGGGCCGGCTGCTGCTGGGCTCGGTCGAGCGGGCGCTCGCGGAGCTGGAGCGCGGCGCCGAGGCGGCCAGGGCGGAGGCGGACCCGGCGAGCGGGCGGGTGGCGTTCGGGTTCCTGCACACCATGGGGACGGACGCGGTGCCGGCGCTGCTGCGCGGGTTCCGGGCGGCGCAGCCGCAGATCCGGTTCCAGCTGGTGCAGGACTACACGGCGGCGATGCTGGAGCGTCTGCGGGCCGGCGAGCTGGACCTCTGCCTGGTCTCCCCGCTGCCGGACGCGCCGGACCTGACGGCGCGTCCGCTGGACGAGCAGCGCCTCACGCTGGTCGTCCCGGACGGCCACCGGCTGGCGGGGCGGCGGCGGATCCGGCTGGCGGAGGTGGCGCGGGAGCCGTTCGTGGCGGTGGAGCGGGGGTACGGGTTGCGGGCGATCACCGACGGCTTCTGCGCGGAGGCCGGGTTCGCGCCGCGGATCGCCTTCGAGGGGGAGGAGGCCGAGACCCTGCGGGGGCTGGTCGCGGCGGGGCTGGGGGTGGCGCTGCTGCCGCCGGCGCTGGTGGCCCGGCCCGGGGTGGTCGAACTGGAGGTGACGGCGCCGCGCACCCGGCGGGCGATCGGGCTGGCCTGGGCGGCGGGCCGGCCGATGACGCCGCCGGTGGCGGCCTTCCGCGACTTCGTGCTGTCGCGGCGGGGGCGACTGCTGGACCATGACTGAGAGCGGGCCGCCGGCCGGGTGGCCGCGCAGCTCACGGGAGGTGTCGGTCGGGGGCCCTTCGGTGGAATCCGGGCGACGGTTCCGTGCCGGGCGTGATTCGTGCTAGGGAATCTACGCGCGTAGGCGCTACACTCCCGCAATGGAGAAGCAGATCCCCGTCACCGCGGGCACCACCGGCCCCCGCATCCCCACCCCCGACCAGATCGCCCGTGCGCCCAAGGTGCTGCTGCACGACCACCTCGACGGCGGGCTCCGGCCCGAGACCATCGTCGAGCTGGCCGCCGCCTGCGGCTACGACGGGCTCCCCACCACCGACCCGGCCAAGCTCGGCCTCTGGTTCCGCGAGGCCGCCGACTCCGGCTCCCTGGTGCGCTACCTGGAGACCTTCGCGCACACCTGCGCCGTGATGCAGACCCGCGAGGCGCTGGTCAGGGTCGCCGCCGACTGCGCGGAGGACCTCGCCGCCGACGGCGTCGTCTACGCCGAGGTGCGCTACGCCCCCGAGCAGCACCTGGAGGGCGGCCTCACCCTGGACGAGGTCGTCGAGGCCGTCAACGAGGGCTTCCGGCTCGGCGAGGCCAACGCCCGGGCGGCCGGCCACCGGATCCGGGTCGGCACGCTGCTGACCGCGATGCGGCACGCGGCCCGCTCGCAGGAGATCGCCGAGCTGGCCAACCGGTTCCGCGACCACGGCGTGGTGGGCTTCGACATCGCCGGCGCCGAGGCCGGCCACCCGCCGACCCGTCACCAGGGCGCCTTCGACTACCTCAAGGGCGAGAACAACCACTTCACCATCCACGCGGGCGAGGCCTTCGGCCTGCCGTCCATCTGGGAGGCCCTGCAGTGCTGCGGCGCCGACCGGCTCGGCCACGGCGTGCGGATCATCGACGACATCACCGTGCACGAGGACGGCGCCGTCGAGCTCGGTCGCCTCGCCGCGTACGTGCGCGACAAGCGCGTCCCGCTGGAGATGTGCCCGACGTCCAACCTGCAGACGGCGGCGGCGAGCTCCTACGCCGAGCACCCGATCGGGCTGCTGAGCCGGCTGAAGTTCCGGGTCACCGTCAACACCGACAACCGGCTGATGAGCGGCACCAGCATGAGCCGCGAGTTCGGGCACCTGGTGGAGGCCTTCGGGTACACCCTGGGCGACATGGAGTGGTTCACGGTCAACGCGATGAAGTCGGCCTTCCTGCCCTTCGACGAGCGGCTCGCGATGATCAACGACGTGATCAAGCCGGGCTACGCCGAGCTCAAGGCGGAGTGGCTGTTCAGCGTGGGCGGCTGAGTTCCGGCGGTGGCCGTGGGCTGATGGGCGCCGACTCCGCGAGGGATCGGCGTTCATCGGACAACTGGGCCGTGTGAGTGAAGCGGCTTTGATCCGCATGCGACGGAGTCACTACGGTGTGCCAGTCGTTGCTGACACGGTGTGGCGGCGGGTGCAGTCCGACACGCCCGTACGCCTGCCACCGACGAGGATTCAAGGGGACCAACTCATGAAGCAGGCCACTCTCAAGGCCGCCGGCGTCGCCGCTCTCGGCGTCGCCATGGCCGCGGCCGCCGCCGGCACCGCGTCCGCCGCTCCCGCCGCCACCGGCGGGCTCGGCACCCCCGTCGGCGCGCTGACCAACCCCGCCCTGACCGGTGCCGCGACGAACGCCGTCAGCAGCCTGCCGGGCGGCGACCGGGTCGCCAGCACCGTCGGCACCCTGGCCCCGAGCGCCGGGCAGGCCGTTCCCGCCGCCGAGGCCGCCCCGCGCGCGGGCCTGCCCGCCGTCCCCGGGCTCAGCAGCACGCCGGTCGGCGGTCTCACCGGCGCCCTCGGCGGCGCCGTGCCCGGCCTCGGCGGCTGATCGAGCCGGCCCGTTCACGCGTACCGGAGGCGGCTCCGGCGGGGTCACGGCTCCTGCGGCAGCAGCAGCCAGAGCGCCAGGTAGACCAGGAACTGCGGGCCGGGCAGCAGGCAGGACAGCACGAAGAGCACCCGGACGGTCCACGGGGTCAGACCGAAGCGCTCGGCGATCCCGGCGCAGACGCCGGCGATGACTCGGTTGCGGCGGGGGCGGGCGAGGCGGCTCATCACAGTCTCCGAAGGGTTTCGGCCCGGTGCCGGTCTCTCCGGTGGGCGTGTCTCCATCCTCCGCAGGGCGGGCCGCGCGGGCGTCAGCCCCGAAGGCGACCGGGCCCCTGGCTTTCTCACCGGGGCCGAACGGCCTGGTCTCGGGGTCCTGCTCAGGGTCGCCCCGGAGGGGCGGGCCCGGCTCAGCGCAGCTGCGAGGTGGGGCGGCCGTAACCGGCGCCGAGGTTCGCGGTGGCCGGGACGGGCACCGCGACGGGAGCCGCAGCCGCCGCCGGTGCGGCGGCTGCCGGAGCGGGCCGGTCGCCCGCGGCCGGCCGGGCCCGGAGCACGGCCCGGGCGGCCGGTACCACCGCGAGGTGGGTGACCGAGGCCCCGGCCACCCCCAGCAGGATGTGGTCGACGTCCAGCACGTGGCCGGGCACCCAGGACGCCGCGAACTCCAGGCCGGTGGCCAGCAGCGCCGACACCCCCGCCACCCGCAGGAAGGAGGGGAACCAGGCGGCCCGCACCCGGCCCCGGGCCAGTGGCAGCAGCACCCCGAGCGGGGCCAGCAGCAGCAGTTCGCAGGCCAGCTGCCGGAGCCCCGCCGCGTCGCCGAGCTCGAAGGCCCGCCGGACGGACCCGAACGGGGTCAGATTGGTGTCGTACACCCAGGCCACCGGCAGCGGCCGCAGCACGAACCAGCCCACCGCCAGCAGATGGATCACCAGCGCGGTCAGGCCGGCCGCCCGGAGCGGGCGGGACACCTCGGCGGCGGACGGCGGAGCCGGCCTCGGCCCGGTCGGCTCGTTCTCGGTCCGCACTCCGACACGCTCGGCGCGTGTGCTGGTGCCATCTCGCTGCACACCGGGGAGGACGCGAGCCCGGTGCGCCTCGGTTCCCGCCGGTCGCCAACCCTTCACAGCGACTCGGTGACTCGGTGACTCGGTGGCTCAGCCGTCGGCTTCACGGCCGGCGCCACGGCTCAGGGGCAACCGGGCTGACCGGTCCCGCCGGTCGAGGGCGAGGGGAGGGCGCTGAAGACGCCGTCCGCCGGGACGGACGTCACCGCAGGGCCCGGGGCGACGGCGGTCGGGGCCGCCGCGGGAGTCCGGGCGGCCGAGGGGGACGCGCCGTTGCCGGCCGCCGCCCTGGCCGAGGAGCTGGGGCGGGGGGTCGGCGAGGTGGCCGCGGGTGCCCGCTGCGCGCTGGGGTCGGCGGTCGGCGTCGCCGCCGCGGTGGGGACCTGCACCGGGCTCGGGCAGGCCGTCCGGCTGGCGGGCCGGCCGGCGTCCACCGGCACGGCGGTCGGGCGGATGCCGCAGCCGGTGGCCAGGACGGCCAGCAGCGCGCCGGCCACGGCGGCGGCCGCCACCAGCGGGCGGGTGGTGCGGCGCCCGGCGACCGGGCGCACGCCCCGGGCCGCCGGGCCGCGGAGCGGGGCGGCCCGGCCGTCGGCGGGCCGTCGATGGTCGGGGCAGGCCTTCATCGGGTGTCCTCGTCCTGGTCGGCGGGCCGGGGCTGGGTGAGCGGCAGGGTCAGGGTGAAGACCGCGCCCTGCTCGCCGTTCGCGGCCTCGATGGTGCCGCCGTGTATCTGGGCGTTGGCCATCGCGATGGACAGGCCGAGGCCGCTGCCCTCGGAGCGGGCCCGGCCCTTGTCCGCCTTGTAGAAGCGGTCGAACACGTGCGGCAGCACGTCCTCGGGGATGCCCGGCCCGCTGTCGGAGACATCCACGACCACGTTCTCCCCGCGCTCGCGGACCTTCACCCGGACCGGCGAGCCGCCGTGCTTGAGCGCGTTGCCGATCAGGTTGGCGAAGACCACGTCCAGCCGGCGCGGGTCGACCACCGCCCGGACCCCGCGGGGGGCGTCCACCTCCACCGCGTCGTACCAGGCCCGGCCGTCGATGCAGGACATGATGAGGTCGGCGATGTCCACCTCGTCGGCGACCAGCTTGGCCGTGCCGGCGTCGAAGCGGGTCACCTCCATCAGGTTCTCGACCAGGTCGGAGAGCCGCCGGGTCTCGCTCACCACCAGCCGGACGGCCGGCGCGATCATCGGGTCCAGCGACTCGGCCTCGTCCTCCAGGATGTCCGTCACCGCCGTCATCGCGGTCAGCGGCGTACGCAGCTCGTGCGACATGTCGGCGACGAACCGCCGGCTCTGCGCCTCGCGGGCGCTCAACTCCTCGACCTGCTCGTGCAGGGACTCCGCCGTCCGGTTGAACGTCCTTGCCAGATCGGCCAGTTCGTCCGAACCCTCGACCTCCAGGCGGGTGTCGAGCCGGCCCTCGCCGAGCTGCCGGGCGGCCTCGCCCAGCCGCTTGACCGGCCGCAGCACGGTGGCGGAGGCGGCCTGCGCGAGCAGCGCGGAGCCGATCAGCGCGAGCAGGGTGGCGATCGCCAGCGACCAGCCGAGGGTGTTGAGGTCGGCCCGCTCGTTCTCCAGCGACTTGAACATGTAGGCGGTGGGGCCGGTCGGGACGACCCTGGTGCCACCGATCAGGAACGGGCGGCCGGCGAGGTTCTGCCGCTGCCAGTACAGGTGGTACGCGTCGGGGTTGCTCGCGGTCAGCTCCCGCGGCCTGTTCACCGTGCTCCGCAGCGCCGCCGGCACCTCGGCCAGGGTGTAGAGCGACGGGTCCGAGGAGGCGGTGCACTCCGGGTGCGCGTCGTCGACCACCACCACGTCGTAGCTGAGCCCGGAGCTGGCCACCTGGTTGGCGAGCCCGGCGAGTTCCTCGCAGGTCGCGTTCAGCGGCAGCTCCGACACGTTGCGGGTCAGCGAGACCCGGAAGTCGTTCAGCGCGGTGTCCTGGGCGCGCTTGAGCACCGCGTCCCGGTTCAGCCAGTAGGCGATCCCGGAGGCGGACACGGCGGTGGTCAGCGCGACCACGGCGAACACCGCGATCAGTCGCACGCGCAACGAGCGCAGCCGGCGCCACCGCACCGGCCCGAACCGCCGGGTCCCCTGAAGGTCTGTCACGTGAGCCTGTCGCGTAGTCGTCGTGGATGTCTGGTCGGGCGGATCCCGGTGCGCCGCCCCGGGCCTGGGCCCCGGCTCCGCGGCGCGGCGGGTCAGGCCGGCGGGTCGAGCCGGTAGCCCACGCCGCGCACCGTGCGGATCAGCGTCGGAGCCGAGGGCACGTCCTCCACCTTGGCCCGCAGCCGCTGCACGCAGGCGTCCACCAGCCGGGAGTCGCCGAGGTAGTCGTGCTCCCAGACCAGCCGCAGCAGTTGCTGACGGGACAGCGCCTGGCCGGGCCGGCGGCTCAGCTCCAGCAGCAGCCGCAGCTCCGTGGGCGTCAGTTGGAGGTCCTCGCCGTCCTTGGTGACGGTCATCGCGGAGCGGTCGATCACCACCGAGCCGTACGCGGATGAGTCGGAGCTCTCCCGCTCGCCGCGCCGCAGCACGGCACGGATCCGGGCGTCCAGCACCCGCGGCTGCACCGGTTTGACGACGTAGTCGTCCGCGCCGGACTCCAGGCCGACCACCACGTCGATGTCGTCCGAGCGTGCGGTCAGCAGGATGATCGGCAGCTGGTCGGTGCGCCGGATCCGGCGGCACACCTCGAAGCCGTCGATTCCGGGCAGCATGACGTCCAGGACGATCAGGTCCGGACGCTGCTCCTTGAAGAGCTTCAGTCCGTCCTCGCCCGAGGCGGCGGCGGCCACGCGGTGGCCCTGGCGGGTGAGAGCGAGTTCGAGGCCGGTCCGGATGGCGTCGTCGTCCTCGATCAGAAGGAGGAAAGGCACGGCCTCATTCTGGCCCACCCGGCTCGCCGAATCACCCCCGCCGTCGTGCCCCGTACGGCGGCACCCGGAGCCGGGCCCGGTGCCGCCGCCGTCGGACCCTCCCGAGGGCCCCCGGCGGCGGACCGGACCGGTGAGGAGCGGCTGCAACCGGAGAGCGGTCCTCCGGCGTCCTCGGGTGCGAGCAGTGGGGAACCCGGATCGGACTCGGGCCGCTGTGACAGCCCTGTGACAGTCGGCGGACAGCCTCATCACAACGGGCGGGCAGGATTTTCCTTGTCGCCGCACCACGGCAGGCCAACCGGCCGGTCGGGGAGGCGGCGCAGGGAACCGCTCGTACCGACCAAGGGGGCGCACGATGAACGCATCGCTTCAGACCCGGAGCAACCCGGCTGTGCGGAACGCGCGTTCGTCGGCCGGCACCCAGCCGGCCCGCCGGACGCGGTACGAGGTCAGGACCGACGAGACTTCCGGTGCCGTCGTCGTACGGGGGTGCGCACACGGCACCGGTGGGAACCCTGCCGCACGCCGGGTGGGTGGCGTGGGCAGGGCGGGGGAGCTGTACGGGATCGGACGCCGGGGGAACGCGGCCGACTCCGCCAACACCCTGACGCTGCGGGGCATCCTCCCCGTCCGCGTCGAGGGCAAGGACACCCCGGGGGGTACGGGGAACGGCCTGGCGACGTTCGGTTCGGGGGAGCCGGACGGGCGCGAGGCCGCAGGTGCGACGCTGCTGCGGCTGTCTCCCGCGGCGGGGCGCACCGGCGAGGGAGTGCAGGGAGGCGCGCAGGGGGAGCCCTCGCCCGCCGCGGAGGACCACATCACGGAGTTCACCGCGTACGTGCGCGAGCGCCGCGCCTCCCTGTACGCCACCGCCTACCACCTGACCGGTGACCGCTACGAGGCCGAGGACCTGCTGCAGAGCGCGCTCTTCAGCACCTACCGCGCCTGGGGCCGGATCACCGACAAGGCCGCGGTCGGGGGCTACCTCCGCCGCACCATGACCAACCTGCACATCTCCGCCTGGCGGCGCCGCAAGGTCAGCGAGTACCCGACCGAGGAGCTGCCGGAGACGGTCGGCGACACCGACGCGATGGGCGGCACCGAGCTGCGCGCCGTGCTCTGGCAGGCGCTCGCCAAGCTCCCCGAGAACCAGCGGACCATGCTGGTGCTCCGCTACTACGAGGGCAAGACCGACCCGGAGATCGCCGACGTGCTCGGCATCAGCGTCGGCACCGTCAAGAGCAGCATCTGGCGCGCGCTGCGCCGGCTGCGCGACGACGAGCAGCTCAACCGCACCGGCGACACCGCGCACGCCTTCGGCGAGCTGGTGGCGTGACGGGCACCACCACAGGACTCCCGTCGGGGGACGGGACGGTAAGGGCCGCGGGATCGCGGCGTCCGCTCGGGGGAGCGGGCGCGGTGGGGGAACCCCGTGGTGCGTGACTCCCGTCGGGGGACGGGACGGAAAGGCCGTGGGATCGCGGTGCCTGCTCGGGGGAGCGGGCGCCGCGGGGGAAGCCCGCGGCCGTGAACGGCGGCCGGGCCCCGGGGGGGGGGGGGGCCCCGGGCCCGGCCGCCGTTTCGCCGTACCCGGGGCGTGGTTCCCGCCCCTGAGGCCTGCTCCGGGGGCCGGCTGAGGCCCGGTCCTGCCCTGCCCGGTCCTGCCCGGCCCGGCCCGTGCGGGCGACGGGCTCAGGCGGGCAGCCGCAGTTGCAGCCAGCAGGCCAGCCGCTCGTCCGGGGCGTCCAGGTCGAGGCCGAACAGCTCCCGGGCCCGCCGCAGCCGGTACTTGAGGGTGTTCGGATGCACCGCGAGGCGCTCGGCCGCCTGCGCGACGTTGCCGACGGCGTCCAGCCAGGCGGTGACCGAGGCCGCGTAGGCCGTCTGCTGCGCCCGGTCGTGCGCGAGCATCGCCTCGATGCCCGGATGCCGCAGCCGCGGCAGCCGGGCGAGTTCGTCCGCGACGTGGGCGAGCAGCACCCCGGCGTGGGTGTCCGTGAGGTCGGCGACCTCGGGCGCGTCGGCCCGCGCGGTGGTGACCCGCAGGATGTCGTCCACCTCGGAGCGCAGCTCGGGCAGCTGTTCCAGGTCGTCGACCCGGCGGCTGAAGGCGGCCCGCAGCGGGGTGTCGAAGGTCCGGGCGAGGGTCGTCACGGCCTGCTCGGCGAGCCGGCGCACGGCCGCCTGGTCCAGCTCCGGGAGCAGCACGTACACGGTGCGGCCGGCGGCGGTGACGGCCGCGTCGGCGTGCACGGCGGCCCAGTGCCGGGCGGCGGTGGCCGCCAACCGGACCAGCGGCGGCGGTTCGCGGCCGGCGGAGCGCTCCGGTGCCAGGCCGAGCAGGGTCAGCCGGGCCCGGTCGGGCAGGCCGAGCCGGTAGCGGGCCTCGGCCGACGGCCCGCTGCGGTTGAGCGCGCCGCGCAGCGCGTCCTCCCGGGCGTAGAGGTCGAGTTCGGCGGAGCTGCGGCGGCGCAGCATGTGCAGGGCGGCGAGCCGGGCGCCGTCCAGCAGGGCGCGCTCGGCGGCCGGTTCGAGCCGTCCGTCCGGGGTGCGGGCGGCCGGGCCCTCGATCGCCCAGATGGTGCCGAGCGGCAGGTCGCCGGCCCGGATCGCCACGGCCGCGCGGGGCAGTTCGCCCTCGCTCAGGGTCGGCGGCCGGACGACTCCGGGCGCGGTGAGCACCTCGCGGTACTGCCCCTGCTGGTCCGGTTCGTCCGGGACCCTGCGGGCCAGGATGCCGCGCCGGCGCAGGTCGTCCATCGCCTGGCCGGGCAGGGAGGAGTAGGCGAGGACCCGCCGGTCGAGGTCCTCCACGGCCACCGAGCCGCCGAGCACGGCCGCGACGGCGTTGGCGAGGGCGAACAGCTCCTCGCTGGTGCCGTCGACGATTGGCGATTGCGCGAGCTCCACCCCACAACCTTAGGCGTTTGCGCCAAAGACCTGCCCGACCGGCACACCGAGGATGGTGCACACACCGCTTTCCCACGCCCCACCGCCGTGCCCCCGCGCGGCGGTCACCTCCCGATGGACAGGAAAGGCAGGCAGTCGATGAGCTTCGCCGCCGTCACCCCCGCGGCCCGGCAGCCCACCACGCGGACCCTCACGGCGGGACCGGTCGGTGCCCGGTTCCCGGGGGCCGGGCAGCCGGCGGGCGGCGCGGCCGC
Organism: Kitasatospora sp. NPDC057015; assembly: GCF_042673745.1. Lineage (NCBI taxonomy): Bacteria > Bacillati > Actinomycetota > Actinomycetes > Kitasatosporales > Streptomycetaceae > Kitasatospora > Kitasatospora sp. NPDC057015. Next base: position 251,514 of record NZ_JBHUSG010000005.1, read on the forward strand.
GGCGAGGACCGGGGACGACCTGCTGGGGCTCTTCCCGCCCGGCACCGCCCTGGACGGCGAGGGGACGCTGCTGATCGGCGGCGTCCCGGTGACGGAACTGGCGGAGACCTACGGCACGCCGGCCCTGCTGGTCGACGAGGGGGCGCTGCGGGCCCGGGCCCGCCGGTACGCCGACGGCCTGGCCGCCCGCTGGCCCAACTCCCGGGTGGCCTTCGCCTCCAAGGCCTTTCCCTGCAGCGCCGTGTACCGGGTGCTCGCGGAGGAGGGACTGGGCATCGATGTCGCGGGCGGCGGCGAACTGGCCCTCGCCCTGGCCGCGGGTGCGGATCCGGCGGGGCTGGTCGTGCACGGCAACGCCAAGACCGAGGAGGAGCTGCGGCTCGCGGTCGGGGCGGGCGCGGGCCTGGTCGTCGTCGACGGCTTCGACGACATCGACCGGTTGGAGCGCATCGTGGCCGAGGTGCCCGGCCGCGCCCAGGGCGTCCTGGTCCGGGTCACCCCCGACATCCGCCCCGACACCCACGCGGCGGTCGCGACCGGCCAGGCCGGCTCGAAGTTCGGACTGCCGCTCCCGCAGGCACGGGAGGCGATCGCCCGGCTGAGGGGCAGCGACCGGCTGCGGCTGGACGGCGTCCACGCGCACGTCGGCTCGCAGATCACGGACCTCTCGCCGTTCGCGCGGGCCGTCGAGGCGCTCGCCGAACTGGGCGAGTTCGCGGTGTACGACCTGGGCGGCGGCCTCGGCGCGCGCTACACGTACGCGGACCGGCCGCCGAGCGTCGAGCACTACCTGGACACCCTGGTGGAGACGGCCGGCATGGTGCTGCCGGCGGGCGCGCGGATCCTGATCGAGCCGGGCCGTTCGATGGTCGCGGAGGCCGGGGTGTCGCTGTACCGCGTGGTGACGGTCAAGCCGGACGTCCAGCCGGTGGTCGCGGTGGACGGCGGGATGGGCGACAACCTGGAGGTGTCGCTCTACGGCCAGCGGTTCGAGGCCACCGTGGCCACCCGGGTCGGCGGCGGGGGGCGGTGCCGGCTGGTCGGTCGGCACTGCGAGTCCGGCGACGTGCTGAGCGCCGGCGTCCCGCTGCGCGACCCGCGTCCGGGCGATCTGGTCGCCGTCCCGGCCACCGGGGCCTACACGTACGCGCTGAGCAACAACTACAACGGCGCCCGGCGGCCCCCGGTGGTGTTCTGCCGGGACGGCGGGCACCGTGCGGTGGTGCGCCGGGAGAGCTACGAGGACCTGATGCGCCGCGACCTGCCCTGAGCGCGTCCTCCCCTGGGCGCGACCTGCCCTGGACGTGACCGGCCCCGGGCGGCGGGCGGCCGCGGGCCGAGGGCTTCAGACCGCGCCGGCCGAGGACCTCAGGCGCCGACCGGGACGCCCGCCGGCCGCACGGCCACCGCCACGATCCGGCGACCCGCCTCGGGGCCGGCGCAGGCGTACGCGCCGAGCTCGACCTGGCGGGCGACGATGCCGCGCTCCGCGCGCATCAGCCGCCAGCCGCGGCGCAGCAGGACGGGCAACGACTTGCGGCCCTCGCGGACGTCCCGTCGCAGTCGCCGCCAGGCGGTGGTCAGCGGGCGGTTGCGCAGGCAGAGGGCGTCCCCGAGCAGGCCCTCGGCCGCGCACTGCGCGACGATCTCGGCGGCGAAGATGCCTTCGGCGATGAACGCGGGCGCCCCGCCGAGGTCCAGCGTGCGGGTGGCGACCCGGCCGTTGTCGGGGATCGAGTAGACCGGGACGTCCGCGCGGCCGGTCTCGGTGAGGGCGCGGATCGCCGCGACGGCCTGGTCGCGGTGCCAGGAGAGCGGGGAGTCCCAGTCGGTCGCGCCGTCGTCCAGCAGCGGGAGGGTGGGGTCGTCCCCGTCCTTGTAGAAGTCGTCGAGCTGGAGCACGGGGTACCCGCTGCGCTCGGCCAGCGAGGACTTCCCCGATCCGGACGGTCCGGACAGCAGGACGACCAGGGCGCGGGCTGTCGGCACGGGGTTCAGCGGGGAGTCACTCACGAGACACCAGTCTGACGCATCGGGCGGTGATGTCGAAACGGGTCGGACGGCACTTTCCGCAGCCGCTTCGGCGGCGCCGGGCGGGTGGCGGCAGGTGGCGCCGGAGGTGGGCGGGGCCGGGCCCGCCGGTGTCCGAATATTCGGTCATGGGATGGTCAAGAAAGATCTACGCTGACCACGTTAGTGATCTTCCCGAACAGAAGAGGGTTCAGCGGATGAAGTTGGCTCGGGTATCGGCCGTCCTCGTTGCGGCCGCGATCGCACCGACCGTGCTCTTCCCCTCGACGGCCTCGGCCGCGGGGACCGGCGACACCACCCCGCCGGCCGGCACCTCGGCCCCCGACGCGGCCCCGGCCGGTGACCCGACGGCCCCCACCGCCGAGGCGGAGGACCGGGAGGCGGTCCGGCTGATCCTCGCCGACCCGAAGAGCGGCCGGGTCCTGCGGGAGGAGGCCCGTAAGGCGCTCGACGGTACGGCCCAGGACGTCCGGCGTTTCCTGGAGACCGGCCAGTACTCGGCCCGCGCGACGGACAACCGGATCCTGGTCTCCCAGATCATGGAGGAGGGCGGCCGCGCGGTGCGGGAGGCCGGCCAGGCCGCCATGAACGGCACGAACGAGGACGTCCGGCAGTTCCTGGAGGTCGGGCAGTACCGGGCGCGGCTCTCGGACGACCGGGTACGGGTGTCGCAGCTCATCAGTGCGGGTGGCCCCGCGGTGCAGAAGGCGGGGCTCGCCGCGCTGGAGACCAACACGGCCGAGAGCATCGAGCAGTTCCTGGAGGTGGGGCAGTACGCCGCCCGGGCCGAGGACGACCGCGCGGAGGTGCAGCGGCTGCTCGCCGACCCGGAGAGCGGCCGGGGAGTCCGCGAGGGCGCCCAGAAGGCGCTCGACGGCACCCCGCAGGACCTGCGGACCTTCCTGGAGAAGGGCCAGTTCGCGGCGCGCGAGGCCGACGACCGGGTGCGGTTGTTCCAGATCCTGGGCAGCGGCGGCCCCGAGGTGCACAAGGCCGCCGTCGCGGCACTCGACGGCACCGTCGAGGACGTGCGGGCCTTCCTGAAGGTCGGCCAGTACACGGCCGCCGCCAAGGACAAGGCCACCGCGGAGGCGGTCGAGAAGGCCGCCGCCGAGAAGGCCGCCGCGGACCGGGCCGCCGCCGGGAAGGCCGCGGCGGACCAGGCGGCTCGGGCCGGCAGCGGTGGCGTGCAGAGCGCGAGCCTGACCTCCCCGGTGGGCGCGACGGCCGCGGACACCACCGCCGCCACCACCGGTACGGTCACTCGCACCGCCGGCGGTCAGCTGGCCGCGACCGGCGCCGGCGACGCCCTGCCCTGGGAGGTCGGCGGCGCCGCCGCCGCACTGGCCCTCGGCGCGGGCGCGGTCGTGGCGGCCCGCCGCCGCACCGCCGACGAGGGCTGAGCACGGCCGACCGCAGTGCTATCGAAGCCCGGCTCCCCGCCCGCGGGCGGGGAGCCGGGCTTCGTCGTGCGTGCGCCGCCGGCGGGCTCAGGCCGGTCGCGGCGTCCCGGCCGGGTGGGCGCCCCCGCCGAGGACGGGGTACAGCAGCGGCAGGTACCGGCTGTCGACCTGGAGGTACAGCGGCGGGCCGCCGGGCGGGCGGTAGGCCTTCGCGGCCCAGTCCTGACTGTGCCAGGTGTCCGGTTCGGGGTCGTGGAAGGTGCCGCCGACCGCCAGCGGCACGGGCTCCCGGCGGCGGGCGGTGAAGGTGGCGGCGCCCGCGCCCGGGGCCAGCCGCAGCCGTCCGTCGACGTAGGGCTCCCGGGTCGGGCCGGGGCCGTCCCGGCGCAGCGCGCACGGGATCCGGACCGGCCTGCCCGCCGCCAGCCGCCTCCGGGTGCGGGACACGTGCAGCCTGCGCAGGACCCCGTCCGCCACCCAGGGCAGCAGTTCTCCGACGATCTCCATCACGGTCGTTCCCCTCCTGGTCGTCCGCCCGAGTCTGCGGGCCCGGCCGGGGTGAGGGGGAGCACCGATCGGCTGGATCCGCGACGACGAAAGTCGACGGAAGGTCGACGGACCCGCGCCAGGGGGGGGTGGGCGCGGGTCCGTCATGGCACGTCCGGGCCCTGGGGGGGTAGGGCACTGGGGACGGCCAGTCTGTGGAGTTGTTCCGGACCGGCCGGAGCCGGTCAGATCCCGATCGGGTGCCAGACCGTCTTGGTCTCCAGGAAGGAGAGTAGCCGGTCGGTTCCGGGCGCAACGGTCCAGTCCTGGGCGAACGGGTCCACCTCGGGTCGAACCACCCGCTTCAGGGTATCCGCGGCGGACGCCTCCAGCTCCGCCGCCGCGCCGGGGCCGTCGGCGGCGATCGCTCCGGTGAGGTCCACCGCGTTGACGTCCTGGTGCGAGGCCAGGGTCGGGGCGATGTCCGCGGTGCGTCCCGAGAGGATGTTGACCACGCCGCCCGGCAGGTCGGAGGTCGCCAGCACCTCGCCCAGCGAGAGGGCGGGCAGCGGGGCGTCCGCGGCGGCGGCCACGACCACCGTGTTGCCGGTGGCGATGGCGGGCGCGATCACCGACACCAGGCCGAGGAACGAGTGCCCGTACCCGGCCTGCGGAGCGACGATGCCGACCACGCCGGTCGGCTCGGGCACCGACAGGTTGAAGAACGGGCCGGCGACGGGGTTGCCGTTGCCCGCGATCTGGGCGACCTTGTCGGTCCAGCCCGCGTACCAGACCCAGCGGTCGATGGCGGCGTCCACCAGGGCCGCGGCCTTCTTGGCGCCGATGTTCTCGGAGACCGCCACCTCGGCCGCGAACTGCTCGCGCCGGCCCTGCAGCATCTCCGCCACCCGGTAGAGCACCTGGCCGCGGTTGTAGGCGGTGGTGCCGGACCAGCCCTTGACCGCCGCGCGGGCGGCGAGCACGGCGTCGCGGGCGTCCTTGCGGGTGCCGAGCGGGGCGTTGGCCAGCCACTGGCCCTTGCTGTCCGTCACCTCGTACACCCGCCCGCTCTCGGAGCGCGGGAACTTCCCGCCGACGTACAGCTTGTAGGTCTTGAAGACGTCAAGACGGAGCGACTCAGACATCGAGGTAGGCCTCCAGACCGTGCCGGCCACCCTCGCGGCCGTAGCCCGACTCCTTGTAGCCGCCGAACGGCGAGGTCGGGTCGAACTTGTTGAAGGTGTTGGCCCACACCACACCGGCCTTGAGCTGGTTCGCCATCCACAGGATGCGCGAGCCCTTCTCGGTCCAGATGCCGGCCGACAGGCCGTACGGGGTGTTGTTGGCCTTCTCGACCGCCTCGGTCGGGGTGCGGAAGGTCAGCACCGAGAGCACCGGGCCGAAGATCTCCTCGCGGGCGATCCGGTGGGCCTGGCTGACGCCGGTGAAGATGGTCGGCCGGAACCAGAAGCCGGCGCCCGGCAGGTCGCAGGCGGGCGACCAGCGCTCGGCGCCCTCGGCCTCGCCGGCCGCGGTCAGCTCGGTGATCCGGGCCAGCTGGGCGGCCGAGTTGATGGCGCCGACGTCGGTGTTCTTGTCCAGCGGGTCGCCGACCCGCAGGGTGTCCATCCGGCGCTTGAGCGCGTCCAGCAGCTCGTCCTGGATCGACTCCTGGACCAGCAGGCGCGAACCCGCGCAGCAGACGTGCCCCTGGTTGAAGAAGATGCCGTTGACGATGCCCTCGACGGCCTGGTCGAGCGGGGCGTCGTCGAAGACGATGTTCGCGGCCTTGCCGCCGAGCTCCAGCGACAGCTTCTTGCGGGTGCCGGCCAGCTGCTTGGCGATCGCCCGGCCGACCGGGGTGGAGCCGGTGAAGGCGACCTTGTTGACGTCCGGGTGGGAGGTCAGCGCGGCGCCGGTGCGACCGTCGCCCGTGACGATGTTGACGACGCCCTTCGGCAGACCGGCCTGACGGCAGATCTCGGCGAAGCGCAGCGCGGTCAGCGGGGTGGTCTCGGCGGGCTTCAGCACGACGGTGTTGCCGGTGGCGAGCGCCGGGGCGATCTTCCAGGCCAGCATCAGCAGCGGGAAGTTCCACGGGATGACCTGGCCGGCCACGCCCAGCGGACGCGGGTTGGAGCCGTAGCCGGCGAAGTCCAGCTTGTCGGCCCAGCCCGCGTAGTAGAAGAAGTGCGCGGCGACCAGCGGCAGGTCGACGTCGCGGGTCTCGCGGATCGGCTTGCCGTTGTCGATCGACTCCAGCACCGCCAGCTCGCGCGAGCGCTCCTGGATGATCCGGGCGATCCGGAACAGGTACTTGGCGCGCTCGCTGCCCGGCAGCGCCGACCAGTCGGCGAAGGCCTTGCGGGCGGCGGCGACCGCCCGGTCGACGTCCTCCTCGGTGCCCTGCGCGAACTCGGCGAGCACCTGCTCGGTGGCCGGGTTGACGGTCTTCAGGGCCTCGCTGCCACTGCTGTCGACGAACTCGCCGCCGATGAAGTGGCCGTACGAGGTGGCGATCTCGCCGGCCGCCGCGGGGGACTCGGGCGCGGGCGCGTACTCGAAGAGGCCGGTCCTGCGCACGGGCTCGTCCGCCTTCTTGGTGTTCTTGGCCATCGTTCTCAGTCCACCGTCACGTAGTCGGGACCGGAGTACCGGCCGGTGGTCAGCTTCTGACGCTGCATGAGCAGGTCGTTGAGCAGGCTGGAGGCGCCGAAGCGGAACCAGTGCGGGCTCAGCCAGTCGTCGCCGAGGGTCTCGTTGACCATGACCAGGTACTTCATGGCGTCCTTGGTGGTCTTGATGCCACCGGCGGGCTTCACACCGACCTGGATCCCAGTCTGCTCCTTGAAGTCGCGGACGGCTTCGAGCATCAGCAGGGTCACCGGGGGCGTCGCGTTGACCGCGACCTTGCCGGTGGAGGTCTTGATGAAGTCGGCGCCGGCCAGCATCGCCAGCCAGGAGGCGCGGCGCACGTTGTCGTACGTCTGCAGCTCGCCGGTCTCGAAGATCACCTTGAGGTGGGCCGCGGTGCCGTCGGGGCGCTTGCACGCCTCCTTGACGGCGGTGATCTCCTCGAAGACGGACAGGTAGTGGCCGGAGAGGAAGGCCCCCCGGTCGATCACCATGTCGATCTCGTCGGCGCCGGCGGCCACCGCGTCGGCGGTGTCGGCCAGCTTCACCGGGAGCGAGGCGCGCCCGGCGGGGAAGGCGGTGGCCACCGAGGCGACCTGGATGTCGGTGCCGTTCAGGGCCGCCTTCGCGGTGGCGACCATGTCCGGGTAGACGCAGATCGCGGCGACGCGGGGGGTGGTCGGGTCGGTCGGATCGGGGTTCCTGCCCTTGGTGCACAGGGCGCGCACCTTGCCGACCGTGTCCGCGCCTTCCAGCGTGGTCAGGTCGATCATCGAGATCGCCAGGTCGATGGCGTACGCCTTCGCCGTGGTCTTGATCGAGCGGGTGCCGAGGGTGGCGGCGCGGGCTTCCAGGCCGACGGCGTCGACTCCTGGCAGACCGTGCAGGAAACGGCGGAGCGAGGCCTCGGAGGACGCGACGTCACTCAGGCCGCCGCCCGCAGCGCTGGAGGCTTGGGCTGCAACAGTGGACATAGTCACCAGACCAGCATATCTACGCGCGTAGTCGTCCGCTAGGGCGAGCCCCTTTCTGTCGCCGTTCGATACGGGACCGAGACCTCGGCCGGTCCGGCACCCGGGGCCGGGCGCCGGACCCGCCCGCCGCTACGCCTCGCCATCCTCCGTGACCCCGTGCTTCTCCAGCACCTCGTGCGTCACCCGGGCCAGGTCCTCCGGGCTCGGCAGCAGCGGGCGCAGCTCGGCGGGCAGCGTCCGGTAGGTGGTCACGGCCGGCGGCTGGTCGGTCCCGCGCAGCGAGTACTGGACGACGTCCTCGTCCCGGTGGGCGGCGATCAGGATGCCGAGCGTCGCGTCGTCCCGGTTCGGGTCGCGGACCTTGTCGTCGACCACGGCGGTGTAGAAGCCGAGCTTGCCGAGGTGCTCCGGCTGGGCGCGGCCGATCTTCAGCTCGACGACGACGTACCGGTGCAGGCGGGCGTGGTAGAAGAGCAGGTCCATCGTGAACTGCTGGCCGCCGACCTGGAGCGGGTACTGCCGACCCATGAAGGCGAAGCCCACGCCGAGCTCCTGGAGGAACCGTCCCCCACCCCTCCCGCTCCTGCCGCTCCAGGATGATCCGCCCGATCCGCCAGTAGTGCTCGATCATCTCGGTGTTGATCACCCGGTGCACCCGGAAGTGGGCCGAGTTGATCTCGGCCTTGGTGTCGCGCAGCAGGCTGTCGTACCCGGGCGGGAGGTTTCCGGCCCCGGTCTGGGTGGGCAGGCTGCTGGGCGCCACGATCTCGTTGCTCATGCGGCAGAGCCTGGGGCCCGGCGGTTCGCCTGCGGAGAAGTAACGATCCTGCTCACTCGAACGGGTGGCCGGGGCGCCGGGTGCGGACAATGGTCCGGTGACGACCGCAGAGCAGCCCCCCGCCCCCCGCAAGAAGACCGGTCGGCGCCCCGGCGGCGCCGACACCCGTCGGACGGTGCTGGAGGCGGCCCGCGCGGAGTTCGCGGCGCGGGGCTACGAGAAGGCCAGCATGCGGGCGATCGGCCGGGCGGCCGGGGTGGACGCGGCCCTGCTGCACCACTACTTCGGCAGCAAGGACCGCCTGTTCATGGCGGCGATGGAGTTCCCGGTGGAGCCCGAGGCCGTGGTCGCACTGGTGCTCGCGGGGGACCGGGCGACGGTCGGCGAGCGGGTGGCCGGGTTCCTGCTGGACGTCTGGGAGCAGCCGGCGGCGCTGGAGCGGCTGCTGGCACTGCTGCGGGCCGCCGCCACCACCGAGCAGGTGGCGCAGCTGATGCGGGGGTTCGTGCAGGAGGAGCTGGTGCTTCGGATCGCGAACGAACTGGGCCTGGAGCAGGCCGAGTTGCGCGCGGAGCTGATGCTCTCGCAGGTGCTCGGGCTGGCGATGGCGCGGTATGTGCTGAAGGTGGAGCCGCTGGCCTCGGCCACCCGGGCGGAGCTGGTGCCGCTGCTGGCGCCGACCTTTCAGGGGTATCTGGGCGGCGCCTGAGGGAGGGGCGCCGGGCGCTTGACGGGAGTGGTGCGCGGCGAGAAACTCATCGCATGATGAATTCACTCGCGGGCGAACCCCCCGCGATCCGGGTCACCGGGCTGACCGTGCTGCGCGGCGGCCGGCCCGTCCTGCGCGACCTCGGCCTGGAGGTGGCGCGAGGATCGGTCACCGGGCTGCTCGGCCCCAGCGGCTGCGGCAAGACGACCCTGCTGCGCTCGATCGTCGGCGTCCAGAAGACCGCCGCCGGCCACGTCGAGGTGCTCGGGGAACCCGCCGGCGGCGCGGGCCTGCGCCACCGCGTCGGATACGTCACCCAGGCACCGTCCGTCTACGGCGACCTCACCGTCGCCGAGAACCTCCGCTACTTCGCCACCGTCCTCGGCGCGCCGAAGGACGACCCGAAGCGCGTCGTCACCGAGGTCGGCCTCACCGGCCACGAGCACGACCTGGCCGCCCGGCTCTCCGGCGGCCAGCGCGCCCGCGTCTCGCTCGCCGCCGCCCTGCTCGGCCGACCCGAACTGCTGATCCTGGACGAGCCGACGGTCGGCCTCGACCCGGTCCTGCGGCAGGACCTCTGGCGGCTCTTCCGCGACCTCGCCGACACCGGACGCACCCTCCTGGTCTCCAGCCACGTCATGGACGAGGCCGCGCGCTGCGACCGCCTGCTGCTGATGCGCGAGGGGCGGCTGCTCGCCGACGACACCCCCGCCGAACTGCTGCGCCGCACCGGCGCCGCCGACGTCGACAGCGCCTTCCTCACCCTGGTGGCGGGCAGAACGGAAGCAGCGGCATGAACCTCGCCCGCACCACCGCCACCGCCCGCCGGGTACTCGCCCAGCTGCGCCACGACCCGCGCACCATCGCCCTGCTGCTGGTCGTGCCCTGCCTGCTGCTGACCCTGCTGCGCTTCATGTACGACGGCCAGCCCCAGGCCTTCGACCGGATCGGTGCCGCACTGCTCGGCATCTTCCCGCTGCTGGTGATGTTCCTGGTCACCTCGGTGGCGATGCTGCGCGAGCGCACCACCGGCACCCTGGAGCGGCTGCTCACCATGCCGCTGGGCAGGCTCGACCTGCTGCTGGGCTACGCGCTCGCCTTCGGCGTGGTCGCGCTCGTCCAGGCGGCGCTGGCCTCCGCGCTCACGGTGGGCCTGCTCGGCCTGGACGTCGCCGGGCCGACCTGGCTGGTGTTCGCCGTAGCCCTCGGCGACGGCCTGCTCGGGATGGCCCTGGGACTGCTGGTCTCCGCCTTCGCTGCCACCGAGTTCCAGGCGGTGCAGTTCCTGCCGGCCGTGATCCTGCCGCAGCTGCTGCTCTGCGGCCTCTTCGTGCCGCGCGAGAGCATGGCCACCGGCCTGCGGTGGGTCTCCGACGTGCTGCCGCTCTCCTACGCGGTGGACGCGATGAGCAGGCTCACCGCCACGAGCGAGGTCGGCGGCCTGCTGCTGCGGGACCTCGCCGTGATCGCGGGCGCGGCCCTGCTGGCCCTCGCCCTCGGCGCCGCCACCCTGCGCCGCCGTACCGCCTAGGCCCGGTCTCGGCCGCTCCCCGGGTGCCCGGGCCCCTCGACCCCTGTGGATCGAGGGGCCCATGGGGCAGAATCGTCGGCATGACCGATTCAGACGGCACGCCCCACCAGGGCTCCGCCGCCCCCGACGACGAGCCCGTGTACGCCGACCGCGTGTACCGCTCCGTTCCCGGCATCATCTCCGGTGTCATGCTGCTGGCCATCGCCGGCTGGCTGATCGGCGACGCCGTCCTCAACGGCACCGGCAAGACCCCCTGGGTCGCACTGGCCGCCGCGCCGGTGTTCGCGTTCCCCGTCATCGCCTACACGCTGCGCCCCGCCGTCCTCGCCGGCAGCCGGCGGCTGCTGGTCCGCAACCCGCTGCGGACCGTCCACGCGCCGTGGGCCTCGGTCGAGGGGCTGCGCGCCGGATACTCGGTCGAACTGTTCGCGAGCGGCAAGAAGTACCAGGTCTGGGCCGTGCCGGTGTCCCTGCGCCAGCGCAAGCGGGCGAACCGGCAGGCCGCGCGCAGCGCCGCGTCCGGCGACCCGCACGCCTCCCGGCTGGGCTCCCTGGTCCGGCCGAGCACGCCCGCGGTACCGGGTGCGGTGGACCCGAACCGGGCCTACTCCGACCAGGTGGTCGAGGTGCTGCAGGAGCTCGCCGAGCGCAACGCCGGGCGGCCGGAGGCCGCCGGCGAGGCGACCGCCGCCTGGTGCTGGTGGATCATCGCGCCGACCCTGGCCGGGCTGGTCGCCCTGATCGCGGTCATCGCCGCCTGACCGCGCCCCCGCACACGAAACGGGCCCGGCCGACGATCGTCGGCCGGGCCCGTTCGCGACTGCGTACCCGCCGGGCGGGTGCTCGTGCGGATGTCAGCCGTCGATGCCCGCCGCCTCGGCGAGGTCGCGCTTGATGCCGGCCAGCACCGCGGCGGCCCGCTCGCGGGCCGCGCCCAGGCCGTCGGCCGAGCCGACCGGCAGGACGACCTCCAGGTAGCACTTGAGCTTGGGCTCGGTGCCGGAGGGCCGGACCACGATCCGCGCCGAGCGGACGCCGCCCTCGCCGGCCAGCTGGTAGCGCAGGCCGTCGGTGGGCGGCAGGTCGGCGGAGCCGGCCGTCAGGTCGTCGGCCTGGGTGACCCGCAGCCCCGCCAGCACGGTCGGCGGCTGCTCGCGCAGCCGCCGCATGGCGTCGGCGATCAGCGACAGGTCGTCCACCCGGACGGAGAGCTGGTCGGTGGCGTGCAGCCCGTGTTCGAGGGCGAGGTCGTCGAGCAGGTCGGTGAGGGTGCGGCCGGAGCGCTTGAGCCCGGCGGCGAGCTCGGCGACCAGCAGGGCGGCGCTGATGCCGTCCTTGTCGCGGACGCCCTCCGGGTCGACGCAGTAGCCGAGCGCCTCCTCGTAGCCGTAGCGCAGGCCCTCCGCGCGGGAGATCCACTTGAAGCCGGTCAGCGTCTCGGCGTAGCCCAGCCCGGCGGCGGCCGCGATCCGGCCGAGCAGGGTGGAGGAGACGATGGTGGTGGCGAAGGTGCCGACGGCCTTCTTGGCCACCAGGGCCTCGCCGAGCAGTGCGCCGACCTCGTCGCCGCGCAGCATCCGCCAGCCGCTCGCGGCCGTCCGGTCGGGGACGGCCACCGCGCAGCGGTCGGCGTCCGGGTCGTTGGCGATGACGATGTCGGGGCCGGCCGCGGCGGCGGTCCGGAAGGCGAGGTCCATCGCCCCGGGCTCCTCCGGGTTGGGGAAGGCCACGGTCGGGAAGTCGGGGTCGGGCTCGGCCTGCTCGGCGACCAAGGTGGGGGCGGGGAAGCCCGCCTTGGCGAAGGCGGCGACCAGGACGTCCCGGCCGACGCCGTGCAGCGGGGTGTAGACCACGTCGAGGTCCCGCGGGCCGCCCGGTTCGAGCACGCCGGCGGCCCGGGCGAGGTACGCCTCGACGACGTCCTCGCCGAGCACCTCCCAGCCCTCCTCGGCCCGCGGGACGTCGGCGAGCGCGACGACGGCGTCGATCTCGTCGGCGATGCCGGCGTCGGCGGGCGGCACGATCTGCGCGCCGTCGCCCAGGTAGACCTTGTAGCCGTTGTCCTGCGGCGGGTTGTGGCTGGCGGTGACGGTGACGCCGGCGGCGGCGCTCAGGTGGCGGATCGCGAAGGCGAGCACCGGCGTCGGCAGGGCGCGCGGGAGCAGCGCGGCGCGCAGCCCGGCGCCGACCATCACGGCGGCGGTGTCGAGGGCGAAGTCGTACGACTTGTGGCGGGCGTCGTAGCCGATCACCACGAGGTCGCCGAGCTGCTCGCGCCGGACGTACGCGGCCAGGCCGGCGGCGGCCCGGATGACCACGGCCCGGTTCATCCGCATCGGGCCGGCGCCGAGTTCGCCGCGCAGCCCGGCGGTGCCGAACTGGAGCCGGTCGGCGAAGCGCTCGCTCAGCCGGGACCAGGCGATCCGGTTGCCGGTCTCGGTCTCGCCCTCCGCCTCGGCGAGCAGGGCCGACAGCTCCGCGCGGGTCTGCGGGTCGGGGTCCTCGGCCAGCCAGGCCCGGGCCCGGGCGAGGAGGTCGGTGGTGGTGGGTGCCTGCGTCATGGCTTCCAGCTCCAGCGGGGTGTCGGGCGGAGATCGGCCGGGAGGTCCGCGAGGGGTCCGCGGACGGACGGGAGTCGCGGGGGACGGGGTCCGTGGACGGGTCGGGCTCCGCGGACCGGGCGGGACGTGCGGACGCCGGGGCCCGCGGGCGGACGGCTGCTTCGGACGGGCGGGGCCGTGCGGCGCAGGGGGTGGCGCGCGGTGACGGGGTCCGCGGGACGCGTCCCGCGGACCCCGTCACTCATGATTCTGCGCCGTGGGCGGCTCAGATCCGCTCAAGGACCTTCGCCAGCAGCGCGCCCATCCGCTCGGCGGAGGCCTTGCCGGCCTCCAGCACCTCGGCGTGGTTGAGCGGCTCGCCGGTGATGCCGGCCGCCAGGTTGGTGACCAGGGAGATGCCGAGCACCTCGGCACCGGCCTCGCGGGCGGCGATGGCCTCCAGCGTGGTGGACATGCCGACCAGCTCGCCGCCGATCACCCGGGCCATGTGCACCTCGGCCGGGGTCTCGTAGTGCGGGCCGCGGAACTGCACGTACACGGCCTCGTCGAGGGAGGGGTCGACCTCGCGGCAGAGCTCGCGCAGCCGCTTGGAGTAGAGGTCCGTCAGGTCGACGAAGTTGGCGCCGACGATCGGGGAGTCCGCGGTGAGGTTGATGTGGTCGCTGATCAGGACCGGCTGGCCGGGGACCCAGCCCTCGCGCAGACCGCCGCAGCCGTTGGTCAGCACGATGGTGCGGCAGCCGGCGGCGGCGGCGGTGCGCACGCCGTGCACCACGGTGGCCACGCCGTAGCCCTCGTAGTAGTGGTTGCGGCCGAGGAAGATCAGGGCGCGCTTCTCACCGTCGGCGCCGGGGATCCGCACGGACCGGATCTTGCCGGAGTGGCCGGCGACGGCGGGGGCGGGGAAGCCGGGGAGCTCGGTGACCGCGAACTCGGCCACCGTTTCCCCCAGGGCATCGGCGGCGGGCACCCAGCCGGAGCCCATCACCAGGGCGACATCGTGGCGCTCGGCACCGGTCAGCTCGCGCAGGCGCTCGGCGGCGGCCTGGGCGGCGGCGTAGGGGTCGGCGGAGACGACCGACTGAGGAGATACGTTCACGTAGCCGAGGATAGACGGGAATCGGCTACGCGCGTAGAAAACCCTGCCAGGCCGTGCCGGATTGTTACCCGGATGACCCAAAACCACAGGTCGAGGCCGGATCTGACCGTGCCCGCCCGGCGGTACCTACAAACGCCCGCGGCGCGGACGGCGCAGCGGGCGCCCGGGGGCGGTCGCGGGGCGGGTGCACCGTGACCGCGAGGGCGCCGGCCCGGCCCCGGAGCCGCGCTCTCAGAGCCGCTTGGCGCTGCGCAGGCCCTTGGCGTACATGCCGTTGTCGTCCAGTCGGGCGGTGCCGCCCTTGTCGCCGAAGGTCGGCCCGTCGGCCTCCTCCCGGCTGGATATGTAGCGCGGGTGCCCGTCGGTGTCGATGCCGAGGAAGATCCCGGTGTGGTCCAGCCGGGCGCCCGTCCGGGTGTCGATCTCGAAGAAGACCAGGTCACCGGGCTGCAGCGTGTCGATCGAGGCGGGCCGGACGGTCACGTCGGAGCCCGGCAGCGTGGTCAGCGGCAGGACCGGCACGCCGGGGGAGAGCCTGGCCAGGCCGTTGGCGCTGCGGGCCAGCCCGGCGCCCGCCACGTCCTTGCTGAGCAGCGGGTAGCCCGAGCGGTAGCCGTACACCATCCGGACGAAGCCGGAGCAGTCGAAGGCGCCGTAGCGGGTCTTGTCCGGCTGACGGGTGGTCTTGTCGGCGAAGGTGAACGGGATCCCGAGGTAGTCGAAGAAGTCGGTCTGCTCCAGGCGCAGGTCCTGGCCCGAGGAGCCGTCCGGGTTGATCGGGCCGAACGAGGCGTCACCCCGGTACCGGACGCCCTTGGCGTCCTTCTCGGCCGCCGCGCCCGCCATGTACTGGGTGGCGATCGCCAGGACGTCGTCCGCGGTGCTGCCCAGCGACTGCTGGAACCACGTCCGGAACCACGCCTCGCCCTCGGCGCCGGCCTTCCACGGCTGCGGCAGCAGCCGCACCCAGGAGTCGCCGGTCACGGTCGCCGTGGTGGTGCCCGGCTCGGCGAAGGTCCGGCCGGGGCCGGTCAGCACGGCCGTCCTGGCCTTGTCGGTGAGGGTCGCCAGGACGGCGCCGCCGGCATCCCGCACGACGGTGCGGTCGGGGCCGGCCAGCCGCTCGTAGCGGTACGCCCCCGAGGCCTGCGGCGCCGCCTGGACGGAGGCGTGCGCGGCCGAGGCGAGCAGGGGCGCCGCCGTGGCCGCCGGCTGGTCCGCCCGTCGCCGGAGCTCCACGGTCAGGTAGCCGCTGGTGGCGAGCAGCGTCAGCGCGAGCGCGCCACTGGCCAGGGACTTGCGGGAGAGGCTCATGACGGGGGTCCTCGGGAGGTGGCGGGGTACGGGGCCGGTCGGTGCGTGCCGTGCGGTCGGCGGTGCGGCGGGTCGCGCGCTCAGGAGCCGGGCAGGGCGCCGAGCAGCAGGCCGGCCGTGAGCACCACGTAGTTGGCCAGGGTCACCGTGCTGGTGGCCATCAGCGTCGCGGCCTTCGGCTGGCGCACCAGCTGGTAGGCGATCAGGCCGGGCACGATGAAGCCCAGCGTCTGGTTGGCGTACAGGGTCGGCAGCTCGCGCTGGAGCACCAGCATCACCGTGGCCTGCAGCATCACCCCGGTGAGCACCACGGCGGCGAACAGCCGCTTGCCGTAGAGGATGACGAGCTTCTGGACGAGCCGGGTCGCCAGGTAGGTCAGCAGCGTGACGCCGACCACGATGCCCACCCGCTGGAGGTCCTCGACGAGGGTCAGCGCCAGCCAGCCCGGGGTGATCATGCCGCCGGGGGAGAGGTTGGTGGTCAGGTAGCAGACGAGCGAGAAGACCAGGCCGAGCGCGATGCCGATGGCGGCGATCTCGGGGGTGAGCTCGGTGGGTATCACTGCTGGTCTCCGTACTGGTACTGGTACTGCGACGGGGGCTGCTGCTGCGGGGCCGGGTACGGCCGGGGCTGCTCCGGGACGGGGTACTGCCCGGGCTGCTCCGGGTACTGCTGCGGCTGCTCGTACTGCTGCTGCTCCGGGTACGGGTACTGCTGCGGCTGCTCGTACGGCTGCGGCTGGTACGGGCCCGGTTCGGGGTACGGGTACTGCTGCGGCTGCTCGTACGGCTGCGGCTGGTACGGGCCCGGTTCGGGGTACGGGTACTGCTGCGCGGGCTCCGGGTACGGGTGCTGCTGCGGCTGGTACGGGGCGGGGTGCTCCTGCCGGTAGGGCCCGGGCTGTTCGGGCACCCGGGGTGCGCCGGTCTCCCACGGCGCCGCGGTCTCCCAGGGCCGGTGCGCGCCGGGGTCGGGCTCGGCGCCGGCCGGGGGCCGGTACCAGCCGGCCGCCGCGGGTTCGGCCTCCGGTGTCCGCAGCGGTCGGTGCGCGGGTGCGGGCTCCGACCAGGGCTGGGGCTCGGGCAGGGGATCGGGCGGGGACTCGAACAGGGGCTCGGGCTGCTCCTGGTCGTCGTCGGGGGCCAGCAGCGCCAGCTCCTCCAGGAAGAGTTCGCCCTGCCCGTGGATGTTGCCGACCGCGACCAGCGAGGAGTCCCGGCCCAGCTCGGCCAGCAGCTCGGCGGTGAGCTCGGCGGGGTCGCGGCGGTCGCCGCCCAGGTCCACCACCCGGCCCTGCCAGTCGGCCGGGATGCCGTCCCGGGCGCTCTTGGTGGGGTGGCCGATCAGGAAGACCGTCTCCGGGTCGAGGTCCGGCACGATGGAGCCCATCTGGCCGTTGCGCTCCACCCGGTCCGGGCGGCAGTTGATCACCACGTTCAGCGGGCGGTGGATCGCCCCGAGGTCCAGCAGCTGCTGCACGTTCATCAGCGTCGACTCGGGGTCGTTCGCCGCGAACACGTTGGCGAAGCGCAGGCGCTTGCCGTCCGCGGTGAGGTACCGCTCGACCGAGAGCACGCCCGGATCCGGCGGCGCCTCCCACATGCCGCGCAGCGCCGTCCCGCGCTCCACGCCGAGCAGCTCGGCGACGGCCAGGGCGATCGCCACGTTCTCCTTGAAGGTGAACCAGCTGAAGCCGCGCAGCTCCTCGTCGCTCACCGTCTCCGGGTCGACCACGATCAGCTCGCAGTTCCGCTTGGCGGCCTCCTCGCGGAGGATGTCCACCCGGTCGCGCTCGGCGGTCACGCAGATGCCGTCGACCGGCATCGAGCGGGAGAGGGAGCGCGCGACGTCGTCCAGGGTCGGGCCCATCTCCGCGAGGTGGTCCTCCCGGACGTTGCAGAGCACGCCGATGGTGGAGCGGATCAGCTTGGTCTGGTTGACCTCCTGGAGGGCCGGCATCACCGCCATGCACTCGATCACCAGGGCGTCGGGCCGGTAGGTGGCGGCCCGGCGGACGATGCCGATCTGCTCGACCACGTTGGCGATGCCGAACTTCCGGTAGACCGGTTCCTCGGTGGCGTCGGGGTGGATGAAGCGGGCCGCCGTGCCGGTGGTCTTGGCCACCGTGACCAGGTCGCCGCCGCGCAGCGCGCCCGCACAGAGCCGGGTGATCGAGCTCTTGCCCCGGATGCCGTTGACCAGCACCCGGACCGGGATCTGCTCCAGGGCGGCGAAGTGCCGGCGCTGCTCGACGATGCCCGCCACCAGGAGCACGGCGCAGCACACCACCAGAACGATGTACAGGAAGAGCACGGGGACAGTCCTTCGGCCGGTGCGGCGGGCGGTCGTGGCGGGCGGTGGCGTGGTGGTCGGCGGGTCGGCGGGTCGGCGGGTCGGCAGGTGCGGCGGGTCGGTGCGGTCCGGGCCTCAGCGGTGTCCGGCGGCGGCCGGGGCGCCCGGCGGGTCCGCCGGCTGACCCGCCGCCCGTGCGGCGCTCCGGCCGGCGGCCTGCCGGCCGCGCTGCTCCAGGTACTGGCGCAGCAGCTCCAGGCTTCTCGCCACCGCCCCGACCTCGTCGTGGTGCACGGGGTACAGAACGGTCCGCCGGTCGCCGGCGGCCAGCGCCCGCGCGCTCGCGGCGAGCCGGCGCAGCGGGATGCCGACGGCGATGAAGAGCCAGCCGAGACAGAGCGCGGCGGCGGCCAGGCCGAGCATGCCGGCGAGCACCGCCCGCCGGTCGGCCTTGTTCTGGTCGAGGTGCAGCCAGGCCACGGGCTGGGCGCTGACCACGGACCAGCCGAGCCTGCCCACGGTGCCGTTGCCGCCGAGCGGTGCGGCGGCCAGCACGGCCGGATCCCCGTCGTGGCGGACCACGTCGGCCTCGGCGCTCTTGGCCGCCGCGGTCAGCACCCCCTCGGCGCGGTGCTCGGGGAGCTCGCCGAACGAGCTGAACGCCTCGTTGGCGGAGAGGATCCGGTGCCGTTCGTCGACCAGCCAGACCCGGCCGAGACCGGGCCGGGTCAGCAGGCCGTCTAGGAACTCGCGCTTGAACTCACCGACCACCACGGCGGTCGGCACGGCCGGTGCGGCCGGCTCGGCGTTCGGGTCGGCGTTCGGATCGGCCGCGGCGGCGGCCGCCTGCGGGCCGAGCACGACCCGGGCGGCGATCTGCGGTTCCTTGCCGGACTTGTTGAGGAGCAGGACGCCGTCCGCCCCGAGCGTCGCCGCGCCGGAGTGCCGCGGCGCCTCGCCGGCCCGGGCCACCACGGCGCCGGTGGGGCCGAGCACGTACAGCGAGCGGTAGCGGCCGTGGTCGGCGAGTGCGGCGCGCAGCACCGTCTCGATCGGCTTGGCCTCGGTGCCGTCACCGAGACCGGGGGCGATCGACTTCAGGTCGGCGTAGCCCTCGTTCAGGGCCTGCCGGACCCGGTCCGCGGTGGTGTCGGTGCGGTCCCGCTGCGCGGAGACCACCTGGCCGGGGACCCGGATCGCGCCCTTGTCCCCGCTGAGCAGCAGCAGCGGGCCGGACCAGCCGAGCACGACCACGGCGCTGAGCGCCAGCGGCAGGGCGATGCCGGGGGCGAAGCGGCGTCGGCGCCCGCCGCCCTCCTCCGGTGCGGCGGGGGGCTGCCGGGCGGGGTCGCGCAGCTGGAGGCGCAGTTCCTCCAGCGCGCGGGTGATCCGGCCGGCCTCGCCCCGGGTGGGGCCGGTGACCGGCTGGTCGAGTCGCTCGCCGCGGGTGAGCCGGCGGGACTCCAGGAAGAGCCCCAGCAGCGGACGCTGCAGGGTGCGCACCAGCAGGCCGGCCACCAGCAGGGCGATCAGGAGCAGGATGCCCGCGGCGGCCAGGCCGAGCAGCGGGTGCCGCAGGCTGCCCGCCTGCCGGTCCACGGTGGTGCTGGAGACCATGGTCAGGCCGAGCGGCGCGGCGAGGTCCTGCGGGCCGGTGCCGGCGACGGCCGCGTAGCCGACGATCCGGCGGGCCCCGTGCTGGTCCGCCGAGCCGACCAGGCTGCCGGAGACGAGGTCCTCCCCGCCGGCGGGCTGCCGGGTCGCGCGGGCCCGGGCGGTGGTGACGATCCGCTTGTCCGGCTCGGCGGTGAGCAGCGGGCCGGTGCTGTCCAGGACGGCGCCGGTGTCGTCGAGCACCTGAAGGCTCTGGGTCTTGCCGGTGGTGATGCTGGGCAGTCGCAGGCCGCCGGAGGCCACCAGCAGCGCCCGTCCGCCGGCCGGGGTGGCGACCAGGGCGAAGGTCAGCAGCCGCGGGCCGCCGGCGGAGGAGGTGAGTGCGGGGGCGGGTGCGTTCTCGCCGAGCGCGGTGAGGTCGAGGCCGGCCAGCGGTACGGTCTCGCCGCGGGCGGCGAGCAGCTTGCCGCTGCCCGGCTGGAGGATCACGGTGCCGCGCCACTTCTGGTACGCCTGGCCGAGCGCGCCGAGCACGGCGGCCGGCTCGGCGGGGGCGGCGTCGAAGCGGGCGGCGGCGCGGCGCAGGTCGGTGGCGTTCTCGTTGACGGACGCGCGCAGGGCGGTGGCGGCGTCCACGGCCGCGTACTGCTGCGACTCCCGGATCGCCTGCGGGGCGTCGTCCAGGTGGAGCCCGCCGACGGCGACGGCGGTGAGGCCGGAGACCCCCAGGAGCAGGACGAGCAGCAGCGCGATCGGCGGCCGGATCCCACCGAGCAGGGGCATGTCGGCCCGGCGCCGGTAGCGGTGCTGACGAGGCGCTGACGCTGCCGAGCTCAAGAGACTGCCTCGATGTCGATGGAGGGCGGACGGCCCGCCCGCCCGGGACGGCTGTCGTGATGCTTCCGTGAAGGGAGCCAGAAAAGCATACGCATGTCTGTTCGCCCGACCGGCCGGTAGCGGTAACGGGTGGATACCGATCGCGGGGGTGACGGTGCGCCGTTCCGACGGCCCTGCGCCGGGCCGCCCCGGGGCCCGGCGGTCACGGCCCGTGCGGGCCGGTAGGTTCTGCGGCATGGAGATACGGGGTTCCGGACGCCGGGTGCTGCCGCTGGTGCTGCTGCTGGTCCTGGCCGCGCTGGCGGTGGTGCTGACGGCGGCGGCCCTCGGCGCCGGCGGCGTGCCGGGCGGTGGTGCGCGCTCCGGTGCTGCGGACGCCCGGCCCGGCCGCTCGGCCTCCGGCGCGGGCGGGTCCGACCGGGTCGACCTGGCGGCCCGGGTGGACGCGTACACCGCCGGGTTCGGGCCCTCGACGCCGTACACCTCCCCCGACGAGGGGCAGCGGCGGGCGATCGCGGACGGTGTGGCGCAGGCGGTGGAGGGCGACCGGGACCGGGCCGGCCGGAGCCTGCGGACGGTCGGCTACCGGCTGACCGAGTTCGTCGACAGCGGCTCCGGGCGGCGGCTGACCGAGATCGCGGACGCGTCGTCGGCGGCGGAGGCGCAGCGCGGCTGGGGCCGGGTCTACCTGGACCTGTCGGCGAAGGCGTCCTGGTCGGTGCAGGTGCCGCACCCGATCTTCGACAGCCGGACCGAACTGCTCGGCGTCGACGTCTTCCGGGCGGCGC
Source organism: Kitasatospora sp. NPDC057015 (assembly GCF_042673745.1). Taxonomy (NCBI): domain Bacteria; kingdom Bacillati; phylum Actinomycetota; class Actinomycetes; order Kitasatosporales; family Streptomycetaceae; genus Kitasatospora; species Kitasatospora sp. NPDC057015. The sequence continues at coordinate 272,566 of NZ_JBHUSG010000005.1, forward strand.
CCGGCGGCGTGCTGGTGCTGGCCGGGGCGCACCGCAAGGCCGGCGCGGACGGCTCCTCCGACCCCGCGCACCGGACCGACACGGTGTTCGACGCGGTGACGGCGGCGCTGGCGGCGCGCGGGCTGCCCGGCGTCCAGGTGCACGGCTTCGACGAGGGGAGCCTGCCCGGGCGGGACGCCGTGGTCTCCGGCGGGACGGCGCCCGCGGGGCCGGCCGCCGACCTCACCGCCGACGGCCTGGAGCGGGCCGGTTTCGCGGTCTGCCGTGCCTGGCGCGACAAGTGCGGGCACCTGGAGGGCACGACCAACGTGCAGGGGCGCTTCGCCGCGGGGCTCGGCGTGCCGTGGCTGCACGTCGAGCTGGGCAACGGCCTGCGCACCGATCCGGAGCAGCGCGCCGAGGTGGCGGCGGTACTGGCCGCCACGGCCCGGTCCTGGGGCGGGGCGGTTCGCCCCTGAGCGGTGCGGCGGGGGCGGGGGCCCGGCCCCGGCGGCGGGAAGGCCCCCCGGCGGGGGTGTCGGCGGCCCGTCAGCAGGGCCGGCGGCGCAGGTCCAGCACGTAGTCGTCGGGGGCGCCGGCGCTCTCGGCGGCGTCGGCGATCAGTCCGAGGTAGCGGGCGGCGGGCAGGCCGCCCTCGTAGTCGTTGAGGACGTACGTCCAGACCTGGATGTCGCCGTCCAGGGTGTGCGCCCGCAGCTTCATCCTGCGGTAGATGCCGAGCTGCACGCCCTCCCAGCGGTCCAGCCCCTCCTCGTCCATCGGCGAGACGTCGTAGAGGGAGACGAAGACCTGCTCCTTCTCGTCCTCCACCACGGTGGCCAGCGAGCCCTCCCAGCCCAGCTGCTCGCCGCCGAAGGTCAGCCGCCAGCCGTCCAGCCAGCCCGTGCCGCGCAGCGGCGAGTGCGGAGCGCGGCGGGTCATCTGCCGGGCATCGAGGTTGGTGGCATACGCGGCGTAGAGGGGCATGGGCGTCAGCCTACGGGAGTTGGCACCCGTGATCCGCCGGGGGACGGCGGCGCCGGGGCGGCCGTCGCCCCCGGCCGGGCGGTGCCGGGCGGATCGCCGCCCGCCGTTCGCCGGGCAGCCGTGACCCCGGCGTGGCGGCGGCCCCGGCGTGCGGGACAATGGTGCACGTGACTCGGATCGTGATCATCGGTGGCGGACCCGGCGGATACGAGGCGGCCCTGGTGGCGGCCCAGCTCGGCGCGGAGGTGACCGTCGTCGACCGCGACGGGCTCGGCGGATCGGCGGTGCTGACGGACTGCGTGCCGTCGAAGACCCTGATCGCCACGGCGGAGGTGATGACCACCTTCGACAGCTCGTACGAGGAGCTCGGCATCATCGTCGCCGACGACACGCCCCCGATCGAGGGATCGGCCCGGGTGGTCGGCGTGGACCTCGGCAAGGTCAACCGACGGGTGAAGCGCCTCGCGATCGCCCAGTCGCACGACATCACCCAGTCCGTGACCCGGGCCGGCGTGACCGTGCTGCGCGGCCGCGGCCGGCTCGGCGCCGACGGGCAGGGCGCGGACGGCTCCCGCGAGGTGCTGGTGGACGGCCCCGACGGCAGCGTCCAGTCGCTGCGCGCCGACGCGGTGCTGATCGCCACCGGCGCCCACCCGCGCGAGCTGCCCGACGCGCAGCCCGACGGGGAGCGCATCCTCACCTGGACGCAGGTGTACGACCTGGAGGAGCTGCCGCGCGAGCTGATCGTGGTCGGCTCCGGCGTCACCGGCGCCGAGTTCGCCGGTGCCTACCAGGCGATCGGCTCCAAGGTCACGCTGGTCTCCAGCCGCGACCGGGTGCTGCCGGGCGAGGACCCGGACGCCGCCGAGGTGCTGGAGGAGGTCTTCCGCCGCCGCGGCATGAACGTGATGAGCCGCAGCCGGGCCGAGGGCGCCAAGAGGGTGGGCGACCACGTCGAGGTGACGCTCGCCGACGGCCAGGTCATCAGGGGCACGCACTGCCTGATGGCGGTCGGCTCGATCCCCAACACCGCCGACATGGGTCTGGAGGAGGCCGGGGTCAAGCTCAACGACTGGGGCCAGATCCAGGTCGACCGGGTCTCCCGCACCAGCGCCCCCGGCGTCTACGCCGCGGGCGACTGCACCGGCGTCTTCATGCTGGCCTCGGTGGCGGCGATGCAGGGCCGGATCGCGATGTACCACGCGCTGGGCGACGCGGTGCAGCCGCTGAACCTGAAGACGGTGGCCTCCAACGTCTTCACCGACCCGGAGATCGCCACCGTCGGCTACACCGCCGCCGACGTGAAGTGCGGGAAGATGGACGCCGTCGAGGTCAAGCTCCCGCTGCGCGGCAACCCGCGGGCGAAGATGCAGGGCATCCGGGACGGCTTCGTGAAGCTGTTCTGCCGCCCGGGCACCGGCATCGTGGTCGGCGGCGTGGTCGTCGCCCCGCGCGCGAGCGAACTGATCCACCCGATTTCGCTCGCGGTGGACGCCAATTTGACGGTCGAACAGGTGGCCAGCGCTTTCACCGTCTACCCGTCGGTGTCCGGATCCACGGCCGAGGCCGCCCGCCAGCTGCACATCCGCAAGCGGGCCGAGGGCGAATCCTGAGCCGGGAATGAGCAGTTGGGGCGGTCGCCGGAAGGCGACCGCCCCTTTCGCGCTCCGGCGCTTCACCCGGACGGCGGGCGTGCCCCCGTGAGCTGACGGCGCGTAGTGTACGGTCACGCGCCGCCCCTGCGTGAGCAATTCCCGTTACCAGGAGCAAACGCCTGAAAGCAGACGGTCATTCAGGTTACGGTCGGTTCTGTGTTTGCAGCAGAACGTCGCCAGTTGATCCTCGAAATGGTGCGCGCCAACGGAGCCGTCTCGCTCCGCGAGCTGGCCCGCGTCGTCCAGACCTCCGAAGTGACCGTCCGCAGGGACGTGCGGGCACTGGAGGCAGAAGGGCTCCTCGACCGCCGTCACGGCGGCGCGGTGCTCCCCGGCGGCTTCAGCCGCGAACCCGGATACCCGCAGAAGACCCACCTCGCCGCCGCCGAGAAGAGCGCCATCGCCGATCTCGCGGCCGGACTGGTGGAGGAGGGCGACGCCGTCGTGGTCGGCGCCGGCACGACCACCCAGGAGCTGGCCCGCCGGCTCGCCCGGGTGCCGGGGCTGACGGTGGTGACCAACTCCCTGCTGGTCGCCCAGGCCCTGGCCCACGCCAACCGGGTGGAGGTGGTGATGACCGGCGGCACCCTCCGGGGCTCCAACTACGCCCTGGTCGGCAGTGGCGCCGAGCAGTCGCTGCACGGGCTGCGGGTCTCCAAGGCCTTCATCTCCGGCAGCGGGCTGACCGCCGAACGCGGGCTGTCGACCACGAACATGCTCTCCGCGAGCGTGGACCGGGCTCTGGTGCAGTCGGCCGCCGAGGTCATCGTCCTCGCCGACCACACCAAGCTCGGCGCGGACACCATGTTCCAGACCGTCCCGACCGACGCCATCACCCGGCTGGTGACGGACGAGCACGCCACCGCGGACGACACCACCGCCCGGGAGCTGGACGCGCTGGCCGACTGCGGTGTCCAGATCGACGTCGCCCCGCTCGGGCTGCCCGCCGAGCCGCCCGTGCACGGCACCGGCCCGGTGCAGCACCCGGCTCCCGTGGGCATCGGTCCGCGGCGGGCCGGTCCGCCGCCCGGCGGTGCCCCGCTGCCCGGTCAGCGCCGCCCGGGCGCGCACGGCGGGATGGTCGTCCGCCCGCTCGCCTCCGGGCGCCCCTGACCCGCCGGGCGGCCGGTGCGCCGCTGTCGGGGGCGAACGCCGCTACCGGCGTGCCGCTACCGGGGTCGGGCGCGGCCCGGAGTCCGTCCCGGCGCCCCGGAAACGCGGAGCGGCCCGCACACCCGGAGGTGTGCGGACCGCTCGCCGACGCGGACCCGAGCGTCAGACGTCCTTGATCTCGCAGAGCGCGGCGCCACTGCTGACGCTCGCACCGACCTCGGCCTTCAGACCGACGACGGTGCCGGCCTTGTGGGCGTTCAGCGGCTGCTCCATCTTCATCGCCTCCAGGACGACGATCAGCTCGCCCTCCGCGACGACCTGGCCCTCCTCGACGGCGACCTTGACGATGGTGCCCTGCATCGGCGACGCGAGGGTGTCACCGCTGACCGCCGAACCGGCCTTCTTGGCGCCGACCCGGCGCTTGGTCTTGGTGCCCACGCCGCCGCCGGCCGGAGCCGCCGAGACGCCCAGCGACGAGGGCAGCGAGACCTCGATCCGCTTGCCGCCGACCTCGACCACCACGGTCTCGCGGACGTCGGCCTCCTCGGCCTCGCCGCCCGCGCCCGAGAACGCCGGGATGGTGTTCTGGAACTCGGTCTCGATCCAGCGGGTGAAGACCGTGAAGGGGCCCTCGCCGCCGTGCACCTCCGGCGCGAACGCCGGGTCGGTGACGACGGCCTGGTGGAACGGGATGGCCGTGGCCATGCCCTCCACCTTGAACTCCGACAGCGCACGCGCGGCGCGCTGCAGCGCCTGCTTGCGGGTGGCGCCGGTGACGATCAGCTTCGCCAGCAGCGAGTCCCAGGCCGGGCCGATGACCGAGCCGGTCTCGACACCGGCGTCCAGCCGGACACCCGGGCCGGACGGCGGCGCGAACAGCGTGACGTTGCCGGGGGCGGGCAGGAAGCCGCGGCCCGGGTCCTCGCCGTTGATCCGGAACTCGATCGAGTGACCGCGCACCGCCGGGTCGTCGTACCCCAGCTCCTCGCCGTCGGCGATCCGGAACATCTCGCGGACCAGGTCGATCCCGGTGACCTCCTCGGAGACCGGGTGCTCGACCTGCAGGCGGGTGTTGACCTCCAGGAAGGAGATCAGGCCGTCCTGCGACACCAGGAACTCGCAGGTGCCGGCGCCGACGTAGCCCGCCTCGCGCAGGATCGCCTTGGACGCCCGGTACAGCTCGGCGTTCTGCTCCTCGGTCAGGAACGGCGCGGGCGCCTCCTCGACCAGCTTCTGGTGGCGGCGCTGCAGCGAGCAGTCACGGGTGGAGACGATCACCACGTTGCCGTGCTGGTCGGCGAGGCACTGGGTCTCGACGTGCCGCGGCTTGTCGAGGTACTGCTCGACGAAGCACTCGCCGCGACCGAAGGCGGCGACCGCCTCGCGGACCGCCGAGTCGTACAGCTCGGGGATCTCCTCCAGCGTGCGGGCGACCTTGAGGCCGCGACCGCCGCCGCCGAAGGCCGCCTTGATGGCGACCGGCAGGCCGTGCTCGCGGGCGAACTCGACGACCTCGTCGGCGCCGGAGACGGGCTCCGGGGTGCCGGCGACCAGCGGGGCACCGGCGCGCTGCGCCACGTGCCGGGCGGTGACCTTGTCACCGAGGTCGCGGATGGCCTGCGGCGGCGGGCCGATCCAGGTCAGGCCCGCGTCGATGACGGCCTGGGCGAAGTCGGCGTTCTCGGACAGGAAGCCGTAACCCGGGTGGACGGCGTCCGCACCGGAGTCGGCGGCTGCCTTCAGCACCTTGGCGATGTCCAGGTAGCTGGTGCCGGGGGTGTCGCCGCCGAGCGCGTACGCCTCGTCGGCCGCGCGGACGTGCAGCGCATCCCGGTCCGGCTCGGCGTAGACGGCGACGCTGGCGATACCGGCATCCGAGCAGGCCCGGGCGACGCGGACGGCGATTTCTCCGCGGTTGGCGATGAGCACCTTGCGCACAATGGCTCCCTTCTTGAACCTCGTCGAGTCTAGGGATTACAGGGTGGTACCGGCGAGTAGCCCAAGGTGGTGAGCTAGCCCACACGGAGGGTGACGCGAATGCGTGACCGGTCGGGCACGGAACGGGACGCTCCGCAGGTCGTGGGTGGTGGCGCCGTCAGGCCGGGGGCCGGACGGGTGGTCGGGTGGGGGCCCGGTCGGGCCGTGGCCTTCGCCACATCATGACGAGGGCGCCGGGGCCTGGGCCGGTACGACGGTCGGCGTGGCGCCGGTGTCGGGCCGGGTGAGGGCCTGGCGGGTGACGTCCGCGACCGGCTCGACCAGGTCCGGTCCGTAGGCGCTGGAGTTGATCAGCTCCAGCACCAGGGCGAAGGTCCCGTCCGTGCCGTGCCTGCGGGCCAGCTTCCGGTGGTTGGCCACCAGGTAGCGCACGGCCGCGTGGTTGGAGGTCGCCGTCTGCCCGGCGATCAGGAAGGCGGGCCGGCCGCCGTGCCCGGTCTGGATCCGGGCCAGCAGCATGTAGACCCGGCCGCCCGGGGTCTCGGAGGGGCTCTGGTAGCGGTACTCCTCGGACCCGACGGTGAGGCGCATCTCGTGGTGCTTGACCGGGTCCTGGGCGAAGGAGACGCCCGGCAGCCAGGAGATCAGGTGGGCGGCCGTCCGGTCGTTGCTGGCGGGCCCGCCGAGGCAGAACTCGGCCTTGTGGCCCAGCCCCTGGCGCACCTCGTCGTGGCCGACCAGTTCGGCGCGCGCACCGCACTCCTTCACCAGGGCGGAGAGCTCCATCAGGGCGAAGACGTCGTTTCGCGAGACGCTCTTCGAACTGGCGGACGCCGCGTGGCGGTTCACCACCAGCAGGCACTCCGTCCCGCCGGGCATGCCGAAGAACTCGCGGACCCGGCCGAGCCGGCGCCGTCGGCGCAGGTTCTGGGCGAGCCACCCGAGCGCGGCGCTGATCCCGGTGGCGACCAGGCCGAGCACCACGTTGAGCACGCTGTCGGTCATCCCCTGCTGTCCTCTCCGGGTCGGCGGCCCGGCCAGCCTATCGGCGCGGCCGCGTCACCAGGCTGGATCACCGGGACAGATGTCCGGCCCGGGATCTGTCGGAATCGGCAGGGTTCGGGCCTGGCGAATGTGGTTCGGCGCGGGCCCGGTGCGGCCCCGGCCCAGCCGGCGGTGCAGGTGGCGGGCCGGGCGGCGGCCCGGGTGCGGATCAGGTCCAGAGGTCGGTGATGCGCACCCCGAGGTCGGCCAGCAGCCGGCGCAGCAGCGGCAGCGACAGGCCGATCACGTTGCCGGGGTCGCCGTCGATGCCGTCCACGAACGGCGCGGAGCGGCCGTCCAGGGTGAAGGCGCCCGCCACGTACAGCGGTTCGCCGGAGGCGATGTACGCGGCTACCTCGGCGTCGTCCGGGGTGCCGAAGCGGACCGTGGTGGAGGCGGTGGCCGAGGACTGCCGGCCGGTGACGGTGTCGATCACGCAGTGCCCGGTCCGCAGGACGCCGGAGCGACCGCGCATCGACTGCCAGCGCACCAGCGCCTCGGCGGCGTCGGCGGGCTTGCCGAGCGCCTCGCCGTCCAGCTCCAGGACGGAGTCGCAGCCGATCACGAGCTCCCCGCCGGTCAGCTCGGCCGCGACGGCCTTGGCCTTCGCCTCGGCGAGCACCAGGGCGAGCGCGGAGGGGCTGGCGGCGGTCACCGCCTCCTCGTCGACGCCGCTGACGACCACCCGCGGGTCGAGGCCCGCTTGGCGCAGCAGCCCGAGCCGGGCGGGGGAGGCGGAGGCGAGGACGAGGGCGCGGCGGTCGGTCATGGGCACCAGGGTAGGGGGTGCCGGGGGTGGCCCGGGCCGCCGTGGACCGCCTCGCGGCCCGGTCCGGCCCCCCCGGGCGGGCCTCCCGCCGGGCGGCCGCCCGGCGGGGAGCTCACAGCATCAGCAGCACGGCCATCACCAGTGCGAGGACGGCGAGCAGCGGTCCGGCACGGCGCAGCCGTTCTTGCAGCTGACGAACGTCGGGGGAGGGCTCGTCGCGGGGGTCTGACCAGAGCACTTCTCCAGGGTGCGCCGCCCGGTCGGCGGGGCGCCTGAGTATCCGTACTCAGGTTTCGGGGCAATCCGGGCCATCGGCGTCGGCCGGTGCGCCCCGGACTGCCCCGGGTCGTGCGGGTGGAGGGGCCGGGTCAGCCGGCCCAGCCCGAGGTGCGCCAGACGTTGAGGCCGGGCTTCGGGGTGGTGCGAAGGCGCCGGGCGCGGTCGTTCCACGGGGAGGCCGGGCCGGCGCCCGCGCGGGCCGCCGCGTTGGCGGCCTGCGCGGCGGCGGCCCGGGCTGAGACCACCGCCAGGACGGTGGCCAGCTCCTCGGGGGTCGGCTGCCCGTGCAGCACGTGGATCGGGGCCATGCTCAATCCTCTCCCGGAACAGGTCTTACAGGGGAATGTTGCCGTGCTTCTTGGGCGGCAGGACCTCGCGCTTGCCGCGCAGCGCCCGCAGGCCGCGGACGATGTGGCGGCGGGTCTCGGAGGGCGCGATGACCGCGTCCACGTAGCCGCGCTCGGCGGCCAGGTACGGGTTGAGCAGGGTGTCCTCGTACGAGGCGAGCAGCTCGGCGCGCTTGGCCTCGGCGTGGCCGGCGGACTCGGCCTCGGCGATCTCGCGGCGGTGCAGGATGTTGACCGCGCCCTGAGCGCCCATCACGGCGATCTGGGCGGTCGGCCAGGCGAGGTTGAGGTCCGCGCCCAGGTGCTTGGAGCCCATCACGTCGTAGGCGCCGCCGAAGGCCTTGCGGGTGATCACGGTGATCAGCGGGACGGTGGCCTCGGCGTAGGCGTAGATCAGCTTGGCGCCGCGCCGGATGATGCCGTCCCACTCCTGGCCGGTGCCGGGCAGGAAGCCGGGCACGTCGACGAAGGTCAGCACCGGGATGTTGAAGCTGTCGCAGGTCCGCACGAAGCGGGCGGCCTTCTCGCTGGCCGCGATGTCCAGGCAGCCGGCCAGGTCCATCGGCTGGTTGCCGACGATGCCGACCGGGTGGCCCTCGACCCGGCCGAAGCCGGTGAGGATGTTGCCCGCGTACAGCGACTGGGTCTCCAGGAACTCGCCGTCGTCCAGGATGTGCTCGATCACCTTGTGCATGTCGTACGGCTGGTTCGCCGAGTCGGGCACGATGGTGTCGAGTTCGAGGTCCTCGTCGGTGACGGTGAGGTCGGCCTCCTCGGGGTAGGCCGGCGGGTCGCTGAGGTTGTTGGAGGGCAGGTACGAGAGCAGGCTCTTGACGTACTCGATGGCCTCCTTCTCGTCGGCGGCCAGGTGGTGCGCGACGCCGGACTTGGCGTTGTGCGCGCGGGCGCCGCCCAGCTCCTCCATGCCGACGTCCTCGCCGGTCACGGTCTTGATCACGTCCGGGCCGGTGATGAACATGTGCGAGGTCTGGTCGGCCATCACCACGAAGTCGGTGATCGCGGGGGAGTAGACCGCGCCGCCGGCGCACGGGCCCATGATCAGCGAGATCTGCGGGATCACGCCGGAGGCGTGCACGTTGCGGCGGAAGATCTCGCCGTACAGGCCGAGCGAGACCACGCCCTCCTGGATCCGGGCGCCGCCGGAGTCGTTGATGCCGATCACCGGGCAGCCGGTCTTCAGCGCGAAGTCCATCACCTTGACGATCTTCTCGCCGAACACCTCGCCGAGCGAGCCGCCGAAGACGGTGAAGTCCTGGGCGAAGACGGCGACCTGGCGGCCGTCGACGGTGCCGTAGCCGGTGACCACGCCGTCGCCGTACGGGCGGTTCTTCGCCTGCCCGAAGTTGGTCGAGCGGTGCCGGGCGAACTCGTCGAACTCGACGAAGGAGCCCTCGTCCATCAGCTCCACGACCCGCTCACGGGCCGTCAGCTTGCCCTTGGCGTGCTGCTTCTCCACGGCCGCGGCGGAGCCGGAGTGCACCGCCTCGTCGAGCCTGCGCCGGAGGTCGGCGAGCTTGCCGGCGGTGGTGTGCGGGTCGTACGACGCCTCGGTCATCCGGTGGCTCTCCCTGATCCATGGGCCGCGACCTGTCAGTACTGGGTGAGGGCAGGGCGGCGCAACGAACTACCGTTGAGTAGCGTAGCCAGCGCGGACGGTTTCCCGTTATGGCCAGCGACACAGTGTGTTAACCAGCGTTATGCGGGACGATGGGGCGGCCTACGGGCTGGGCCGCGTCCGGGAGCACCACTCCCGCCACGCGTTCCTCTCATTCCTCTCCTACCCCTCCTGGCCCGCCTGCGCGCCGCCGCCACGCCCAGACTCTAGGCTCGGCCCCATGAGCGAGTCACAGAGCGAACCTGCCGGCGGGTCCACCGCCCCCCGCCGCAGCGGACTGCGCGGTTTCGGCCAGAACGGCCCGTCCCCCTGGACCGACCTCGACCGTCCGCCGCTGGACGCCGCCGCCCTGCGCCGCGACCTGCTGGCCCCCGGCGGCCTCTGGACCTCCTTCGACGTGGTCACCGAGACCGGCTCCACCAACAGCGACCTCGCCGCCCGCGCCCGCAACGGCGCCCCCGAGGGCGCGGTGCTGGTCGCCGAGGAGCAGAGCGCCGGCCGCGGCCGGCTGGAGCGCACCTGGTCCGCGCCGGCCCGCTCCGGGATCTTCGTCTCCGTCCTGCTGCGCCCCGTCGCCGTCCCGGTGGAGCGCTACGGCTGGCTGCCGATCCTGGTCGGCGTGGCGGCGGCCAGCACCCTCGGCCGGGTCGCCGAGGTGGACGTCTCCCTGAAGTGGCCCAACGACCTCCAGGTGACCGTGGACGGCGCCGAGCGCAAGGTCGGCGGCATCCTCACCGAGCTGGCCGGCGGCGCCGTGGTGGCGGGCCTGGGCCTGAACGTCTCGCTGCGCGAGGACGAGCTGCCGGTGCCGGCCGCCGCCTCGCTCGCGCTGGCCGGCGCGGCCGTCACCGAGCGGGGCACCCTGCTGCGGGCGCTGCTGCGCGAGTTCGCCGACCTCTACGGCGAGTGGACGGCCGCCGCCGGCGACCCGCACGCGAGCGGCCTGCTGCCCGCGTACACCGACCGCTGCGCGACCCTCGGCAGGGCCGTGCGGGTCCAGCTGCCGGGCGGACGCGAGCTGACCGGGGAGGCGGTGGCGATCGACGGCGACGGGCGGCTGGTGGTCCGGACGGCGGACGGGACGCGGCAGCCGGTCGCGGCCGGGGACGTCGTACACGTACGGCCGGAGAGCGGCTGAGTCGGTGCCCCGGTGCCCGTCGGCCCCGGCCGGATGCCCCGGATTACGCGATTTCGTGCGAACATTCCACCTGGCAGCGGTGTGAGGCGCGCCACTACCCCCTGGGCGGGCGGGGCGGTGTGCGCCACCGCCGGGGTAGTCGAGTAGGCGGGACAAGAGCGAGTGCGGCGACCGCACGGGGACGGACCGGTGGCAGAGGACGGCAGCGGCGGCGACAAGGCGGATGCGGACGACCAGACGGTCGCGCTGGATCTTGAGCGGCTGATCCTGGACGCACCACGCCGCTACACCCCGTACCAGGCCGCCCGGGCCGCCGACGTGCCGATGGAGCTGGCCACCCGCTTCTGGCGGGCGATGGGGTTCCCGGACATCGGGCAGTCCCGGGCGCTCACCGACGGCGACGTGATCGCCCTGCGCCGGCTGGCCGGCCTGGTCGAGTCCGGCCTGCTGAGCGAGTCGATGGCGATCCAGGTGGCCCGCTCCACCGGCCAGACCACCGCCCGCCTGGCCGGCTGGCAGATGGACACCTTCCTCGACAGCCTCACCCAGGCCGTCGAGCCGGGCCTCACCCGCGCGGACGTCGCGTACCCGCTGGTCGAGCTGCTGCTGCCGGAGCTGGAGCAGTTCCTGGTCTACGTCTGGCGCCGCCAGCTGGCGGCCGTCACCGGCCGCGTGGTGCAGGCCGCCGAGGACGCCGAGATCACCAGCGGCCGGCTCGCCGTCGGCTTCGCCGACCTGGTCGGCTTCACCCGGCTGTCGCGCCGGCTGGAGGAGGAGGAGCTCGGCGAACTCGTCGAGACCTTCGAGAACACCTGCTCCGACCTGATCGCCGGCCTCGGCGGTCGCGTCATCAAGACGCTCGGCGACGAGATCCTGTACGTCTCGGAGGACCCGGTGACGGCCGCCGAGATCGCCCTCGGCCTGGTCGAGACGCTCGCGGGCGACGACACCATGCCCGAACTCCGGGTCGGCCTGGCGTTCGGCACCGTGACCTCCCGGATGGGCGACGTCTTCGGCACCACGGTGAACCTGGCGAGCCGGCTCACCTCCATCGCGCCCAAGGACGCGGTGCTGATCGACGGCGAGTTCGCCGCCGCGCTGGAGCAGAACGGCAGCGTCGCCCCCACCGAGCTGGAGGGCCCGGACCTGGCCGAGGCGCTCTCGGCCGCGGCCGGCCTGCCGGTCGGCGTGGACGTCAACGCCGGGCACCGGTTCCGGCTGCAGCCGATGTGGCGCCGCCCGGTCCGCGGTCTCGGCCTGGTCGAGCCCTGGCTGCTCTCGCGGCGGGTGCACGGCGGCTGAGCCCGTCCGGGCGGCCCCCGCGCGGCTGAGCCCGGGAGCCGTGGTGAGCAGGGCCCGCGGTGGCCGCCGGTCCGGGCCCGCGCCTACGCGCAACGACTGAAACCACGGCGCGGTCGGACACGTTATCCCTGACAAATGGGGCATACGACTGTGTATCCCCCCTAGTCTTGGGGCACGGACCGCGCTCCGGCACGGGCCGGGCCGCGGGGCCGGTGACCACGGACCGACCGACAGACCGACCACAGGATCGAGGCGAGCCGGTGAGCGGTGAGGCGAGCGTCACGGACTGCGAACAGTCCGCGCTGACCCCTGACCTGCGGCTGCAGTCGGTGGTCGAGCTGGCCCAGGACATGGCCGGCGCGCTCACCCCGCTGGAGGCCGTCCGGGTGGCCGCCGTCCGCGCCACCGCCGCCCTCGACGCCACCATGGCGGCCGTGTCCGTCTGGGACCGCGAGTCCGGGCGGCTGCGGGTGCTGGTCAACCACGGGGACCTGGCGCCGGGCGAGGAGGAGCTGCCGGAGGACGAGTCCTACCCGGTCGCGGACTTCCCCGAGATCGTCACCTACCTGGAGGAGCGCTGGACCACCGGCCGGCTGCCGCGCGCCTGGCTCCAGACCGCCGAACCCGCCGAGCCCGAGCAGGGCGCCGAACCGGCCGGCCACGCGCAGCCCGGCGCCGGCGCGTTCCGCCAGCACCGCGCCGCCGGACTGCGCCGGCGCGGGCGCGAGTGCTGCCTGGTCGCACCGATCGTGCTGCACGGCCAGGCCTGGGGCGAGCTCTACCTCGCCCGGACGGCCGGACTGCCGACGTTCACCCAGGGGGACGCCGACTACGCCACCCTGCTCGCCGCCCAGATCTCGGCCGGCCTGGCCCAGACCGAGCGGCTCGCCGACCTGCGCCGGCTCGCCTTCACCGACCCGCTCACCGGACTCGCCAACCGGCGCGCCGTCGACGCCCGGCTGGAGAGCGCACTGGAGGCCCACAACCGGGACGGCGCCGTGGTGTCGCTGGTGGTCTGCGACGTCAACGGTCTGAAGCGGGTCAACGACCAGCTCGGCCACGAGGTCGGCGACCGGCTGCTGGAACGGTTCGCCCACCAGCTCTCGCTGGCCGCCGCCAAGCTCCCCGGCAGCCTCGCCGCCCGGCTCGGCGGCGACGAGTTCTGCCTGCTGGCGGAGGGCCAGAAGGCGGACGAGGTGGTCGCCGTCGCCGAGGAGCTCTGCGCCCGCGCGCTGGCCCTGGCCGAGGGCGAGGGCGTGGCCTGCGGGGTCGCCTCCACCGGCGACTCGATCGGCCCGGTGACCACGCCCGACCGGCTGTTCCGGCTCGCCGACGCCGCCCAGTACCGCGCCAAGGCCGCCCGGGCCGCCCACCCCGTGGTCGCCGGCCGCAGCCACGGCCCCGGCTTCACCCCGGATCCGACGGTGCTGCTCGCCGACGCCGCGGACCCGCACCACCGGGCGGACGGCCGCGGCCGGGGCCCCGGCTCCCGGGCCGCCGGTGACCGCCGGCGGATCCGCGGCGCCGCCCACAGCGCCGACCCGGGCCAGTTGCTCACCGCCGTCCTGGCCACCCTCGACCAGGTCGGTTCCGTCCGCGCCCACCACCCCGCCGACACCCTGGGCCGGCTGGCCGGGGTCGCCGAGACCGCGGCCCGGCTGCTGGACGCGGTCGGCTGGTGGATCTCCTACGTCCCGCCGGGCTCGCACCTGATGCGGACCGTCCAGCACGCCGTGTACCGGATGACCAGCGGCCCCAGCAGTACGCGGGCGGAGACCCAGCGCGCCCAGATCGAGGCCCCGGACGCCATCTTCGACCTGCGCCACTACCCGCTCACCCGGCGGGCCGTCCGGGGCGGCGCCTTCGCACTGCGCGCGGGTGCGGCGGGCAACGACCCGGCGGAGGAGGCCATGCTGGTGGTCAGCGGCTACCGCGGGATGGTCGGCGCGGGCGGGCAGAACGTCGCGGGCGGCTGGCTGGTCGAACTCTTCGCCGACGACGCGACGCTGCCGCTGGGTCAGGTCGCCGCCGCGATGCGCGCCCTGGTCGCCGTCGCCCTCTCCGGGCCGGCCTCTCCGCCGCCGTCCTGAGGCGCCGCCGATCCGAGGCCGCCGACCCGATCCCGTCGTCCCCGAGAGGTCCCGCATGGACCGGGCCCGGCGGGGTAGCCGGACCAGCGTCGGTGACCGCCCTGTGCCGGGCAGGTAGCGGTCCGGGAACAGTCGGGTACGCGGGCCTGTCGCACCCGTCGCAGCGCGTGGCACAGTGAGCGCGATCGGCGGCCACCCGGGCCCGTCCGGATCGGGGAGATGAGTCGATGAGAGCACGTCTGGCGAGTGTGGTCCTGTCCATAACGCTGGCCTTCGGCGGCGCGGCCGTGGCCGCGGGGCCGGCCCAGGCCGCGCCCCGGGTGGCGGTGGCCGCCGTCCAGGGGGCGCCCGCGCAGGCCGCCCAGGCCGCACCGGCCGCGGTCGGCGGTCACACGGCCGCCGCCGCGAAGAAGCACACCGAGCTGGCGAAGTCGAAGTCCAAGTCCAAGAAGAAGTCCGGGTTCTTCGGGAAGCTGATCGGCGTGGTGATCGGCATCGTGGTGCTGCTGGTCGTGATCGCCGTGATCATCGCCGTGGTGCTGATGCTCCGTCGCCGCAGCCGCGACTGACCGCCGGGCGACTGACCTCCGGGCGACCGGCTGCCGCCCGCGAATGCCGGCCGTCGCACCCGCCGTGAGCGGGTGCGACGGCCGGCGTTCGCCGTTCGGGGGTCCGGCGGACCGGACCGGGCCTCAGCTCCGGTGGGCGGGCCCCGGAGCCGGGGTCGGAGCGGGGTCGGCGAGCGGGGACGTGTCCGGCCCCGGTACGAGCGGCCGGCCGCCGGCCACCCGGTCCGGCCGGGTGTAGACGTTGGCGCCCTCGCCGCGCAGGAAGCCGACCAGGGTCAGGCCCAGCTCCTCGGCCAGGTCCGCCGCCAGCGAGGACGGCGCGGAGACGGCGGCCAGCAGCGGGATGCCGGCCAGGGCGGCCTTCTGGGTCAGTTCGAACGAGGCCCGGCCGCTGACCAGCAGCAGGTGGCCGGTCAGCGGCAGCCTGCCCTCGCGCAGGGCCCAGCCGATCACCTTGTCCACCGCGTTGTGCCGTCCGACGTCCTCGCGGGCGCAGAGCAGTCGGCCGGCGGCGTCGAAGAGTCCGGCGGCGTGCAGGCCGCCGGTGCTGTCGAAGGTCCGCTGGGCGGCGCGCAGCCGGTCCGGCAGGCCGTACAGCAGCCGGGGCGCCACCCGCAGCGGGTCGGCGGCGACGGGCCAGCGGACGTGGGTGCGGACGGCGTCGACGGTGTCCCGTCCGCACAGGCCGCAGGCGCTGGTGGTCAGCAGGTTGCGGTGCGCGGAGAGCGGCAGGGCGCCGCCGGTGCGCAGGCCGGCGTCCACCACGTTGTACGTGTTGGCGCCGTCCTGGTCGGTTCCGGCGCAGTAGCGCAGCGAGGCCAGCTCGTCCGTGCCGTGCACCAGCCCCTCGCCGACCAGGAACCCGGCGACCAGGTCGAAGTCGTGGCCGGGGGTGCGCATGGTCACGGTCAGGGCTTCGCCGCCGACCCGGATCTCCAGGGGTTCCTCCGCCGCCAGCGCGTCCGGCCGGGTGCTGGATCCGTCCCCCCGCAGCCGTACCACCCGGCGCCGTGCTGTCGCTCGCACCATCAGCCCTGTCCCTCCGCTCGCTCTGCCCCACCAGCCTGCGCCACCCGGGGGCGGGCCGGGTAATCCGGGGTCCGCCCGGGGGTCCGGGGGTCGATCACCCGGACGGGTCTCCGCCGCCGGTTGTCATATCTTCATTCACCTGATGTGATGGTGTATATGGATATGCACAGTGCTGTGGCCCATGACGCGCCGCTCGTCCAGGTCGGCAAGGCCGACGTCAGCGCCGAGGACGTCCTCGCCGTCGCCCGGGGCAACGCCCGGGTCGAGATCGGCCCCGACGCGCTCGCCGAGATGGCGGCCGCCCGCGCCACCATCGAGGCCCTCGCCGCCGAACCGCGCCCCGTCTACGGCGTCTCCACCGGCTTCGGCGCCCTCGCCGTCCGGCACATCAGCCCCGAGCTGCGCGCCCAGCTGCAGCGCTCGCTGGTGCGCTCGCACGCCGCCGGCATGGGCCCGGCCGTCGAGCGGGAGGTCGTCCGCGCGCTGATGTTCCTGCGGATGAAGACCCTCGCCTCGGGCCGCACCGGCGTCCGCCCGCTGGTCGCGCAGACCATCGCCGCCCTGCTCAACGCCGGCATCACGCCCGTCGTCCGCGAGTTCGGCTCGCTCGGCTGCTCCGGCGACCTCGCGCCGCTCTCGCACTGCGCGCTCGCCCTGATGGGCGAGGGCGTCGCGTACGGCCCGGACGGCGTCGAGCGCCCGGCCGGCGAGCTGCTCGCCGAGGCCGGCATCACCCCCGTCGAGCTGCTGGAGAAGGAGGGCCTCGCCCTCATCAACGGCACCGACGGCATGCTCGGCATGCTGGTGATGGCCATCGCGGACCTGGCCCGGCTGTTCACCACCGCCGACATCACCGCCGCGATGTCGCTGGAGGCCCTGCTCGGCAGCGACAAGGTGCTGGCCCCCGAGCTGCACGGCCCGATCCGCCCGCACCCGGGCCAGGCGCTCAGCGCCGCCAACATGCTCGCCGTGCTCAAGGGCTCCGGCCTCACCGGCCACCACCAGGACGACGCCCCGCGCGTCCAGGACGCCTACTCGATCCGCTGCGCCCCGCAGGTGGCCGGCGCGGGCCGCGACACCCTCGCGCACGCCCAGCTGGTCGCCTCCCGCGAGCTGGCCGCCTCGGTCGACAACCCGGTGGTGCTGGCCGACGGCCGGGTGGAGTCCAACGGCAACTTCCACGGCGCCCCGGTCGCGTACGTGCTGGACTTCCTCGCCATCGCCGCCGCCGACCTCGGCTCGATCTCCGAGCGGCGCACCGACCGGCTGCTGGACAAGGCGCGTTCGCACGGCCTGCCGGCCTTCCTGGCGGACGACCCGGGCGTGGACTCCGGCCTGATGATCGCCCAGTACACCCAGGCCGCGCTGGTCAGCGAGAACAAGCGGCTCGCCGTCCCGGCCTCGGTCGACTCCATCCCGTCCTCCGCGATGCAGGAGGACCACGTGTCGATGGGCTGGTCGGCCGCCCGCAAGCTGCGCCAGGCCGTCGAGAACCTCGGCCGGATCGTCGCCGTCGAGCTGACCGCCGCCGCCCGCGCGCTGGAGATCCGTCAGCAGGCCGACGGCAGCGGACCGCTCGCTCCGGCCACCGCCGCGGCGCTGGCCGCCGCCCGTGAGGCCGGCGTCGGCGGGGCCGGCCGGGACCGCTTCCTCTCCCCGGACCTGGAGGCCGCCGCGGAGCTGGTCGCCTCCGGCGAGCTGCTGCGGGCCGTCGAGCGGGTCACCGGGCCGCTGGCCTGACCGGCCGCCGGCGCCCGTGGTGAGTGGCTGTCAGATCCACTCGCTCCGGGCGCCGCGGTCCGGCTTCCGCTCCCGGAGGCGGTCGCCCAGGGCCGCGGAGACGTTGACTCCGACGATCCCGGCCCAGCTCACCACGAGGCCGGTGATCCCGGCGCTCTCGGAGGCGATGGCGGTGAGCGGGATGCCCATCACGAGGGAGACGACGCTCAGGCCGAACCGGCTGCCCCGGCCGCGGCGCCGCTCCCGCTCGGCGGCCGGGTACTCCGGCCGGTCGGCGGTGCGCTGGGCGATCCGGGCGTCCAGCCGGGCGTCGATCCGGGCGAGGAACGAGTCGACGATCTCGCTCTCGTACTCCGCGCCCAGTTCCTTGCGGGTCTGCACCGCGGCCTCTAGGTCGCGGCGCAGTTCGTCCTGGCGAGATTCCATGAGCCCATGGTGACCACCCGGCCGGGCCGCGGTCCATGGCCGCGCGCCGCTCTCCGGGGCGGTTCAGGGGTAAATCAGGGTCACCCCGAGACCGCCGTCCGCCCGGTCGGGGGCGTCCCGGCGGTCGAGACGTCTTTGCCCGTGGGGCGAGACTGCTGCACAGTCGTCCGAACAGCCCGCATCCGGAGGAAAAGCCGATGACCGCCACCGACGACGCCGGCACCGTCGGCCCCTCCGCCCGGCTGCTCCAGCTCTTCGAGGGATACCGGCTCACCCCGACCCAGCGCCGGATCGCCCACTCGCTGGTCCGGCACGCCACCGAGGCGCCGTTCCTCTCCAGCGTCGAGGTCGCCGAACTGGCCGGAGTCAGCCAGCCCTCCGTCACCCGCTTCGCGGTGGCGCTCGGCTTCGACGGCTATCCGGCCCTGCGCAAGCAGTTGCGCGAACTGGGCGCCGGGGAGCCGGCCGCGCCCGAGTCGCCGGACGACGCCGTCCGCAACGAGCACCAGCAGGCGGTGCTGGCCGAGATCGCCCACCTGCGCCACCTCGCCGAACTGCTCGCCGACCCCGGCCCGATCCTGCGCGCGGCCCGGGTGCTGGCCGCCTCCCGGCCGCTGCCGGTGCTCGGCCTGCGCGCCGCCTCGGCGCAGGCGCGTGGCTTCGCGTACTTCGCGGCCAAGGTGCACCCGGACATCCGGCTGATCGACGAGGGCGGCTCGATGCTCGTCGACCGCCTGGAGCAGGCCGCCGCGGCCGGGGCGAGCGCCCTGCTCTGCTTCGCACTGCCGCGCTACCCGCGCGAGCTGATGGACGCTCTGACCGCGGCCAGGGACTGCGGGCTGACCGTCCTGACGGTCGCCGACAGCTCCTTCGCGCCCGTCGCCAAGCTCTCCGACGTGCTGCTCCCGGCGGCCGTCGGCACCGGTCTGGTCTTCGACACGGCGTGCGCCCCGATGATGCTGGGCCGGGTGCTGCTGCAGGCGATGTGCGACGAACTGCCCGGGGCGGAGGCCCGTTTGGAGACCATCGAGCAGTCGGCGGCGGCCCGGGGTCTCTTTTTGGAGTAGACACATCCTGAGCAGGCGCGTCGGGGAGTGAGTCCGCCCAAACCGGGGCATCCCCTTCTCAGGCCCTGTTGACGGGGCCCGACGGGGGGTACACGACATGCGTGTGATCCACGAGATGAAGCTGGTCGGCCGGCTCGCCACGGGCGCCGACGAGTGGACCTGCCCGACCTGCGGACGCCGGGTCACCCTGCGCCGCCTTCCCGAACCCGAACTCGTCGTCCTCGAACCCGGTGACGACAGCGCCGTCCACGTCGGCCTGATCGAGACGGACGCCGCGGCCTCGGCCGCCGCGGAGCGCTACGGCCTGGGCCCGATCCAGGAGATCCCCCGTACGCCCCGCACCCCGGCGACGCCGGCCACTCCCGCCACCCCTGCCTCCTCGGCCACCCCGGCCGCGCGGCACGACCCGCACGCGGACGACCGCCGCTGGCTGGCCGAGATCGGCATCGACTGGGACGGCGACGCGGCGGCCTGAGTGCGGGCCGCCGCGGCCGCCCGGCGGGTGTGCGGCCGGGAGCGGCCGGGCGGGAGGCGGGTGTCGGGCAGGTGAAACGCTGCCCAACACTTCGCCGGCCCGCCGAAAATCGAAGAAGTTGTACAGCTAACTTGGATCTAATGCCCGGGTGTCCCTCCCCCTGCTCGCGACCGTCCTCGCGCTCGCCTCCGCCCTGACGCACGCCTCCTGGAACGCCGCCGTGAAGGCCGGCAGCGACCGCCTGATGTCCATCGGCATGGTCGACGCCACGGCGCTGGTGCTCTGCGCCGCCGCCGCACCCTTCGTCGCCCCGCCCGACGGCCGCGCCTGGACCTTCGTCGCCGTCTCGACCGTCCTCAACACCGCCTTCCGGCTGTTTCTCGTGAAGGCCTACCAACTGGGCGACTTCGGCCAGATGTACCCGATCATCCGGGGCGTCTCGCCGCTGTCCGTCGCCGTCCTGTCGGTCCTCGTCATGGGCCAACCGCTGGGCCGGACCGCCTGGTTCGGCGTTGCCCTGATCTCGGTGGGGATCACCAGCCTGGTGCTCTCGAACAGCCGCGCGGACATCCGTGCGGTGCCGATCGCGTACGCCGTCTGCGCCGGCCTGTGCGTGGCCGGCTACACCGTCTCCGATGCCGGCGGCGTGCACGCGGCGAGCGACCTGCTCGGCTACACGGTCTACCTCTTCCTGGTCGAGAGCGTCCCGATGCCGCTGCTCGCGCTCGCCGTCCGCCGCCGCGAGGCGCTGCGGACCCTGCGCCTGCAGTGGCGGCTCGGCCTCTTCGGCGGGCTCGTCGCCCTGCTCTCGTACACCCTGATGCTCTGGGCGCTCTCGGTCGGCGGCACGGCCAGGGTCGCGGCGCTGCGCGAGACCAGCGTGCTGCTCGCGGCCGGCATCGGCGCCTTTCTCTTCAAGGAGGCGCTCGGGCGCCACCGGGTGATCTGCGCGGCGGTCGTGGCGGGCGGAATCGTCCTGGTCAGCCTCTGACGGCCGCGTCGCGCCCCGCGAGGGGTGGCCCCCGACCGGGTGTTTGGATATATTCAGAGGAGCTGATGATGAATGACTGTATCCATACGGGGTGACCCGGGTGGGCGGCAAGGAGACCGAGCATGGTGCAGCAGCAGACGAGTGGTCCGCGCGAGGTGCGTGCCGCACGCGGGACGGCCCTGACCACGCAGGGGTGGCAGCAGGAGGCCGCCCTTCGGATGCTCATGAACAACCTCGACCCCGAGGTGGCCGAGCACCCGTCCAAGCTGGTCGTCTACGGCGGCACCGGCAAGGCCGCCCGCGACTGGCGCTCGTACGACGCGATGGTCCGCACCCTGCAGACCCTGAAGCAGGACGAGACCATGCTGGTCCAGTCCGGCCGGCCGGTCGGCGTGATGCAGACCCACGAGTGGGCGCCGCGGGTGCTCATCGCCAACTCCAACCTGGTCGGCGACTGGGCCAACTGGGAGGAGTTCCGCCGGCTGGAGAGCCTCGGGCTCACCATGTACGGCCAGATGACCGCCGGTTCCTGGATCTACATCGGCACCCAGGGCATCCTCCAGGGCACCTACGAGACCTTCGCCGCCGTCGCCAACAAGAAGTTCGACGGGACGCTGGCCGGCACCATCACCCTCACCGCCGGGCTCGGCGGCATGGGCGGCGCCCAGCCGCTGGCCGTCACCATGAACGGCGGCGTGGCGATCTGCGTCGACTGCGACCCGTCCCGGATCTCGCGCCGGATCGAGCACCGCTACCTGGACGTCGAGGCCACCAGCCTCGCCCACGCGCTGGAGCTCGCCACCGACGCCCGCGACCGGCGCCAGCCGCTCTCGATCGGGCTGCTCGGCAACGCCGCGGACGTCTTCCCGCAGCTGCTCGCGATGGACGCGCCGATCGACATCGTCACCGACCAGACCAGCGCCCACGACCCGCTGAGCTACCTCCCGACCGGTGTCGCCTTCGAGGACATGGCGGACTACGCCGCCGCCAAGCCCGCCGAGTTCACCACCCGCTCCCGCGAGTCGATGGCCCGGCACGTCGAGGCCATGGTCGGCTTCATGGACGCCGGCGCCGAGGTCTTCGACTACGGCAACTCGATCCGCGGCGAGGCCCAGCTCGCGGGCTACGACCGGGCGTTCGCCTTCCCCGGGTTCGTCCCCGCGTACATCCGGCCGCTGTTCTGCGAGGGCAAGGGCCCGTTCCGCTGGGCGGCGCTCTCCGGCGACCCGCAGGACATCGCCAAGACCGACCGGGCCGTGCTCGACCTCTTCCCCGAGAACGAGTCGCTGCACCGCTGGATCAAGATGGCCCAGGAGAAGGTGCACTTCCAGGGCCTGCCCGCGCGCATCTGCTGGCTCGGCTACGGCGAGCGCGACAAGGCCGGCGAGCGCTTCAACGACATGGTCGCCAGCGGCGAGCTGTCCGCCCCGATCGTGATCGGCCGCGACCACCTCGACTGCGGCTCGGTGGCCTCCCCCTACCGCGAGACCGAGGCGATGCTCGACGGCTCCGACGCCATCGCCGACTGGCCGCTGCTGAACGCCATGGTCAACGTCGCCTCCGGTGCCTCCTGGGTGTCCATCCACCACGGCGGCGGCGTCGGCATCGGCCGCTCCATCCACGCGGGCCAGGTGACGGTCGCCGACGGCACCGCGCTGGCCGGCGAGAAGATCCGCCGGGTGCTCACCAACGACCCGGGCATGGGCGTCATCCGGCACGTCGACGCCGGTTACGACCGCGCCGACGAGGTCGCGAACGAGCGCGGGGTCCGCGTCCCCATGAACGAGCTGTGAGCGAGGACTCCTTCCGTCGGATGTGGGCGGAGCTGCTCCCCGTGGGCCGCTCCGCCGCCTCCGGCGGGTACCGCCGGCACGCCTGGAACACGGCCGACGCCGAGTGCCGGGAGTGGTTCCGCGAGCAGGCCGTGGGCCGCGGCCTGACCTACGAGCTGGACCGCAACGGCAACCAGTGGGCCTGGCTCGGCGATCCGCAGGCCGGCGACGCGGTCGTCACCGGCTCGCACCTGGACTCGGTACCGGACGGCGGCGCCTACGACGGCCCGCTCGGCGTGGTCTCCTCCTTCGCCGCGCTGGACGAACTGCGCTCCCGGGGCGCGGAGTTCCGCAGGCCGCTGGCCATCGTCAACTTCGGGGACGAGGAGGGCGCGCGCTTCGGCGTCGCCTGCATCGGCTCCCGGCTGACCGCCGGCGTGCTCACCAGGGAGCAGGCGTTCGAGCTGCGCGACGCCGACGGCGTCCGGCTGCCGGACGCGATGGAGCGGGCCGGCCACGACCCCGCCGCGATCGGCGCGGACACCGACCGGCTCGCCCGGGTCGGCGCGTTCGTCGAACTCCACGTCGAGCAGGGCCGCTACCTGACCGAGGAGCAGCCCGTCGGCGTCGCCGGCGCGATCTGGCCGCACGGCCGCTGGCGCTTCGACTTCCACGGCGAGGCCAACCACGCCGGCACCACCCGGATCGAGGACCGCCGCGACCCGATGCTCTCCTACGCGGGCACCGTGCTCGCGGCCCGCGAGCGGGCCCGGCTGGCCGGCGCCCTGGCGACCTTCGGCAAGGTCGCGGTGGAACCGAACGGCACCAACGCGATCGCCTCCCTGGTGCGCGGCTGGCTGGACTCCCGGGCGGCCGACGAGGCCACCCTGGAGCGGCTGGTCGAGGAGATCAGGGCGGCGGCCGCCGAGCAGGGCGAGCGCGACGGCGTCCGGGTCGAGCTGACCCGGGAGTCGTTCACCCCCGTCGTCGACTTCGACCCGGCCCTGCGCGACCGGCTGGCCGGCACGCTCGGCGGGGTGCCCGTCCTGCCGACCGGCGCGGGACACGACGCCGGGATCCTGGCTTCGGCCGTCCCGACCGCCATGCTGTTCGTACGGAACCCCACCGGCGTCTCGCACTCGCCGGCCGAGCACGCCGAGGAGGCCGACTGCCTCGCCGGTGTCGCCGCGCTGGCCCACGTACTGGAGGACCTGGCGTGTCGGTAACCTTCTGGGCGCAGTACGCCTGGCTCCCGCACGTCAACGGCCAGGTGGTCGAGCGGGACGTGCTGATCGGCACCGTCGACGGCGGCCGGATCGCCGAGGTCACCCCGGACAGCGGGCCCTGCCCGCCGGGTGCCGTCCGGCTGGAGGGGCTGCTCGTCCCCGGCCAGGCCAACGCGCACTCGCACGCGTTCCACCGCGCGCTGCGCGGCACCGTCCAGGTCGGCTCGGGCACCTTCTGGACCTGGCGCGACACCATGTACCGGGTCGCCTCGGCGCTCGACCCGGACAGCTACCTGGCGCTCGCCACCGCCGTCTACGCCGAGATGGCGCTCGCCGGGATCACCGCGGTGGGGGAGTTCCACTACCTCCACCACGCCCCCGGCGGCGCCCGCTACGACGACCCGAACGCGATGGGCGAGGCGCTGATCGAGGCCGCCGCCCGGGCCGGGATCCGGATCACCCTGCTGGACACCTGCTACCTCGCCTCCGGCTTCGGCACCGAGCCGACCAAGCCGCAGCTGCGGTTCAGCGACGGGGACGCCGACGCCTGGGCCGCCCGCGCGGACGGACTGAAGCCGCGCGAGCACGCCAGGATCGGCGCGGCCGTGCACTCGGTCCGGGCCGTGCCGGCCGACCAGCTGGACACCGTCGCGCACTGGTCGTCGATGCGCAGGGCGCCGCTGCACGTCCACCTCTCCGAGCAGACCGCCGAGAACGACGCCTGCCTGAACGCGCACGGCGTCACCCCGACCAGGCTGCTGGCCGACCACGGGGTGCTGGGCCCGCGCACCTCCGCGGTGCACGCGACCCACCTGACCGACGAGGACGTCAGGCTGCTCGCGGACTCCGCCACCACCATCTGCATGTGCCCGACCACCGAACGGGACCTCGCGGACGGCATCGGCCCGGCCCGCCGGCTCGCCTCGGCCGGCTGCCCGGTGACCCTGGGCAGCGACAGCCACGCGGTCATCGACCCGTTCGAGGAGGCCCGCGCGCTGGAGCTGAACGAGCGGCTGCACACCCGGACCCGGGGCCACTGGACGGCCAACGCGCTGCTCCGGGCCGGTACCGAGGACGGCCACGCCTCGCTCGGCTGGCCCGAGTCGGGCCGGATCGAGGTCGGCGCCCTCGCCGACTTCACCGTCCTCGCCCTCGACTCGGTGCGCACCGCGGGCCCGCCGGCCCGCCTCGGTGCCGAGACCGCGGTGTTCGCCGCCTCCGCCGCCGACGTCCGGCACGTGGTCGTGGGCGGGCGCCAGATCGTCCGGGACGGCGTGCACCAGCTGGTCACCGACGTCCCGGCGGCGCTGCGCGACTCGATCGCGGCGCTGAGCTCCTGAAGCCGAGCTCCCGAAGACGCCCCGGCGGCGGGCGCGGCACCGCCCGGCTGCCCGCCGCCGGGGCCACCACCTCGAAAGGGCTCCCGTGAGCACCCAGAGCACCCCGGCCGCCTCCGGCCGGCCGGCCGCACCGAGCACGCTGATCACCGGCATCGGCAGCCTGGTCACCAACGACACCGCGTACGGGACGGGCCCGCTGGGGCTGCTCGCCGACGCGGCGGTGGTGATCGACGGGGGCACCGTCGCCTGGGTCGGCCCGGCCGGCTCGGCGCCGGCCGCCGACGAGCGGTTCGACGCGGGCGGCCGCGCGCTGCTGCCCGGCTTCGTCGACTCGCACGCCCACCTGGTCTTCGCGGGGGACCGCACGGCCGAGTTCAACGCCCGGATGTCCGGGCAGGCGTACTCGGCCGGCGGCATCCGCACCACCGTCGCGGCCACCCGGGCGGCCTCGGACGCCGAGCTGGACGCCAACCTGGCCCGCTTCGTCCGGGAGGCGCTGCACCAGGGCACCACCACGATCGAGTGCAAGTCCGGCTACGGCCTCACCGTCGAGGACGAGGCCCGGGCGCTGCGGATCGCCGCCGGGCACACCCCGGAGACCACCTACCTCGGCGCCCACGTGGTCGCCCCCGAGTACGCGGACGACCCGGCCGGCTACGTCGACCTGGTGACCGGCGAGATGCTGGACGCCTGCGCCCCGTACGCCCGCTGGGTGGACGTCTTCTGCGAGAACGGCGCCTTCGACGGCGACCAGGCGCGGGCGGTGCTGACGGCCGGCGTGGAGCGCGGCCTGACCCCCCGGGTGCACGCCAACCAGCTGTCGTACGGCCCGGGCGTGCAGCTCGCGGTGGAGCTGGGCGCGGCCTCCGCCGACCACTGCACCCACCTGACGGACGAGGACGTGGCGGCGCTGGCCGGTTCGGCGACGGTGGCCACGCTGTTGCCCGGCGCCGAGTTCTCCACCCGCGCCCCCTACCCGGACGCGCGCCGGCTGCTCGCCGCGGGCGCCACCGTCGCGCTGTCCACCGACTGCAACCCGGGCTCCAGCTTCACCAGCTCGATGGCCTTCTGCGTCGCCGTCGCCGTCCGCGAGATGGGGATGACCCCGGACGAGGCCGTGCACAGCGCCACCGCCGGCGGCGCCCGCGCGCTGCGCCGGACCGACGTGGGCCTGATCGCGCCCGGCGCCCGGGCGGACCTGCTGCTGCTGGACGCGCCCTCGCACGTGCACCTGGCCTACCGTCCGGGCGTGCCGCTCACCGCGGCGGTCTGGCGCGGCGGGGTGCGCGAGCTCTGAGGCCGGCGGCCCGCCCGGCGGCCCGCGGGAAGGGGCATGCGGAAAGGGACATGCGGGAAGGGCCGGTACGGACGAATCCGTACCGGCCCTTCCCGTCCGCCCGGGCGGGCGTGCTGTCAGGTCACGTCGCCCGTCGGGTCGCGCGGCCCGTCAGTGCACGTCGCCCATCATCCGGACCACGTTCTTGCGGTACATCGTGAGCGCGATGCCGGCGATCACCGCGAGCACGCCCTGCGAGGCGAAGTACCAGGTGGACCCGGTGGCGTCGCCGACCAGCAGCTGCATGACGGCGGCCACGCAGTCGCCCGCCGTGACGGCGAGGAACCACAGGCCCATCATCTGGCTGCCGTACTTGGCGGGGGCCAGCTTGGTGGTGACGGAGAGGCCGACGGGGGAGAGGGTCAGCTCGCCGACGGTCTGGATCAGGTAGACCATCGCCAGCCACATGGGCGAGACCTTGGCGCCGCCGGCGGCCGCGCCCATGGCCAGCATCATGACCAGGAAGGAGCCGCCGATCAGCAGCAGGCCGAAGGCGAACTTCATGGTGGTGCTGGGGTTCTTCCCGCGGCGCGAGAGCCAGACCCAGAGCCAGGCGAAGACCGGGGCCAGCGCCATGATGTACAGCGGGTTCAGCGACTGGAACCAGCTGGACGGGAAGTCGAAGCCGAACAGCGTGGAGGCCGTCGAGTCGGTGGCGAAGATGTTGAGCGTGGAGCCGGACTGGTCGTAGATCATCCAGAACACGGCGGCGGCCACGAAGAACCAGATGAAGCCCTTCATCTTGGACTGCTCGGCCTCGTCGAGGTCCTTGTCCCGCTTGATCCGGGCGAAGTAGACGACGGGGACGGCGATGCCGGCGATCGACAGCGGCCAGATCACCCAGTCGACGGACATGTGGCCGGTGAGCCCGACGACGCCGAAGAAGACCACGGCGAGGGCGGCCCAGAGGGCGGCCTTGCGGAGCACGGCGGTCTTCTCGGCGGGCGTGATCGGCGAGGCGACGACGTCGCTGCGGGCGCTCAGGTGGCGGGTGCCCAGCAGGTACTGGACCAGGCCGAGCGCCATGCCGACGCCGGCGAGGGCGAAGCCCAGGTGCCAGCCCACGTTCTGGCCGACGGTGCCGATCACCAGCGGGGCCAGGAAGGCGCCGAGGTTGATGCCCATGTAGAAGATGGTGAAGCCGCCGTCGCGGCGGGGGTCGTTCGGGCCGTCGTACAGGTGGCCGACCATCGTCGAGATGTTGGCCTTCAGCAGGCCGGATCCGACGGCGATGAGGGCCAGGCCGGCGAAGAAGGAGGCGCTGGACGGCACGGCCAGCAGGAAGTGGCCGGTCATGATGACGGCGCCGCCGACGGCCACCGTCTTGCGGGCCCCCCAGAAGCGGTCGGCGAGCCAGCCGCCGGGCAGGGCGAGCAGGTAGAGCATCGCGTTGTAGACGCTGTAGATCGCGGCGCCGACGGCGGCGGTGTAGCCGAGCCCGCCCTCGGAGGTGCCGGCGACCAGGTAGAGCACCAGCAGGGCGCGCATTCCGTAGAAGCTGAAGCGTTCCCACATCTCGGTCATGAAGAGGGTGGCAAGGCCTCGGGGGTGGCCGAGGAAGGTCTTGCCGCCGGGGGACGTCGGGCGCTGTACGCCGACGTCCAGAGTCGATGACGCCATGAGTAGAGGTTCCTTGCTGCGGGGGACCCGTCCGCCGAGGGTGGTGGACTGGACGGGGACCAAACCACTGTACGTGCGCGTTTTTGGCGACATCGGCTGACAAATCAGTCCGGAAAGGTATGGAGAAGGCAAAGTCCCCGATGGCCACGCATCGTCTATCGATGGTAAACGTGAACATCTTCCTTGGAAATCAAGATCAAATCGCAGAATGTTCAACGAAGGGCCGAAGGGTGCCATCTCGCCCGATCGTGCGCGGGCCCCGCGAGTTGATCACTCTCTGTGAAACACCTCACAGGGTCAACGCGGAGTGCCGGGCGGACTACGATCGCCCCATGACCTGTGTGCTTCTCGCCGAGGACGATCCGGCGATCTCCGAACCGCTGGCCCGGGCCCTGCGACGCGAGGGCTACGAGGTGCTCGTCCGCGAGGACGGCCCGGCCGCCCTGGCCGCCGGCCTCACCGAGGAGGTCGACCTCGTCGTCCTCGACCTGGGCCTGCCCGAGATGGACGGACTGGAGGTCTGCCGCCGGCTGCGCGCCGACGGCAAGAGCTGCCCGGTGCTGGTGCTCACCGCCCGCGCCGACGAGGTGGACACCGTGGTCGGCCTGGACGCCGGCGCCGACGACTACGTCACCAAGCCGTTCCGGCTGGCCGAGCTGCTCGCCCGGGTCCGGGCGCTGCTGCGGCGCGGCAACGTCGACCAGCTGACCACCGGTGCGCACGGCGTCAAGATCGACATCGAGTCGCACCGGGCCTGGCTCGGCGAGGAGGAGCTGACCCTCTCCGCCAAGGAGTTCGAGCTGCTGCGGGTGCTGGTCCGCGACGCCGGCCGGGTGGTCACCCGCGAGGAGATCATGCGCCAGGTCTGGGACACCACCTGGTGGACCTCCACCAAGACCCTCGACATGCACATCTCCTGGCTGCGCAAGAAGCTCGGCGACGACGCGGCCAACCCCCGCTACATCGCGACCGTGCGGGGCGTCGGCTTCCGGTTCGAGAAGAACTGACCCGCGGCGGCCGGCCGCCCGCCCCCGGGCCGGCGGACCGCCGGCCAGGACGTGAACGACCCCGTACGAACCCGGGCCGGCCGGCCCGGACCACCCCAGGAGCAGCAGCGTGAAACGCCGGATGATCAACTCGCTGCTGGGCGTGGTGCTGGTGGTGGTCGTGGTGTTCTGCGTGCCGCTCGCCCTGGTCGAGAAGCGCACCATCGTCAACTCCGCCCAGGACCGGGTGGAGGCCACGGCCGCCCGGGTGCTCGCCCTGGTCGAGGACCGGCTCGCGGCCCGGGAGCCCGTCACCGGTGACAAGTTCGCCAACCAGGTGACGGACGGCAGCTACGTCGAGGTCGACATCCCCGGCCAGGCCGTGGTCTCCACCGGCACCCGCCCGGCGGGGGACCACGTCCTCAAGGCCGTGGAGAAGGGCGCCAGCGGCGAGACGGTGATCGTCGAACAGTCCCGCGCGGACGTCGACCACGAGATCGCCAACATGCTGCTGCTGCTCGGCGTCGTCGCCCTGCTGGCCGTCCAGGCGGCCGTCGCCCTCGCCGTCTGGCAGGCCAAACGGCTGGCCCGGCCGCTCACCGACCTCGCCGAGACCGCGGAGCGCCTCGGCTCGGGCGACCCCCGTCCGCGCGACCGCCGCTACGGCGTCCCCGAGCTGGACCGGGTCGCCGAGGTCCTCGACCTCAGCGCCGAGCGGATCGCCCGGATGCTCACCGCCGAGCGGCGGCTCGCCGCCGACGCCTCGCACCAGCTGCGCACCCCCCTCACCGCGCTGTCGATGCGCCTGGAGGAGATCACCGCGGTCGCCGAGGACCCGGAGACCGTCAAGGAGGAGGCGACCATCGCCCTCCAGCAGGTCGAACGGCTCACGGACGTCGTGCAGCGGCTGCTGACCAACCAGCGCGACCCGCGCAGTCCGGCCGCCGTCTCCTTCGACCTGGACGAGGTGATCAAGCAGCAGGTCGAGGAGTGGGCGCCCTCGCTGCGGGGCACCGGCCGGCTGCTGGAGGTGGACGGCCTGCGCGGTGTCGCGGCCGTCGGCACCCCCGGCACGGTCGCCCAGGTGCTCGCCACCCTGATCGAGAACTCGCTGATGCACGGCGCGGGCACCATCGTGCTGCGGGTCCGGCCCTCCGGCACCTCGATCGTGGTCGAGGTGCAGGACGAAGGCCCCGGCGTGCCGCCGGAACTGGGCAACCGGGTCTTCGAGCGGGCCGTCAGCGGCCGCAACTCCACCGGCATCGGACTGGCCGTCGCCCGCGACCTCGCGGAGGCCGACGGCGGACGGCTGGAACTGCTCTCGCTCCGGCCGCCGGTGTTCGCGCTCTTCCTCGGGCGCAGCCACCGGGAGGACCCGCCGGAGGCGGCGCCGAAGCCCTGACACCGGGCGGGCCCGGGCGGCCGGCCGGGCCCGTGGGGGCGGTCCGTCCGATGGGGGGCCGGGGCCTGCGGGGCCCTACTTCGCGTACTCGACCTTCTCGCGCGCCGGCATCCGCTCGGCGGGCACGGAGCCGGTGCGGGAGGCCTGGCCGGCGCCGTCCTGCGGGCGGGGGAGCTGCACGTCCTCCGGCTCGGCGAGCTCGGGGATCGCCTTGAAGACCCAGGTGCGGTACGAGAAGAAGCGGAACAGCGTGCCGATGCCCGTACCGATGGCCTTCGAGACGTTGTAGGCCAGCGGGCCGTGCAGGCCGAGGGTGTAGGTGGTGAACCAGACCGTGCCGTTCTCGATCAGCATGCCGATGCCGCTGAAGATCAGGAACAGGGTGATCTCGCGGCGGCGGGAGGCCGCGTCGCTGTCGCGGTAGACCCAGTAGCGGTAGCCGAGGTAGTTGGCCGCGATGGCCACGGCGGTACCGATCACCGAGCACCGGACGGGGGCCCAGCCGGTGAGGTGCAGGACGGCGTTGGAGACGCCGAAGTTCACGACGACGCCGATCAGCCCGACGATGCCGAACTTGACCACTTCACCGGAGAGGCCGCGGAGCCGCTGGGTGAGGGAAGGTCGCGAGGGGGCGGTCGTCGTCATACCCGGCTGTCTCCTGTGCCTGCGGACGAGAGGTGTCTGCGCGGTCGCGCAGCACTCCGTGAACCCACCGCACACATGATCCGATCAGCGTGCTCCGGGACCCAGCGATCCAGGCTACTCGCTTCCGCGGGGGGCTCCTGCAGAGAGGTGCGCCGGGGCCCGCCCCCGCAACGGGCCGCGGAGCCCCGCGGCGACCCGTCCATCGGCCCCCACCGGCCCGGATATCCTTGCAGGGTGACTTTCCCGGGTAAGGCGAATTTTCCAGTGGTGGGCGTGATCGGCGGCGGGCAGCTGGCCCGCATGATGCATCAGGCGGGCATCCCGCTGGGCATCAGGTTCAAGCTCCTCGCCGACAC
Organism: Kitasatospora sp. NPDC057015; assembly: GCF_042673745.1. Lineage (NCBI taxonomy): Bacteria > Bacillati > Actinomycetota > Actinomycetes > Kitasatosporales > Streptomycetaceae > Kitasatospora > Kitasatospora sp. NPDC057015. Next base: position 303,823 of record NZ_JBHUSG010000005.1, read on the forward strand.
ACCGCAGGACTCCGCCGCGCAGGTGGTCTCCGACGTGGTCCTCGGTGACTACCGCGACCTGGACACCCTGCGCCGCTTCGCGGCCGGCTGCGACGTGGTCACCTTCGACCACGAGCACGTCCCGACCGAGCACCTGCGGGCCCTGCAGGCCGACGGCATCGCGGTGCGGCCCGGCCCGGACGCGCTCGTCAACGCCCAGGACAAGGGCGTCATGCGGGCCAAGCTGGACTCGATCGGCGTCCCCTGCCCCCGCCACCGCCTGGTCGCCGACCCGGCCGACGTCACCGCCTTCGCGAACGAGGGCGCCGGCTACCCCGTCGTGCTGAAGACCGTCCGCGGCGGCTACGACGGCAAGGGCGTCTGGGTCGTCGACGACGAGGAGCAGGCGCAGGCGCCGTTCCTCGCCGGCGTCCCGGTGCTCGCCGAGGAGAAGGTCGACTTCCTGCGCGAGCTGGCCGCGAACGTGGTGCGCTCGCCCAGCGGCCAGGCCGTCGCGTACCCGGTGGTGGAGAGCGTCCAGGAGAACGGCGTCTGCGCCGAGGTCACCGCCCCCGCACCCGACCTGGACCCGGCCCTGGCGGCCGAGGCCCAGGCGCTCGCGCTGCGGATCGCCGGCGACCTCGACATCACCGGGCACCTCGCGGTCGAGCTGTTCCAGACCCGCGACGGCCGGATCCTGGTGAACGAGCTGGCCATGCGCCCGCACAACTCCGGCCACTGGAGCCAGGACGGCTCGACCAGCTCGCAGTTCGAGAACCACCTGCGCGCCGTCCTCGACCTCCCGCTCGGCGATCCCCGCCCGCGCGCGAAGTGGACCGTGATGGTGAACGTCCTCGGCGGCGACTACCCGGACATGTACCACGCCTTCCTGCACTGCATGGCCCGTGACCCCGGGCTGCGCATCCACATGTACGGGAAGGACGTGAAGCCCGGCCGTAAGGTCGGCCACGTCAACGTCTTCGGGGACGACCTCGACGACGTCCGCGAGCGCGCCCGCCACGCGGCCGCCTACCTGCGAGGAACGATCACCGAATGACCAACCCCACTGGTCCCGTCGTCGGCATCGTCATGGGCTCGGACTCCGACTGGCCCGTGATGGAGGCCGCCGCCCAGGCGCTCGACGAGTTCGAGATCCCGTACGAGGTCGACGTCGTCTCCGCGCACCGGATGCCGCGCGAGATGGTCGCGTACGGCGAGAGGGCCCACACCCGCGGCCTCAAGGCGATCATCGCGGGCGCCGGCGGCGCCGCCCACCTGCCGGGCATGCTCGCCTCGGTCACCCCGCTGCCCGTGATCGGCGTCCCGGTGCCGCTGCGCTACCTGGACGGCATGGACAGCCTGCTGTCGATCGTCCAGATGCCGGCCGGCGTGCCGGTCGCCACCGTCTCGGTCGCGGGCGCGCGCAACGCCGGCCTGCTGGCCGTGCGGATCCTGGCCGCCTTCGACCCGGAGCTCACCGAGCGGATGACCGAGTTCCAGGCCGAGCTGAACAGCCAGGCCACCGAGAAGGGCAAGAAGCTGCGCGCCAAGGTGGCGGGCTCCACGTCCTTCGGTTTCGGGAAGTAGCCCTCCGGGATACAAGAGGTCATATGACTTCTGAGTTGATCCCCGAGCCGACCCCCGAACCGACCCCCGCGCCTGCGGCGACGGGTGCGGAGCCGGCCGCCGCGCTGGTCGACCGCGCCAGGGCCCTGCTCAGGGAGGCCCCGGTGGTCGACGGCCACAACGACCTCCCCTGGGCGATGCGCGCCCAGGCCGGCTACGACCTGGACGCCGTCGACCTCGCGGCCGACCAGAGCATGCGCCTGCACACCGACCTCGCCCGCCTGGAAGCGGGCGGGGTCGGTGCCCAGTTCTGGTCCGTCTACGTCCGTTCGGACTTCGCCGGCGACCGCGCCGTCAGCGCCACCCTGGAGCAGATCGACTTCGTCCGGGCGCTCACCGACCGCTACCCGGACCGGCTCCGGCTCGCCCTCACCGCCGACGACATGGAGGCGGCCCGGGCCGAGGGCCGGATCGCCTCGCTGATGGGCGCCGAGGGCGGCCACAGCATCAACAGCTCACTCGCCACCCTCCGTGCCCTGCACCGGCTGGGCGTGCGCTACCTGACGCTCACCCACAACGACAACCTGCCCTGGGCCGACTCGGCCACCGACAAGCCGAGGAGCGGCGGACTCACCCGCTTCGGCGAGGAGGTGGTCCGCGAGATGAACCGCCTCGGCATGCTGGTCGACCTCTCGCACGTCGCCGACACCACCATGCGCGACGCCCTGCGGGTCAGCGAGGCGCCGGTGCTCTTCTCGCACTCCTCCAGCCGCGCGGTCTGCGACCACCCGCGCAACATCCCCGACGACGTGCTCGCCGCGCTGCCGGCCAACGGCGGGGTCGCGATGGTCACCTTCGTGCCGAAGTTCGTCCTGCCCGCCGCGATCGAGTGGACCCTCGCCGCCGACGAGAACATGCGCGCCCACGGCTTCCACGCGCTGGAGACCACGCCCGCCGCGATGGACTGCCAGCGCGCCTTCGAGGTCACCCGCCCCCGCCCGGAGGCCACCCCCGCCACCGTCGCCGACCACCTGGACCACATGCGGGAGGTGGCCGGCGTCGACCACATCGGCATCGGCGGCGACTTCGACGGCACCGCCTTCGTCCCGGCCGGCCTCGACGACGTCTCCGGCTACCCCAACCTGATCGCCGAACTCCTCCACCGCGGCTGGTCCCGGGCCGACCTCGCCAAGCTCACCTGGCACAACGCGGTACGCGTCCTGCGCGCCGCCGAGGACGTCGCCCGCGACCTCCAGCGCACCCGGCGGCCGTCACTGGCCACCATCGAGCAACTGGACGGGGAGCAACCGGACGGGCCGGGCACGGACTGATCCCGGGGCGGTCCGGGCCTCCGGGGCCGGACCGCCGACTGCCGTTGCCTCCGGACCATCGATATCCAAGCTAGTGTGGATGTCATGACTGCAGCCTTCGAGGACGTGCCCTTCAGCGAGCTGCTCCACCACCCGGCCGCCACCGCGCGAAGACTGGATGCTGTCCGTGTCCTTCGACTGCGACGACGCGACGCCGGTGACCTCGCCCTGATGCGGGTGGACCGGATGGAGCGGGACGCGGATGTCGTCGACTTCACCTCTCGACTGCTGGCCGCGCTGGTCCGCACCGAGAACGTTCCGGCACTCAGGGAGGCACTGCCCGAGGCTCTGCCGTGGAGCACCTTCCTACCGGCCGAGGACATCGACACCCTGATCTCGGAACTGGTGGACACCGCTCGCGGAGCAGTGGCCCTCGACAACCTCACCCCGATCGCGCTCCTCCTCGCCCAGTGGCGGCACAGCGCAGAGATCCACGCCGACCCGGCTCTGTTCGACATCCTCACCCGTGAACCCGAGGGCGACCTTGGGCCCGTTCCTGCCCCCGGGCCGGCGGAGTGAGCCCCAAGCGCGGCGACCGCGCCGCGCCGCCGCCCACCGCCGACGAGTACGACCTCAGGTTCGCCAACAGTGAGGCAGCCGACGGATGGGAGCAACTGAGCCGCCAGGCACCGGGCAATCTGCGCCGCGCATTCGACCGACTTCGCGCGACGCCGCGAGCCACCGACAGTCCCGAACGGCACCACCGCCTCAAGGGCAAGCTCGGTACCGCCCGGTTCAAGGGCCAGGAGTTGGAACGGTGGCAGTACGAGGTCACCGGCGGAGGCCGTATCTGGTACGTCCTGGACGTGGGTGACCGCACTGTCTGGATCACCTACGCGGGCACCGGGCATCCCAAGGTGACGGACTGACCGGGGGAGTCAGGGCGGCGACAATCGGTCCCCCGTGCTGCGCTTGCGGCGGATCGAGCCGCGCGCGGGAGACGGCGTACTCGTCACGCCTCGTCAAGGGCGGAACCTCTCGTCCCTAGGCGAGGACCACGGTGACCCCGCGTTCGCGCAGGATGTCCAGGACCTCTTCGAAGAGGGACAGCCCGGGGTCGGCGGTGGCGATGTCGTCGGCGAGCGCCTGGCGGGCGACTTGGGCGTCGTGCCAGACCAGGGTGAACGGTGGTACTACCGAAGGTCCGCCGCCCAGCCGGTCCCGCAGCCAGAAGAGGGACCTGCCGAGTTCGCGGCCGGGCCCAAGGACGGCCTCGCCGATGGCGAGGAACAGGCCCGGCGCGTCGGTGACGAAGCGGCCGTCGAGGTGGTACTCGCCACCGGAATGACCGGGATCAGGGCGGTACGGTCCGAGGTTGGTGAGACGCAGCCACTCCCACCGGCCCCGGGTGGCGAGTGGTGCCCACTGGTTGGGCACGGTCGGTTCGCCGTCGTACCAGAGCTCGCGAACGGCGCGCGCCTCGGGCGCGGGGCGGTCGAGGCCGCCGTCGGCGAGGGTGACGTCCAGCAGGGAGCCGCCGAGGACGGAGGGGCGGGCCGAGGTGACGTCGAGGACGACGTCGTGGTCGGACATGATCCGGCCGGTGCGGTCCAGCGCCACCAGTTGGCCCCGGTCGCCCCGCCGCGGGTTCGGGTCGAGCAGGCGGTCGAGCAGCACCTCGGTGGGTTCGCAGCCGATCAGCTGGATCGGGTCCGGCCGTCTGGGGAGCTCCACGTAGAGGCCGCCGATGTCGAGGCAGCTGCCGATCAGTTCGGTGCGCCCCTTGAGCGAGGAGAACTCGAAGTGGGGCGTGACCGGCGGCAGGAACTTCCTGCCGTCGTACAGGCCGTCCCCGACCCCGGTGCCGATGACCAGATCGATTCGTTCGGGGTCGCCGAGGGTCGGGCGGTGGGTGATGACGGAGACGTCCACGAGGATGCAGGAGTCCGGCGGGACCCGGCCGGCCGGGTCGAAGACCTCCAGCAGCAAGTTGCCGAGGAGTCGCTCCGACTGCGTCGGCCGGGTGGCCAGTTCGGCGAGCCGACTGTCGCGGGGGCAGCCGCGCAGGGTGAGGATCTCCCGGGGCGGGGGAACGGGCTCCAGGTACAGCCCCTCGACGTCCGCGCATCGCGCCAGCAGGTCGACGGCCTCTGGGTCCTCCTCGTCCCGGCTCTCTCGGACGAGCAGGTATCGGAGCGGGAATTCCCTTTCCCAGCCAGGTACTTCTGCGACCCGCACGTAACCTCCGGCAATCAGACGATCTCTGTGCCGGTCACCCTACGGCCCGCCGCCGAGGCGGGCACGTGCATTTCCGAGCCGTCCCGTCGGCTCGGATCCCGCTCGCGGCCGGCGTCTCCGCAGTCTTGAACGGAGACCCTGACCGGAGGCCCTCGCCCGGTCCCCCAGACTGCTGTCGGCAGCGTGTCGAGTCCAATCATGCCTTGTCAGAGGGCCTTTCCGGTAGGACCGAGAGCACGTCCGTCCGATCTTGTCCGGGCCGTCGCCGCCCCTCAGACTCGATCCATCCACCTCGATCCCACGTGCCGACTTCTCCCCGGAGAGGCCGGTGCGTCCGTCGCGCTGCCCTGGCGTCGGCGGGTACGGCGTCGGGGCGGGGCGACGAGGGGGACGGATGAATCACGACATGGTGCTGCGGACCAGGGTGCTGCTGCTGGACGAGGGCCGGCTCAGCCCGATGGTGGAGCTGCGGGCCTTCCGCCTGATGGCCTCGGTGAGCCCGGCCGCCTACCTGCCGAAGCTCTCCCGGGCACTGGTGGCGTCCAGCAGTGGCCTGAAGCGCTGGGCGCGGCCGGAGATGTGGTCGGCGTTCCTGGAGGAGGCCGTGGCGGCGGCCGAGCGCATGGACGTGTCGGATCCGCTGCGAGCCGAGGTCCTGGCCGAGGCCGTGGGTGCGTACCGGCAACAACTCGCCCTGGTGGAGCGGCAGTCGGATGCGATCGCGGTCCGGGCCCGGACGGTGGCGGCCGGACCGGCCGGGGGTGGCGGCCGGTAGGCCCGCCGGTCGGCCGGTGGGGGCGCCGGCGGCACTCCCCGTCGGCCCGCCGCCGCTCCGCTACGCCCCGGCCGGACGGATCCGGACGGCGTGCAGGCGGCCGTCCATCCGGAAGGAGAGCTGCAACTCCCCGTCCCGGTCCAGGTGTTCGGTGACCCGCTCGACGGCGTTCGGGCGGGTCAGGAAGTACCGGTAGGCGTCGTACTGGGTGGCGCCGAGCGGCAGTGTGCGCAGCGAACCCCACAACGCGGCCAGGGCGTCGGGGAGACGGTCGAAGGTGGCGGGCGGTGTCACGTCCTCGATCTCGACGGTGACGGGGCTCGGCGCCGGGACGGCCTTCCTGGTCACGGCCGCCCTCCGACGGGCGTCCCGGCCGCCGCCGGCCCGGAGCAGCGATGGCGACCGAGGGGTGGCCGCCGGGCGGTGAGGTCGCCCACGCCCGGCCGGGGCCGCAGCGCGCGGATGCGGTGGTCGAGCAGCGGCGACGGAAGTTGATCCGGTGGGCCCGGGCGGGAGTCGGCCATCCGGCGAGGGGTCGCCAACGTGCGGAGTCGGGCCTCCGTGCCGTCCGACAGCCGCAGCTCGACCCACGTCTTCTTGCCGGAGTTCAGCCGGATCACGCCCCGCCGCACCGCGAGGGCGTCGACCAGCAACAGGCCGCGCCCGCCCTCGTCGTCGGCCCCCGGGGCCCGCGGCTGCGGTTCGGTCGGGTTGGCGTCCTCGACGGTGACGATGAGGGTGCCGTCCTCGGTCCCGATGAGTTCGACGGTGGTGGTCTCCGTCTTGCCGTAGCGCACCGCGTTGGTCACCAGTTCGGAGACCAGCAGTTCGATGACCGCCCGGTCGTCCGGATCCAGTTCCCCCACCCAGGTGCCCAGTTGGGCCACGGCGAGTCTTCGGGCGACGGCTACGGACGACTCGGACGCGGGGAGGCGGAAGTGGTTCTGGTGCATGGCGGATCCTCCTGGCCGGGTGGCTGGGTGAGGTGGGTTGCGTGCGTGAGGGCTGTCGGTGACGGATCGGGCGGGGCCCTGTGCAGGGCACTAACGCCCGCCTAGATATGCCGGGGCGGTGATAGGCGGACGAAGCAGAGCATCAATGGATGTCACCCTCAGCTCTCGGTTCGTCGCACTCAGCATGGCTCCTGATTCACCATCAGGGCAAGTCATGTCGAAGAAATATGAAAACTTTCAGTTGGGATCTGAAGGTGCCGGGCCAGCGGGCATGAAGGAGGTGGCGGACCGTCCGACGGGACGGGCACACTGGTCCACGAACAGGTCTGGAGGGGCGATCAGATGGCATCTGTGCCAGCCGTGCGGTATCGGCGCATCGCGGGTGAGCTCAGGAAGTTGCGCGAGGCCAAGGGCATGTCGGCCGAGGAGGTCGTGGCCGGCGTCGGAGGGATCAACCTGGTCAAGCTGAGCAGATACGAGAACGCCCGCGTCCAGCTGAAGCCCGAGGTGGTTCGCGCGCTCCTGGACTTCTACGGGTGCGACGAGGAGCTCAAGGAAGTCCTGGTCGAGATCCTCAAGGAGAAGAGACGGCCGGGCTGGGTGGCGGGCTACGACCAGCTGAACCCGCTGTACACCGACCTGATCCGGCTCGAAGAGACGGCGATCGCCAACAAGTCGTACGAGGTGTCCTTCATTCCTGGGCTATTCCAGACCCGGGCATACGCTCACGCCATCATCTCGATGGGCGTGCTCAAGACGTCCAGCGTCGAGGAGAGAGTGGAGGTTCGGCTCGCTCGGCAAGCGGTTCTCACGCGCTCGGAGAATCCGCTCAAGGTGTGGGCCGTCATCCATGAGTCGGCGCTGAGCATGGGCGCGGGGGACGGTGTGATGGTCGACCAGCTCGACAAGCTGGTCCATCTGAGCCGGTACCCGAACATCAAGATCCAGATCATGCCGACGGTGGCTCCGCCGAATCCTGGAATGAGTGGGCCCTTTGCCCTCCTGGAGTTCCGCCAGCGGGACCTTGATCTCGTTCTGCTGAGCGGAATGCTCGGCGGGAACTGGGTCGAAGAGCCGGATCACGTGGACATCTACCGAGCGGCCTTCGACGAGATCATTGCGACCGCACTGGATCTCGACCAGTCGCTCAGCCTCATCCAAGAGAAGAGAGACCAGCTCAAATGAACCCGTCCTTCCCCGTGGCCTCCGCCCTTCCCGTGCAGTGGAGGAAGGCGAGCTTCAGCGACCCCAACGACAACTGTGTCGAGTGTGGGCTCCTGGGCGCGGTCACCGCCGTCCGGGACAGCAAGGACCCCGATGGTCCGGCGCACCGCTACCCGGCCCAGGTCTTCGCCGACTTCGCCCGGGCCGTGGGTGCCGGGGGGCTCGTCCGGGTCGACGGCTGAGCGCAGGTGATCGCGGAGGCGGCCCGCACCGGAACCTGCGGTGCGGGCCGCCTCAGCCGGCGGCTCGGGTCCGCTCGTACTCGGCCACGTAGTGCCGCGGGCTCCGGCCCGTGCCGACCTGGTGGACCGTGCCGTTCTCGCGGTCCACCAGGAAGGGGCCGTTCCCGCCGAGCCGGGGGCGGGTCGTCCGGCCCTCGACGGCCTCCCGAAGGGTCCAGTAGGCGACCCACCCGAAGGAGACCCGGTCCATGTGGCTGATCGCGAACAGGCACTCCGGCCCGTCCGGGCGGGTGCGTTCGGGCCGGTTCAGCCAGTACTTGTCCTCCACCAGGGCCAGTTGCTCCATCACCAGTGCCGTCGCCTCGTCCTTGGTCAACATGGGGCGATGCTCCCACGGCCACCAGGCGGAGCCCGGGCCGGCCTCCGTCAGCGGGTCTCCGTCAGCGCGACTTGGGTACGTAGCCGATGTCGAACTCGCCGTCCACGGCGCCGAGTCGGAACGCCTCCCACTCGCCCGGGGTGAAGACCAGCACTGGGCCGTCGGGGTCGGCGCCGTTGCGCATGGCGATGTGGTCGTCGACGAAGGCGATCTGTGGGCCGTCCGACTGGCCGGGGGCGGCGAGCCAGACGGCGTCCGTCAGGTCCAGGGTGGGCTTCGGCGAAGGCGCGTCCGTCATCGTGCGGGTGCTCCTGGTGGTCGGTCCGGGGCCGGGCGCGGAGCCGGCCTCAGAGCAGCGGGATCTCGATCGCGGGGCAGCGGTTCATGACCATCTTCAGACCGGCCTCGGTGGTGCGAGCGTAGGCGGCCTCGTCGACCACGTCGAGCTGGAACCAGACCGCCTTGGCCCCGACCGCGACGGCCTCGTCCGCGACCGCGCCGGCCAGCGAGGAGTTCACGAACACGTCCACCACGTCGACCGGGAACGGTACGTCGGCGAGGGTGGCGTACCCCTGCTCGCCGAGGACGGTCTCCGCCTTGGGGTGAACCGGCACCACCTGCTTGCCGTAGCGCTGCAGCACCCGGGCCACTCCGTAGGCCGCCCGCGCGGTGTTGTTGGACAGGCCGACCACGGCCCACACCTCGCCGGTGCCGGTGAGGATCTCGCGGACGGTGGCGTCGTCTCCGTAGTTCGTCATGCCTGCTCCAACGGGCGGGCCGCCGCAGCAATTCCGGCCCGAGTCTTTGCCAAACGGTCGACCACTTCGCGCCGCCGGGCGAGTAGTTTCCGAGGCATCCGTTGAACGTGACCCGGAGGCCGGTCGACTCGACCGGCCGGTCCGGTGGGAGGGGTGTGCCGTGAGTGTGGTCGACCTGGTGGCGACGGCGGTGGGTCTGCCGCAGGCGTGGAGCTCGCGCGGGCTGGGCCGGGTGGGAGCGGCCTGCGTGAAGGTGCTGCGGATGGACGGGCTGCCGCTGGAGGAGGAACGGCACGCCGCCGACGAGGCCCTGATCGTCCTCGACGGTCGGCTGGAGTTGGAGGTGGACGGCACCCCGGTGCCGGTGCGGGCGGGCGAGCTGTACCTGGTGCCGGCGGGCACCCCGCACGCCGTCCGCCCGGGCAGTACGGGCACGCTGGTCGTCCTCGAACTGGAGGGGGACTGACGGAACTGGAGGGGCACCGACGGCAGGCCGGGCGTCCGACCTCGGCCACCCGGCCACCCGGCCACCCGGCCACCCGGTCACCCGGCCACCCGGCGGGACAGCGGGCGAGCCCGCCCCGATCACGTCGGGGCGGGCTCGTACGACGGGACTGCTGCTCGACGGGAGCGCTAGCTCGGCCGCCCCATCGCGCGGTACGTCCAGCCGGCCGCGCGCCAGGCGGCGCCGTCCAGGACGTTGCGGCCGTCCAGCAGCCGGCGTTCCGCGACCACCGCGCCCAGCTCGGCCGGGTCCAGCTCGCGGAACTCCTGCCACTCGGTCAGGTGCAGCACGACGTGGGCGCCCTGCGCGGCCTCCAGCGCGCTGTCCGCGTACGCGAGGCTGGGGAACATCTTGCGGGCGTTGTCCATCGCCTTGGGGTCGTACACGGTGACCTGCGCGCCCTGGAGCTGGATCTGCGCGGCGACGTTGAGCGCGGGGGAGTCCCGGATGTCGTCCGAGTTGGGCTTGAACGCGGCGCCGAGGACGGCGACCTGGCGGCCGAGGAAGCCGCCGCCGCACTGCTCGCGGGTCAGTTCGACCATCCGCGAGCGGCGGCGCATGTTGATCGAGTCGACCTCGCGCAGGAAGGTCAGCGCCTGGTCGGCGCCGAGCTCACCGGCGCGGGCCATGAACGCGCGGATGTCCTTGGGCAGGCAACCGCCGCCGAAGCCGAGCCCGGCGTTCAGGAACTTGCCGCCGATCCGCTCGTCGTAGGAGAGGGCCTTGCTGAGCTGGGTGACGTCGGCGCCGGCGCTCTCGCAGACCTCCGCCATCGCGTTGATGAAGGAGATCTTGGTGGCGAGGAAGGAGTTGGCCGCGGCCTTGACCAGTTCGGCGGTGGCGAAGTCGGTGACCACGAACGGGACGCCCTCGGAGATCGGCGTCGCGTACACCTCGCGCAGCAGCTCCTCGGCCCGCTCGGTCCGGGTGCCGACCACGATCCGGTCCGGGTGCAGGGTGTCGCCGACGGCGAAGCCCTCGCGCAGGAACTCGGGGTTCCAGGCCAGCTCGGCGCCCTCCCCGACGGGCGCGAGGGCCGCGAGACGCTCGGCGAGCCGGCTCGCGCTGCCGACCGGCACGGTCGACTTGCCGACCACCAGGGTCGGCCGGGTCAGGTAGGGCGCGATCGAGTCCAGTGCGGCGTCCACGTAGGACATGTCCGCCGCGAACTCGCCCTTGCGCTGCGGGGTGTTGACGCAGATGAAGTGGACGTCGCCGAACTCGGCGGCCTCCTGCGCGGAGGTGGTGAAGCGCAGTCGCCCGGACGACCCCTCGTGCCCGGCCACGTGCTTGACCAGCAGCTCGGAGAGTCCCGGCTCGTACATCGGGATCCGGCCGGCGGTCAGGGTGGCGATCTTCTCCGGATCGATGTCCAGGCCGAGCACCTCGAAGCCGAACTCCGCCAGGCAGGCGGCGTGTGTGGCGCCGAGGTAGCCGGTGCCGATCACTGAGATGCGGAGGGCCACGGGTTCCCCTATTCGTGCGGTGGGTCGGACCGGTCGGGTGTCGCTGAGCGCGGGGCGCAAGCACAGATGCTATCCGCACGCGGAAGCGGGGGATCCGGCTGTGCGGCGCCCGTGACGTACGCGGGCGATCCGCCCGTATCCGGTCACGCGAAGCGCTCCCGGGCCCCGCGGCGGCGACGGGTGCCGTACGGCGGGCCGGGTGTCGTCACGGATCGGGTGCCCCCGCGAGGTGAGGCGACGACCGCACCGGGGTACGCCTTCGCGCGGGTGCCACCGTGCGGGGCCGCGCCGGTACGGAGTGTCGTGCATGTCACGTGCGGTCCGGGCGGGGGGCAACCCTAGAATTAGGATCTACTTAACGGTAATTAACTAGGCGAGCGAGGCATCATGACGGGCAGCGCAGGAGCGGACTTCGATCTCTTCCGGACCACCGAGGAGCACGACATGCTCCGGGAGGCGGTGCGCTCGCTGGCCGAGGCGAAGATCGCTCCGTTCGCGGCCG